>VGEN01000031.1 GCA_016869285.1 Alphaproteobacteria bacterium
CGCGGCACCTCTTTCGTCTCGATCAAGCAGCTCCGGGAGCACATCGATGCTTTCATCCAAACCTACAACCAGAACGCCAAGCCGTTCGTCTGGACCAAGACAAACGTCCATCAACGCCGCTTCAAAGACCGACGTATCAGCCAATTGTGATTCCGGGTACTAGCAGGCGGTCCTCGTCGAAGGGCCCGCTGTCATAGGTGAGCAGCCTGCGGTCCTCGTCGCGCCGATCGGGATAGCTCGGCCGGTCGATCCAGCACCATCGGTTGGACGCGCCGGTGCTCGCGCTCGCGTCGACCTCGTAGGAGTCGAGGCCCGGCGCCGGCGGACGCCCGTCGAGGCTGCGGAACTCGTCGAGATAGAGGCGATAGCGCTGGCTCTCCGGCGGCGGCCACGCGGTCGTCTCCCGCATCTCTCCGGCGCCGAGCACATAGTAGCGGATGCGTCGGTCCGGCACCGTGCCGCCGAGCGCACGGTTGGCGAAGCCGACGGTCAGGCGTTCCTGCTCCGCGAGCGTCGGCATCGGCGCCTCGATCTCGGGCAGCAGCGGATCGGCGCGCTTCTCGCCGCCATGGGTGTTGGCGGTGATGATGAGTTCGGCCGGCACGTCGGGGGCCGAACGGAAGCGGCTGAGCGCGGCCTCGGCCGTGTTGCAGTCGATCCAGGAACCCCAGTACTGCACCGGCTTCTTTTCTCGGCGCACCGCGTCGACCTTCGAGCCGCAGCAGCCGTCGAAGAAAGAGGAGCCGTTCGCCGCACGATCGTCGCGGAACTCGATCGCGTCGTAGTCCTCGACGGTCCAGTGCGGACGAAGCTGCTCGCGTGAGCGGAGCGCATGGTTCAGGAGTGCGCCGTCGGCGTCCTAGTCGACCGGCTGCAGGGTCGGAAAGAGACCGCGGCTGTCCCCCGGCCGCTCGCGCGCATCGAGGCCCGCCTCCGCCGGGTTCGCGACCGCGCCCATGCGCGTGCGCGGTCGCCCGAAATCGGTTTCGTAGATCCCGCCCATCCAGTGCCGGAACATGGTGCGGTTGAAGATGCCGCCCGGCCAGAACAGCTCCCAGAAATCGAAATCCGTCTGGCGCGGGATTGCCGCGATGAGCGCCGGCGCCGGCCGGCTCGTCGCCATGTCGGCGGTGTTGGCGGTGTAGGAGACGCCGGTCGCGATCACCTTGCCCGACGACCACGGCGCGGCGGCGACATGCGCGATGATCTCGTCCATGTCCGCCTGCTCCTCGGGCCCGAGCTCGGTGGTGCGCGCGCCGAAGGAGGATGTCGAGCCGCGCACATCGACCACGGCAACGACGAAGCCGGCCGCGAGCCACGGGTCCAGCGAGCGCGGCTGGCCTTTGCGGCGCACGCCGGCGCGGCCGTAGCGCGTCTGGATCAGGAGGACCGGCACCGGCTCCTTCGGCAACACGCCGTCGGGGAAGTAGAGCGAGACGGCGAGCCTGACGCCGTCGCGCATCGCCAGATAGTAGGAGCGGTCGCTCCAGTCGGCCGGCCGGTCGCCGCTCATCGGCGGGACCATCCGGCCGTCTGAGCGAGCGCGGCGGTCGCGAGAAAGGTCGCCATCGGTAAACTTTCCCCAGAGTTACGTCGCGCCTCGATCTTCCATCGAAGGGGGTGCGCGCCCACCCCGGCTTCCGTACTAATAGGATGCCATGCCGGGGACCGAGGCGATTCTCAGCGAGATCCTGAAATGGCGGCCGGCGCGGCCGCCTTTCGTCATCGGCGTCGCCGGCTCCGTCGCCGTCGGCAAGAGCACCTTCACCCGCACGCTCGGCCAGGCGATCGCAGCGCTGCCGGACGGGCTGAAGGTCGAGATCGTCTCGACCGACGGGTTCCTCTTCCCCAACAGCGTGCTGGCCGAACGCGGCCTCCGGCGGCGCAAGGGGTTTCCGGAGTCCTTCGACGTAGAGGCGCTGCGCAAGGCCGTCGCCGCGATCCGGCGCGGCGAGCATGTCGAGGTGCCGCTCTACTCGCACTTCACCTACGATGTCAACCGCGAGAAGGTCCATGCCGTCTCGGCGCCCGACGTCGTTGTCCTGGACGGGCTGCACCTCGCGCGGATCGAGGAGTCCGGCTCGCCGCGCCTGATCGACTGCCTCGTCTATCTCGACGCGGAGGAGGCCTCGATCGAAAAGTGGTTCATCGACCGCCTGCTGCCGCTAATGGTCGCTGGCGTCGACAATCCCAATTCCTTCTACTACGCCTATCGCGACTTCGATGAGCCGAAGCGGGTGGAGTTCGCTCGGAACGCCTGGGCCAAAATCAACCTGCCCAATCTCCGCAATCACATCACGGACGACCGCGCCGCCGCCGACCTGGTGCTGAAAAAGGCGCCGGATCATTCGGTGGTCGAGATAACAGCCGCCCGGCTGGACGACCTTCGCATCTAGATCGACCGTTCGGCTCTGGCGCCGTCGCAGAGGTGTAGACTCAGGCCCGTGGCAAGCGACTCCCGGTGGCTCTGGAGCAGAGGTTGGCGCGCGGGTCGTCCCGCCTCGCCATGCGGCGTCAGAGTTCGGTGTGCTGGAGCCCATAGTAAAAGGGTTCGCCGGCGCTCGGGAAGACGTTGAGCTTCAGGTTGAAACAGTCATGCTTGATGCCATGCTTGTCGACGACGCGAAGCCGCTGGGCACGGAAACCGCCGTCCTCGGCGCGCGGCCCGGTGAGGTAGAGCGTGATGCGGTCGATCGTGGCGCCTAGCACGCTGAAGCCCTGCATCCAGGAAAGCCGCGCCAACGCCAGCTCAAGGAACTCGGCGACTCCGTGTGCGCCGCCGTTATCGGCCCTGCGTGTGAAGCCGCCGACCAGTATCTGGTTGGCGCGCGCCGTGTCGATCAGGCGAGCGAGCGAGATGGTGACATCGCCGACGATGAACTCGTTGACCAGGAGCCCGTCCGAATTAGGCTGGCGGTAGGTGTAATGGCTGCTGATGCCGAAGCAGGTGCGCACCGTTGGCACGCTGCTCGACGAGGCCGTGCGCTTCAGCGATCCGATGAAGGTCAGGAACAGCGCCATCGTGCCGAACAGCGCGACATCGGCTTCGAGTCCCTTGTCGGCGTTCCAGACATAAAAACCGTCGCCAGTTGTCGAGCGGTGCAGCGAGACCTTGTCGCCGCGACGATTCATCATCTCGGAGGCAAGGTTCAACGCGAACTCCATGGTGGTGAGCTGGCTCGCCTGCTGCTCGGGCGCAAGTTTCGAGAAGCCGACAATGTCGATTAGGAACACAGCCCGCTGCTCGGTACGGGTCACTGTGAAGGGGGAGATCGTTCCTTCGACGCTTTCGATCGGAATCTCGCCGACACTGGCGCCGACCGGCGCGGCGAGCCTGAACTCAATCGGTTGAATGTTCAACGCTTCGGCGATCTCCGCGAAGGTTCGCCGGCTCGCCAGCCGGTCGCCAGCGAAGATGCGCCGGTGCAAATGGCCCTGCTCGAACAGCCGTATGGTCGGCACCGTCAGGATCTCGATGCCGGTCGCCGACGGCGTCCAGGCCACGAGCGCGTTGCTGCCGAAACGCCAGAGTCTGGTCAGCCCCTGGCGCAGCGAGGTTGTGATAGTAGCGACGTCGGCGGTGGAGCCGGTCATCCGTTGGCTCAAATCTTCTCGCATTTTAGCAACTTTGATTGCAACGGGCCTCTAGTAGAGCTAGGCTTTTGAGACGGCCTACAACGTCGTCGGCGCCGTCGGCGCTAATGGGTCGGCGCCTGCGGCAAGCGAAACGGAGCGGGGCCCGACGATGACCCTGGGCGAGCCCGGTGTCGCAAACGCGTAACGCCCAGCAAGTTATGGACGAGCTGCAGCGCCGCTCGCTAGAGGCGTTGCGCGGCGGGCTTGCCGGCGCGCTGCCCGATCTCTCGCGCCAGAACCTCTCGGGCATGAATTTCGAGGGCAAGGTTCTGTGCAAGGCCAGGCTCGCAGGCTCCAACCTCAGCCACGCGAGGCTCGCCCAGTGCGACCTCACCGGTGCCGATCTGTTCGGCGCCGATCTCCGCGGCGCCGATCTACAGGGCGCCAACCTGACCAACGCGATCTTGCGCGGCGTCTGCCTGCGCAGCGCCAACCTTAATCGCGCCAAGCTGGTCGGCGCCGATCTCCGCGGTGGCGTCATGTTGGACGCGAACTCGAACTCCATCGGACTCGAGGTCAGCGACCTGTCCGAATGCCTGATGGAGTTCGCGACTGCGACGCGCGCCGTGATGACCGGCGTCGACCTGAGCGGCGCGAGCCTGATCGGCGCCGACCTCGGTGGCGCCAGCCTGTTCGGCGCCAATCTCTCCGGCGCCGACCTCTCCTACACCGACCTCAGCGGCGCCAACCTCGTTGACGCCCATGTAGACAGAGCGGCCTTCGTCGGCGCCAACCTGACCGGCGCCAGCCTGCTCAATGCCAGGGGAGAGGGCGCCAGCTTCGCGGGCGCCACGCTCGACAAGGCGAAGCTCGACGGCGCCAGTCTCGAGCGCTCGACCTTTGGCGATGCGCTGCCGATGATCCTGCGCGAGAGTTTTCCCGTCGAGCTCGGCCACGCCCTAGACGGACACGAGGAGTGGTTGCGCTCGGGCGGCCAGAGCGGCCGCCGTGCCGAGCTGATCAATGCCGATCTTCGCTACTTCGATCTTTCGGGCCGCGCCTTCTCGGGCATCGTGCTCACCGGCTCGCGTCTGGTCGGGGCCAAGCTGATGGGTACCGAGCTGGTGCTGGCCAATCTCGATCGCTGCAACCTGACCGCCGCCGATCTCAGCCGGGCGAACCTCGTCGGCGCGCAGATGCGGGGAGCGACGCTTCGGGGCGCGGCGCTGGTCAATGCGGGCGTCGGGGTGCTGCCCCTGCGCGACGGCTCAGGCCGCGAGAGCGGCAAGCTGCGCCGCACCAGCTTGGTCGGCGCCGACCTGCTGCATGCCCGCCTCGACGGTGTTGACATCTCGACCTGCGAAATCTGATCGCCTTCTGGCCAGCGGCCTTTCCTCGGTATAGTCCGGACCGAGCCGGTCTAATCGAGAAGGATACCCCATGTCCCGCCCCCTCATCGTCGCCGCCGCCCAGATGGGCCCGATCCCGAAGACGCAGCCGCGCCAGGAGGTCGTCGCGCGCCTGATCGCGATGATGGAGCAGGCGAAGAAGATGGGCGCCGACATCGTCGTCTATACCGAGGCGGCGCTGACCGCCTTCTTCCCGCATTGGTGGATCGAGGACGAGGACGAGCTCGATTCCTACTTCGAGCGCGAGATGCCGGGGCCGGCGACGCAGCCGCTCTTCGATGCGGCGAAGAAGATGGGGATCGGCTTCAAGCTCGGATACTGCGAGCTCGATTTCTCCACGGGGAAGAAGCGACGCTTCAACTCGGCCATCCTCGTCGACAAGCAGGGCCGCATCGTCGGCAAGTACCGCAAGGTACATCTGCCGGGCGTCACCGACTACAAGCCGGGCTATCCCTTCCAGAACCTGGAGAAACGCTACTTCGAGGTCGGCGATCTGGGTTTCCCGGTGTGGGAAACGATGGGCGGCAGGATGGGCCTCGCCATCTGCAACGACCGCCGCTGGCCCGAGACCTACCGCGTCATGGGGCTCCAGGGTGTCGAGCTGGTCATGCTCGGATACAACACCCCGACGCACAACCCGGCGATGCCGGAGACCGACGACCTCGGCAACTTCCATAACCATCTCTCGATGCAGTCGGGCGCCTACCAGAACGGCACCTGGGTCGTCGGCGTCGCCAAATGCGGGGTCGAGGAAGGCGTCGATCAGATCGGCCAGAGCTGCATCATCGCACCCTCGGGCGAGATCGTCGCGCAATGCACGAGCCTCGACGACGAGGTCGCGGTCGCCGTCTGCGATCTCGACCGCTGCAAGAGCTATAAGGAGTCGATCTTCAACTTCGCCAAGCACCGTCGCACCGAGCACTACGGCCTCATCCTCGAGCGCACCGGTGCCGGCGCTCCGCTCGGCAAGGCGCCGGCGTGACGATGACGACCGCGTTTCGCGCCGCCCCCACCCGGCCTTCCCCCGTCTGCTTCGCAGCCGGGAGAGGGTTCCGA
Organism: Alphaproteobacteria bacterium; assembly: GCA_016869285.1. Lineage (GTDB taxonomy): Bacteria > Pseudomonadota > Alphaproteobacteria > SHVZ01 > SHVZ01 > SHVZ01. The sequence goes on from VGEN01000031.1 coordinate 6,042, forward strand.
GGGTCGCGAGGGCTGGGGTGGGGGCCCGAACGCAGCGAGGGTGGCAGAGGACGCGCTCGATGAACCCTGTCGGGATCATCTCGATGTCCTATGCGCGGCCTTTCACCAAGGCGCATCTGCCGCTGCTCAAGCGCGTCAAGGCGGCTGGGCTCGACTTCATCGAGATGCTGGTGCCGGAGCCGGGCGAGATCGCGCTCGGCGAGCTCAGGATCGCGATCGAGGATGCCGGACTCGCCGTAGCGCTCGCCGCGCGCATGAATTCGAGCCGCGATCCTTCCTCCGAAGGCGCGATCGCGCGCAAGGAAGGCCGCGAATACCTGAAGCGCTGCGTCGATGTCGCGGTCGCGGTCGGCGCACGCATCGTCGGCGGCCCGATCTACGGCGCTCCTCTGGTCTTTGCCGGCCGCGCGCCGGCGCCGGTGGAAGAGAAGAGGCGCCAGCAGAAGGTCAAGTGGGCGGTCGAGGCGCTGGCCGAAGCCGGAGTCTATGCCGCTTCGCTGGATGTCGTGCTCGCGATAGAGCCGCTCAACCGTTTCGAGACCGATCTCTGCAACACCGCGCGCCATGCGGTCGAGCTCGTGCAGCTCGCCCGCGCGCCGGGGCTCGGCGTCATGCTCGATACCTTCCACATGAACATGGAGGAGAGCGACATGGCGGGCGCGATCAAGCGCGCCGGCAAGCGCCTCGTCCATTTCCAGGCGAACGAGAACCATCGCGGGTTCCTCGGCTCCGGCCATATCGACTGGGCCACGGTCTGCCACGCGCTGGCCGCGGCCAAGTACAAGGGGCCGATCACGCTCGAGCCTTTCCGACGCGAGGATGACAGGCTCGGCGTGCCGCTGGCGCAGTGGCGGCCGCCGGCGCGCGACGAAGACAAGGACATCGCGGCCAGCGCGAAGTTGCTGCGGCGGTACCTCGACGCAGCCGGCGGTCGCGCGGCGTGAGAGCGCGCGCTTGGTCAACCGAATGAAGCTGGGCTGGATCGGGCTCGGCCGGCACGCCTCGGCGATGCTGCTGCCGAAGCTGGCGGGTCTCGGCGCCGAGATCGCGGCGATCTGCGATCCGCAGCCCGATGCGCTCGAACGCGGACGCCTCCTGGCGCCGGGCGCCGCCGTCCATACCCGCGCCCGCGACCTCCTCGACCATTCGGGCCTGGATGCCGTCGGGATGGCGGTCGGCCCGGCCGTCCATGCCGAGCTGGCGCCGCAGGCCCTTGCCCGCGGCTTGCCGGTCTTCATCGAGAAGCCGCCCGGCGCGACGGCGGCCCAGGCCGAGGCGATCCAGGCCGCGGCCGAGCGCGCAAGGAAGCCCGCCGTGGTCGGCTTCATGAAGCGGCACTCGACCGCGAACCGCGTCGCCTTCAACCTGATCCGTGCAGCCGAGTTCGGGCCGATCGCGGGTTTTCTCGGCCACTACATGACGGCGCCCACCTACTTCCAGGGCAACCCGGACTATGCCGGCTTCTACCTGCATCACTGCGTCCACTATCTCGACCTGGTGCCCTGGCTGATGGGGCCGCTTGCGGGGATGCGCGTGCGCCGGCACGAGGCCTCGCCGGGGAAGCTGTTGCTGCATCTCGATCTCGACTGCCGCTCGGGCGCGCTGGCGACGCTGGCGATGGGGACGCTGCAGTCGCGCGGTGCGCCGGTCGAGTGGTGGCAGGTGATGGGCGATCACCGCCGCGTCGAGGTCCGGAACGTGACCGAGGTCCGCTATGTCCGCAACCCGGCCTTCAAGGTCGACGATGCGGCGGCGACGATGACGGAAGCGGCCGACACGCTGATCTGGGAGCCGAACCCGACCGTCGCGGCCGACGAGGATCACAAGGGCTATCGCGCTCTGCTCGCGGGCTTCCTCAAGCGCGTGCGCGGCGAGGCGGCGGATGTGCCGGAGATCGCCGATGGCGTGCTCGCCATGCGCCGGCTCGATGCGATGCGAAAGTCGATCGACTCGGGCGAGCGCGTCGCACTCGACGCATGATCGGATCGCTTCGACGGGCGCGACCCGAAGACTCAACAACGATCGCCGATCTCATCCGTCTCGCCTTCTCGCGGCAGACGGTGGCGACCGATCCGCTGCCCTCGGCGCTCCGGGAGACCGAGGTATCGGTTCGCGCGCATTTCGACGCAGGCGGCGGAGGCGTCGTCGTCGAGGGGCCGGTCGCGTGCCTGCTCTGGAAGGAAGAAAAGGGCGGCCTCTAAGTCGGCCGCGTGGCGGTGCACCCGGATTCACGCGGCCAGGGCCTGGCCAAGCGCATGATCGCGGCGGCGGAGAAGGAAGCCCGGGCACGAAACCTCGCTCGGCTCTTTCTCTCGACTCGCCTCGTGCTCGTGGACAACCGCAGGCTCTTCGCGGCGTGCGGGTTCGTGGAGACGACGCGGGAGGCGCATCCGGGCTATGCGCGGCCGACGTTCGTGAACATGGAAAAGAGACTCGAAAAGGCTTGAGTCTACAGACGCTCGCTTGGTGCGTGCTGCTGCGCTAAGGCTTGCGTGCGCAAGAGCGCACTTTCGCCTTAGCTTGCATCCCGCGCTCGCGGACGATACGCGAGCGCGGAAATGCACAGGAAGACGGCAAAGCGCAGCGAAGCCGACTTCCGAGGCATTTACGCCACTAAGCGAGCGACCGCAGATTCAAGCTTTAGACGACGTTCAACTCCGTCAGCGGCTCGCCTCGACGAATCCGCTCGTACCCGAATCTCGTCAAATCGATCGTCGTAAACCGGCCCACGCAGATCAGCTCCGCGATGGCGCGGCCGGTGGCGGGCGCTTGCTGGATGCCGTGGCCGGAGAAGCCGTTGGCGAGCAGGAAGTTCGGCACGTCGGGATGAGCGCCGATGATGCCGTTCTGATCCAGCGTGTTGTAGTCGTAGTGGCCTGCCCAGGCGCGCTGCAGCTTGACCGCCTCGAAGGCGGGAATGCGCTCGGCCAGCGTCGGCCACACGATGTCTTCCCAGAGATCGTAGGAGATTTCGAGATCCTCACAGTCCGGGTCCTGGTCCTCGGGCGGCGAGATGCCGCCGATATATCCCGCGCCCTCGGTCCTGACCCAGACGCCGGAGGGATCGATCAGGAGCGGCACGCGCGGAGCGAGCTTCTCGCGGCAGTCGAAGACATAGACGAAGCGCTTTCTCGGCACGACCGGGAGATCAAGGCCCGCCATCGCCGCGAGCTTGCCGGCATGGGGTCCGGCAGCGTTGACGATCCACCGGCCGGCGATGCGCTCGCCCGAGGCGAGCGTCACCGCAGAGATGCGTTCGCCCGATCGCTCGAGGCCGACCGCCGTATCGGTGACGTAGGTTACGCCCTGCGCCCTTGCCTTGCGCTTGAGGGCCTGCAGCAGCCCATAGGGATCGAACCAGCCTTCCATCGACAGCCCCAGCGACCCCAGGGCGAGCCCGTCGATTGCCAGCCAAGGGAAGCGCGTCTTCAGCGCAGTCGGGTCGAGAAGCGTGTTGTCGGCGCCCTCGCGCTTCTGGAGCGCGTGATTGGCCTCAAGCACCGGCGCGCCCGAGGCGGAGGCGAGGAACAGATAGCCGCCCTCGATGAAGTTGATGTCCGGCCGATCGCCTTCGACTTCGAGCAGGCGGCCGATGTCGCGGATGAAATGCGCGCCATAGAGCGAGAGGCGGATATTCTCCGGCGTCGAGAATTGCTGGCGGACGCCACCGGCGGAAAGCGCGGTCGACGCGGTCGCGTAGCTCGGATCGCGCTCGACGACGACGACCTTGCCGGAGAAATCCGGCCGTGCCGTCAGGTGATAGGCAACGGACGAGCCGACGCCGCCGCCGCCGACGATGACGACGTCAGCCGGCACGGCACGCCTGGGAGATCAGACCGAGAGGTTGAGTCTGTGGCCGCAGGTGGGGCAGGTCGAGGACAGCTCGCCATGCGAGTGACCTTCGGAGGCCCGGAAGCGACTCGTGCCGCCCTCGCCCGGATTGCCGCCTTCCCGTCGCACGGCCGGCGCGATCGGCTCGACCGGCGTATAGACGTTGCTGGCGTATGCAGCGATCGGATCCATAGGCGGACTCTACGGCGGGATCGCGGGCCTCACCAAGAGCCTGGTCAAGACAGCTATTCACGGAATCGCTAATCATTCGGTTAGTTTCAGCTCTCGTTACGTCTCGGCGTCCGCACAAATTATTGATTTAACTGACATTTCTGGCACGCTCGGCACCCGCCGTTGGCGAACCGTCGCTAGTACGCCTGTTTATAAATAGGGTGCCATCTCACGGAGATGTGGTCGGATCGGCGCTGGGCCTCAGAACCAATTCGCCTTGTCGACGACGTTGCGGAGCGGCTTTCCGGCGACCATGGCCCGGCAATTGTCGAGCAGGATCTCGTAGCGGCGCTCGTTCAGATGCGGGCCGAAGCCGGCGGTGTGCGGGGTGATCAGGACGTTGGGCTGCGTCCAGAGCGAGTGGTCCTTCGGCAGCGGTTCCTGCTCGAAGACATCGAGCGCGGCACCCGCGATCTCGCCCGCTTTCAGGGCGGCCGCGAGATCGTCCAGCTTCGTGGTCATGCCGCGGCCGATATTGATGAAGAAGGCGCTCTTCTTCATGCGGCGGAACTTCTCGCGATTGAACAGGCCTTCGGTCGCCGGCGTGTGCGGGATGGTCAGCACGACGAAGTCGGCCAGCGGCAGCAGCGCATCGAGGGATTCCGGCCGGTGCATCTGGGCGACGCCGGCGGGCGGCGCGCTGCGGCGCGCGTCGGTGCCGATCACGGTCATGCCGAAGGCGGAGGCGAGCCGCGCCGTCTCGGCGCCGATGCCGCCGAGGCCGACGATCAGCATGGTCGAGGCCGGCAGGTGCACGGTGCCGGTGTCGATCGGCTTCGGCTTCCATTCGCGCTTCGGCTGCAGGGGCAGGTAGGTGTGGAAGTCGCGCGCGAAGGCGAGCACGAAGGCCATGATGTGCGCGCCGATATGGTCGTTGTAGATCTCGCGCATGTTGGTGAAGGCGGCGGGATGCGCGACCGCCTCGGCCGAGTAGAAGCCGGCCGGCGGTGCTGCCATCGGCGCCTGCCACCAGCGGAGTTTCTTCGCATTCGCCAGCAGCGATGCGGTCGGCGTGCCATAGGCACCGTCGGCCTCGGCGATCGCCACCGCCGCCTCGTTGTCGCCCTCGGGCGTCAGCAGCCTCATCTCCGGCACGGCCTTGGCGAGACGCCTGGCCCAGTCGCGCGCGACATCCGTGTGCGGCGGCAGCATGACGAAGGTGAAGGGCATGGGGCGCTCTCAGATCCGCGGCGGAGGGCGCGATGCTATCCAGAAAAGGAAAAGCCCGCGACTGGAGATCCAGACGCGGGCCATCTGCCGCGGCCGCCCTGCCAGTACATCCGTGGTCAGGGCATCGCGGCTATCCTTGTCGCTGCTTATGCAGCGCGCAGATTGTCGGCCGAAGACTTGCCCGTCCGCCGATCGGCGACGACGTCGAAGCTGACCTTCTGGCCCTCCTTGAGGGTGCCGAGGCCGGCGCGCTCGACGGCGCTGATATGGACGAAGACGTCCTTGTCGCCGGTCTCCGGCTGAATGAAGCCGAAGCCCTTCTGCGCATTGAACCACTTAACAGTTCCCGTCGTCATGGGAAACTTTCCTTTTCGTACGAGTCGTCAGGCCGCGAGTCATGCGCGGCCGGTCATGTCGAGATTTTGGGAGAAGGTCGTCAGTCGAGCCGCAGATCGCGGCGAGGCCAAGTCGTTCGGCCGAATCTCAATGTGTGTGACATAGGCGCATTCCCTCTTTTCCACAAGGGGCAATCGAAAAGAAATCGGCGTAAGCTTTTGGGGCCGGTCCGAACGGAGGTCGCCATGGCATTCGACAACCTGCCTGAGCAGAAGAAGATGGGGCCCGAGGGCGAGGCCTATGCGGCCGAGTGCCTCAAGCGCTCGCGCGCGGCGATGCGGACCGAGCGCACCGTCCTCGACCAGGCCTATGGCGACAACTACTGGCAGAAGGTCGATCTCTGCCTGGCGAGGGATGCCAAGCTCCGTGATCTGCCGGTGCTCGTCTTCCTGCACGGCGGCGGCTGGGAGTTCGGCTACAAGGAATGGATGGGCTATATGGCCCCGGCCTTCACCGACATGGCGATCTTCGTATCAGTCTCCTACCGCCTGATCCCGCAGGTGCGTTTCCCCGCCCATCTCGACGACACCATCGCGGCCATCGCCTGGGTGCATACGAACATCGCTAGGTATGGCGGCGATCCAGAGCGCCTGTTCGTCGGCGGGCACTCGGCCGGCGCGCATCTCGCGGCCCTCGCGGTCTTAAGACGCGATCTCCTGGCGAAGGCGGGCGTGCCGAGCCGCGCGATCCGCGGCTGCGTGCCGGTCGCCGGCACCTACAAATTCGAGATCGGCGACCTCGAATCGCGCGGCAAGGCGCTGCTCGAGAGGCCCGAGGATGCGCCGGTTGCGAGCCCGCAGACCTATGTCGAGGGCAACCGCATCCCGTTCTACGTCACCTGGGGCGAGAGGGACCTTCCCTATGTGCTCAAGTCCGGCATACCCTTCGTCGAGGCGATGAAGGCGGCCGGCAGCCCGATCGAGCACAAGGTCTTCGCGGGCTTCGACCATTTCGACATCAGCCTCGACAACGGCAACCCCGACAGCGAATGGACCAAGAAGGTCCGCGGCTGGATGGCGCAGCGGCGGTTTTAGCCGACGCCTCTACCTCTTCTCCGCGTTCCAGAACACGAGGTGCGGGGCGCGCACGACGCCGGTCACGTTGGATCGCCGGGCGAGCGCGTTGTAGTACATGCCGGTCAGGATGCTGGGCAGCGAGTTCCAGGCGGCCTTCGAGATGTCCTCGACGACCGCCTTGCGCTTCAGCGGGTCGCTCTCGTTCAGATAGGCGGTCTTCAGCTTCTCGATGGTCTCATCGCAGGGCCAGCCGAACGGCGCGCGCTCGCAGGAGGAGTCGATCACCGGGTTGTTGAGCGGCGAGGCGAGCTGCATGGCGCTGTATCCGAGCACGATCAGGTTCCAGCCGCCTTCGGCCGGCGTCTTGCGGTTCTCGCGCCGGGCGAAGAGCTGGCCGAAATCGACCGCCTGAAGATCGACATTCGCGCCGATCTTGCGAAGGTTGCCCGCCATCACCTGGGCCATGCCGTATTGCGAGGGAACGTCGGTGACCGTCAGGATCACCAGCGGCCTGCCGTCATAGCCGGACTCCTTCAGGAGCTGCGTCGCCTTGGCGAGATCCGGCTTGCGATAGGGTTCCGAGCCCGCCTCGATGCCGTTGGCCGAGCCGCAGACGAACCAGGAGAAGCAACCCTTCTGCTCCCACCACTCAGGATCGCCATAGGCCGCCGCCATGAATTCCGCCTGGTCGATCGTGTGCGCCAGCGCCTGGCGGGCCTTCAGGTTGTTGAACGGCGGCTGCAGCTGGTTCATGCGGATCGCGCCTTCGCCGCCGATCTGGGCAATGCGCTCGACGACGATGTTGGGATCGCCCTTGAAGATGCGCGTCAGGTCGACCGGCACGAGGCTGATCAGGTCGATCTCGCCCACCTTGAGCGCGTTGCCGCGCGTGGATGCATCCGGCATGTATTTGAGCTCGATGCGGTCGAGCTTCGGGATCTTGCCGCCGGATAGCCCGTCCGGCGATTCCGGGCGCGGCACGTAGTCGGCGTTCTTCTCCCAGGCGGCGGTGGCGCCGACCTTCCACTCCGAGGCGATGAACTTGGACGGGCCGGAGCCGATCGAGGCGCTGATCGGCTTCATCGCATCGGCTTCGGCATCGGCCTTCGGGTAGATCGCGGCCATGCCGGACCCGCTCCAGCCCAGCACCGCCTCGACGAAGGGGAAGGGCTGCTTGAAGACCATCTTGAAACCGTCGGCGCCGTCGGGCTCGAAGGAGGCAAGCGCGGCCTCCATGCGCCGCGCCAGCGGATCGCGCTTCATGAAGCGGCGGATCGAGGGGATGACATCGCCCGAGGTGACGGGCTGGCCGTTGTGGAACTTGAGGCCGGGGCGGAGCTTGAAGGAGTAGCTGAGGCCGTCCGGCGACACCGCGTGGTTATGCACCATCTGCGGCTTCATGTTCATCGTCGCGTCGAACGCGAACAGCGTGTCGTAGACCATCATGCCGTACTCGGCCGTCACCAGCGCGGTCACGACCATCGGGTCGAGCAGGGTGAGGTCGGCGGCCGGTGCATAGCGCAGCACCTTCGGCTGCGCCTGGGCGCCGGTGGCGGCAATCAGCGACAACGCGACGGCGGTTGCGAAGATGCGCATGACGAACCTCTCCTCGCGGCGTTTCCTTTAGGAAATGCTATCCCGCCGCTGGCCGCGCTCCAAGCGAAGCCGGCGTCACACGGCCTCCACCTTGCGGAATTTGTGCAGCGAGCGGAGATCGTCGGGCCGCGGCTTGTCCGGATAGAAGGTCGGCCAGTTGGTCCAGGAAACCTCGCCCACATAGAGGTCTCCGCGGCTGTCGACGGCAATGCCGTGCGGGGCCTGGAACTCATCGGGGCCGAGGCCCGGGCCCTTGCTTGAGCCGATGCGCGCCAGGCGCTTGCCTGTGTGGTCGACGACGGCGATGCGCGGGCCGATATTGGGCATGTTGCGGTTGACCGACAGGCCGGGGCCGAGCTCGCCGATATAGCAGACCGGACGCCTGCCCTGCGGCATGCAAAGCGCGCAGGGCCGGTGCATGTTGTTCCACTGGCCTTGGTAGCGGCCCTCGCCGTCGAAGATCTGCACGCGGTGGTTCTCGCGATCGGCGACATAGACGAGGCCGTCGGCATCGCAGGTGATGTTGTGGACGATGTTGAACTCGCCGGGATCGGTGCCCGGCCCGCCCCAGGATTTGATCAGCTTGCCGTTCGGCGCGTATTTGTGGACCGAGGAATTGCCGTAGCCGTCGGCGACGAAGATCTCGCCCTTGGGCGAGAGCGCCGTGTGCGTGCAGCGGTGGAAGGGCTCGCCGCTCATATAGGGCGCGGGCTTGCCGGGAATGCCGAGCTCAAGCAGCACCTTGCCGTCGAGCGTGCATTGCCGGACGGTGTGGTCGGCATCGTCGGTGAGCCAGATCGTGTCGTCTGGTCCCATGTGCACGCCATGCGCGCGCGGGAAGCGGCCCTCGCCCCAGCTCTTGAGGAAATTGCCGTCGCGGTCGAACACGATCATCGGGTGCTCGCCGCGATTGAAGACATAGACGTTGTCGTTCCTGTCGCAGCCGATGCCGCCGATCTCCTTGAACGACCAGCCGGGCGGCAGCTTCGCCCAGTTCTCGACGACCTCGTAGCTCCACTCGCCTTCGCCGACCCTGATCGCCATCGCGCTCTCCCCGGTTTGAGCCGGGAGGATAGCGCGACTCCGGCCTCGGCCCGAGTCGCGCCTTGCCGGAATGCAGACCGAGAGTGGCAGAGCTTGACAGATAGGTTGATATCAACAGAATGCGCGCCAACGCAGCTCAGGCTGCAGGCTGCGGACCCTCGGGAGAGATCGGATGGCTTATGCCGATGGATTCGTCATCGTCGTGCAGAAGAAGAATGTCGGCGCTTATAAGCGTGTCTCCAAGAAGGCCGGCAAGATCTGGCGCGAGCATGGTTGCCTAGACTACAAGGAGTGCGTCGGCGACGACCTCAAGGCCAGGTTCGGGGTGTCCTTCCTCAAGCTCGCCAAGACCAAGCCGAACGAGACCGTGGTCTTCTCCTGGATCGTCTACAGGTCGCGCGCCCATCGTGACAAGGTCAACGCCAAGGTCATGGCTGACCCGCGCATGGCGAAGATGATGAACGCGCCCATGCCCTTCGACATGAAGCGCTTCAGCTATGGCGGCTTCAAGGTGATCGTCGACGCTTGACCGCGGCGGCCCGGCGCTTGACAGGGTAGGTTGATATCAACAGGATTGGCCGGTGACCAGGGACGCGGAACTCACCTATGACATCACGCCGAAGGTGCGGATCTCCTGCATGTGCCTGCATGTGCAGCGGGCGGCGCGTGCGGTCGCCAGGCGCTATGACGAGGCGCTGAGGCCGGTCGGCCTGACCAGCGGGCAATACTCGCTGATGATGGTGCTGAATGCCGAGGAAGCGCCCAGCATGCAGACCATCTCCGCGGTGCTCGACATGGACCGGACGACGGTGACCGCGAACCTGAAGCCGCTCGAGCGGCTGGGATTGATCGAGGTCGTTGTCGATGCCGAGGATCGGCGAAGCCGGCGTGCCCGGCTCACCGCGGCGGGCCGCAAGGTGCTGGCCAAGGCGGTGCCGCTCTGGCGGCGCTGCCAGGCGGCGACCGAGAAGCTCGTCTCCGACGCCGAGCATATGCGTGCCGAGCTGCGTGCGCTTTCATCGGCGGATTTTCCGCGTAATCCTCGCCGCTGGCGCGCACAAGCAAACGGAGAAGAGTGAATGCTTCGCAAGATCCTGGTTGGCCTCGCCGCACTCGTTGTCACGCTTGCGATCGTCATCGCGCTGCGCCCGTCGGAGCTGCGTGTCGCGCGCTCGACGACCATCGCCGCGCCGCCGCCGGCGGTCTTCGCGCAGGTAAACGACTTCCGCAAATGGGGCGCCTGGTCGCCTTATGAGAAGATCGATCCGGCGATGAAGAAGACCTACTCCGGTGCGCCTGCCGGTGCGGGCGCCATCTACAACTGGGCTGGCAACAGTGAGGCCGGCGAGGGCCGCGCGACCATCGTCGAGAGCCGGGCCAACGAGCTGGTGAGGATCCAGCTCGACTTCGTGAGGCCCATGGAAGGCATCGCCGTCGCCGCGTTCGCATTGAAGGCCGAGGGCGACCGTACCCAGATTACCTGGAGCCTCGTCAGCCGGTCTGGCTTCGTCGACAAGGCGATCGGCCTTTTCCTCGACATGGACAAGTTGGTCGGCGGCCAGTTCGAGGACGGCCTGGCGGCGCTGAAGAAGACAGTCGAGACCGCGCCGAAATCCTGACGCCGTTGCCGTCGTTTGCGCGCTCTAGAGGGTAGCCGCGACCGCCTTCACCTCCGTATAGAGCCGGATCGACTCATATCCCAGCTCGCGTCCCCATCCCGACTGCTTGTAGCCGCCGAAGGGAAGCGCCGGGTCGGCGAAATTGTGGTTGTTGATCCCGACATTCCCGGCCTTGAGCCGCTTCGCCATCTTGTGCGCGATGGCGAGGTCGCGTGTCCAGATGCTGGCGGCAAGCCCGTAGCCGCCGGCATTGGCCGCGCGCGCGATGCGGTAGAGGTCGCTGTCCTCGAACGGCATGGCGCAGACGACGGGGCCGAAGATCTCCTCGCGCACCACCGACATCGCCGGGGTCGTCTTGGCAAGGATGGTCGGCTCGACGAACCAACCGGTCTCGCCGACGCGCTTCCCGCCGGTCACGACCTCCGCACCTTCCGTGCGGCCGGCGGCGATGTAGCCGGTGATACGCTGGAGCTGCTCGTCGGAGATCACTGGCCCGAGGTTGGCATCCGGATCGAAACCGTGGCCGATCTTGAGCTTGGCGGCCTCGCCGGCAACGCCGGCCAGCACCCGGTCGTAGACCTTCTTGTGGATGTAAAGGCGCGAGCCGGCCGTGCAGCATTGGCCGGTGGTGTAGAAGATCGCGCTCGCCGTGCCGGGGATCGCCACGTCCATGTCGGCATCGGGAAAGACGATCGCGGGCGACTTGCCGCCAAGCTCGAGCGACACGCGCTTGAGGTTCCCCGCCGCCGCCTTGACGATCAGCCGGCCGACCTCGGTCGATCCGGTGAACGAGACCTTGTCGACATCGGGATGCGCGGCGATGGCGGCGCCGGCGGCGCCGAAGCCGGTCACGATGTTGACGACGCCATCGGGGAAGCCCGCCTCCTGGATGAGCTGGCCGAGGCGCAGCGCGGAAAGCGGCGTTTGTTCCGCCGGCTTCAGGATCACCGTGCAGCCGGCGGTCAGGGCCGGGGCGATCTTCCACACCGCCACCTGCAGCGGAAAGTTCCAAGGGACGATCTGGCCGACGACGCCGACCGGCTCGCGCAGCGTATAGACGTGGTAGTCGCCGGGAGCGGAGACCTGGATGGTCTCGCCGGTGATCTTGGTCGCCCAGCCGGCGGTATACCGCAGCACGTTGATGCAGTCTGGCACGTCGATGGTCAGCGATTCCCGATAGGGCTTGCCGTTGTTGAGCGTCTCGATCTCGGCCAGCTCCTCGCAGTGCGCCTCCATCAGATCGGCGAGCTTCCACAGGACGCGCGTGCGCTCGGCCGGGCTCAGCTTCGGCCAGGGCCCGGTCTCGAAGGCGCGTCGTGCCGCGGCGACGGCGAGATCGACATCGGCGGCGTCCGCCTCGGCGACGCGCGCGATCAGCCGGCCGGTGCCGGGATCGAAGGTCTCGAAAGTCTTGCCGGAACGTGCCTCGACCCATTTGCCGTCGATCAGCAGGCGATGCGGACCGGCAAGGAAGGTCCGGGCGGCCTTGCCAAGACGAGCGTGAAGAAGCGGGGTGTCCATGGGCGTCTCCGGGCTTGCGCCTGAGTACAGTATCTCGCCCGCAAGCCGACCGCCTGAATGTTGTTCAGCAGACCACGGCGACGCGGTATGACACCGCCCGAGGCGGCGCTGGGGAACAGCTTCGTGAATCCGATGAATTGGGTGACGCGCTATCGGGTCCAGCGACCCTTCAGCCGCAGGTTGAGGGTTGCGCCGTCGCTCCTCGCCGAAGCGCCGACGCCCTGGTTGCTCAGCTTCGCCGCCGATGCGGGTTTCGATCCGCTCGCCGGCGCCTTCGACTTCCTCGCCGCCGCCTATGCCGGAGACGCGGCGCGCGCGCGAACGGCGATGGCACGCCTCGACACGGGAAAGGGCGCACGGTCGGTCTCGCGCCTTTTCGCCGAAAACGACTTTCGCAAGCTGCTGGTCGGCTGCTTTCGCCACGCGCTCGAAGGAGGCACGCTCGATCCCGGCAAGGCGGGTCTCCTGCTCGACTTCGCGCGGCGCTTCGATCCCGTCTTCGATGCCTTCTCGCGCGGCGGCTCCGCACAGGCTGCGGTGCCGACGCGTCTCGCTTTCGACTACGCCGGGCGTGTGCCGCCGACGCTCTCCATCGTCGTCCTCGTTCCGGGCGGCGCGTCCGCGCGCAGCTATGACCTCGGCCAGCGCCTTCTCTCCGCCTTCACCGGCGCCGGCGTGGTCTGCCGTCTGGTGCCGAGCGAAAGCGATCCGGGCGAGATCGGTGCCGCCGATCTCGTCCTGGTCGACGAGAACACGGTGTTCCGAAAGGACCCGGAGAAGCAGCAGGCGCATCTCGACCGGTTGCGCCAGGTTGCCCGGCGGCTGGGGCGGCTCGTCCCCGATCCCTGGGGCAAGGGCTTTCGCGAGCAGCTCGCGCGCGGCATCGACCGCTACGACCTCGTCTGGGCGATGGCGCCGACGCTCCGCGACGCCGCGCCGATCGCGGGTGAGAAATTCTGCCTGATCCCGTTCCCTTCCGGCTTCGCCCGGGTGTTCGATGGCATCGCCGCTGCCGCGCCATTGCCGGCGATCGGCTTCTGCGGGGCGATCGAGGACTATAATCATCACCGCTACTTCTGGCTCCTGTCGGCACTCGCCGGCGCCATGGACCTGAAGATCGCGCTGACCAGCCAGCAGCCGGACGGGCTCGATGTCGAGGCGAGCTACGGGCTCTATCTCGAACGCCTGCTCGAGACGGCCGCCTGCCTCAGCCTGACCATGCGCTCGACCGGCGACCGGATCCTGGTCGGCCGCACCTTCGACGTGCTGCGCGGCAGCCGCCTGCTGATCCAGGAATACACGCCGGATGCGCGGTTCTACCTGGCGCCCGGTGAAGACTTCGTCGAGATCCAGGGTGCCGAGGATCTGCGCGAAGTCCATGGCCGGTTCCGCGCCGGCGACTATGAGGCGGTGCGCCGGCAGGGTGCTGAGACCTTCCGGCGTGCCTATTCGGACGACGCGGTGATCCGCCACCTCGCGACCTTCCTCTGATCGGCAACGCCTTTCGCGGGCGCATCGTTTCCCCTATCTATAGGCCATGGCGCTGCCGGCCCTCGCCGAGACCTCGGAGCCGCTCCCGCGGGCGGGACTGCGCGGCCGCGAGGGCCTGGTCGAGCCGCGCCGGATCGTCAACCGACGCAAGCTCGCGTCTGAGCTCGATGCGCTCGCCGAAGAAGGCAAGCTCGACCGGGCGCGCATCGTCGAGACCCTGAAGCGCACGCTGGCCGAGGGCCGCGCCGAGGTCGCCCGCCGCCTGGATGAGGAGAAGAGCGGCCCCGCCTGCGCCGCCGCTACCGCCTATCTGATGGACCAGATGGTGCGCGTGCTGTTCGACCTAGCCGAGACCACGCTGTTCCCGGTCGCCAACCCGACCGACGGCGAACGCCTGGCGCTGGTCGCGATCGGCGGTTACGGGCGCGGCGAGCTGGCACCCTTCTCCGATATCGACCTCCTGTTCCTGCTTCCCTACAAACGTACGCCCCGGGCCGAGCAGATCGTCGAGTCGGTCCTCTATGTGCTCTGGGATCTGGGTCTCAAGGTCGGGCACGCGGTGCGCTCGGTCGAGGAGTGCATCCGCCTCGCCAAGGCCGACATGACCATCCGCACCTCGCTGATGGAGGCGCGCTATATCTGGGGCGAGCAGAAGCTGCATCAGGACCTCAAGCGTCGCTTCGCCAAGGAGATCGTCGCCGGCACGGCGCAGGAATTCGTCGAGGCCAAGCTCGCCGAGATGCAGAAGCGCCACCAGAAGCTCGGCGACTCGCGCTACGTGGTCGAGCCCAACATCAAGGAGAGCAAAGGCGGACTTCGCGACCTCCACACCCTCTTCTGGATCGCCAAATACGTCTACCGCGTCGACGGCGTCGAAGATCTGGTGCGGAAGGGCGTGATCACCGAGGCCGAGGCGCGAACCTTCGCCAAGGCGCACCACTTCCTATGGACGCTGCGCTTCCATCTGCACCTCGTCGCCGGGCGGCCCGAGGAGCGGCTGACCTTCGATGTCCAGCGCGAGATCGGCGGGCGCATGGGCTATCGCGACCACGCCGGCACGCGCGGCGTCGAGCGCTTCATGAAGCATTACTACCTGGTCGCCAAGGATGTCGGCGATCTGACGCGCATCCTCTGCGCGGCGATCGAGAGCCAGAACCGGCGCCGTCCGCGCTTCCAGCTGCCGCGCTTCTCGCTCAGGCGCCGCGACCTCGGCGGCTTCGTCCTCGAAGCCGAGCGGCTCGCCGTTTCCTCCGACGACGCCTTCGCCAAGGATCCGATCGATCTTCTCCGCCTCTTCCATGTGGCGCAGAGCCACGACCTCGACATCCATCCGCGCACGCTACAGCTCGCCACGCGGCATCTCGACCGTATCGATGCCAAACTGCGCAGCAATGCCGAGGCGAACCGCCTGTTCCTCGAGGTGCTGGCGGCGCCGCGCGATTCCGAGCGCATCTTGAGGCGCATGAACGAGGTCGGCGTCTTCGGACAATTCGTTCCCGATTTCGGCCGTGTCGTCGCTCAGATGCAGTTCGACATGTATCACGTCTACACGGTCGACGAGCACACGCTGTTCGCGCTCGGCATCCTTCACCGTATCGAGGATGGCAAGCTGACGGCGGACCATCCGCTCTCGGCCGAGGTGATCCACAAGGTGCAGTCGCGCCGCGCGCTCTATGTGGCGTTGCTTCTGCACGACATCGCCAAGGGCCGCGGCGGCGACCACTCCGAGCTCGGTGCCGAGATCGCGCGCAAGTTCGGCCCGCGGATCGGACTTGCGGCTGAGGAGACGGAATCCGTCGCCTGGCTCGTGCGGCATCACCTCGCGATGAGCAACACCGCCTTCAAGCGCGACATCAACGATCCGAAGACCATCTCCGATTTCGCTGCGCTCGTGCAGTCACCGGAGCGTCTGCGCCTGCTGCTCTGCCTCACCGTCGCCGACATCCGCGGCGTCGGACCCAATATCTGGAACAACTGGAAGGCGACGCTGCTGCGCGAGCTCTACTGGCGGACGGAAGAGGTGCTGCTGGGGTTGCCGCCGGAGGCCGGCAAGGCCGAGCGCGTGCGCGAGGCGCAGGCGGTGCTACGCGACCGGCTCAAGGACTGGTCCGACGGGGATTTTGTCCGGCATGCGGACAAGGGATCTCCGGACTATTGGCTCGGCCTCGATACCGACACCCACATGCGCCACGCGCGTCTGGTCCATCGCGCTGAGCGCGAGAAGGCGCCGCTCGCCGTCGACACCCAGGTCGATCCCAGGCGCTCGGTGACCGAGATCACCATCTACACCGCCGACCATCCGGGCCTGTTCTCGCGCATTGCCGGCGCCATCGCGGTATCCGGCGCCAACATCGTCGATGCCCGCATCTACACGCTCGCCAACGGCATGGCGCTCGACACTTTCGGCATCCAGGACGGCGAGGGAAGGGCGGTCGAGCGTCCGAACCAGCTCGCCAAGCTCTCCGTGCTGATCGAGCAGTCGCTGAACGGCAAGCTGAAAACGCTGGAGGAGCTGGCGCGTCGCGCCAAGCAGGCGCCGCGGACTCGCGCCCTGGCGCTGCCGCCGCGCGTGCTGATCGACAACAAGGCGAGCGCCACGCACACCCTGATCGAGGTCAACGGCCGGGACCGGCCGGGCCTTCTCTTCCGGGTTACGCGGGCGTTGACGCAGCTCAATCTGCAGATCTCGACCGCGAAGATCTCGACTTACGGCGAGCGCGTCGTCGACGTCTTCTATGTGAAGGACGTCTTCGGCCTCAAGGTCGAGGCCGAGCATCGGCTCGTCGATATCCGCGCCCGCCTGCTCGAGGTGCTGGCCGAAGCGCCGGCAGACACCAAGCGCAAGCCCGCTGCCAAGGGCCAGGCGGCGTAGGGGGCGAGCATGAGCAAAAAAGAGAAAGTGATCGGCGGCAAGCGCACGCGGTTGGACTCCGAGAGAGACCAACCTAAGCAAAGGCGAAAGCAGACCGCGGAAGAGTTTCGCCGACGAGCGGCCTATTGGCGGGCCAAGACCTCAGGACGGATCAAGACCGACTCGGCTGATCTCATTCGCGAAGATCGTGATCGGCGCTAGCACCCCAACCCCAACCCTCCCCTGCAAGGGGGGAGGGGACACCAGGCGCGATCGCGCACCCTCCCCCCTTGCGGGGGAGGAATGGGGTGGGGGGTGGATCGACCGGCCCCCGCTCTAGCCATGTTGCTGCGTTCCATCGCCACCGTCGGCAGCTACACGCTCCTGAGCCGCATCGTCGGCTTCCTCCGCGACCTCCTGTTCGCGGCGCTGCTCGGCGCCGGGCCGGTGGCGGATGCCTTCGTCGTCGCCTTCCGGCTGCCGAACCTTTTCCGCGCGCTTTCGGCCGAGGGCGCCTTCGCGGCGGCCTTCGTTCCGATCTATGCGCGGCTTCTGGTCGAGAGCCGGATCGCGGCGCAGCGCTTCGCCGAGGACACGCTTGCGGTGATGGTCGCGGTGCTGACCGTCGCCGTCCTCCTCGGCGAGGCCGCGATGCCGTGGATCATGCGCGCGCTCGCTCCCGGCTTTGCCGACCAGCCGCAGCAGATGGCGCTCGTGGTCGAGCTCGGCCGCATCACCTTTCCCTATCTGCTGCTGATCTCGCTGACCGCCTTCCAGGGCGCGGTGCTAAACGCGCATCGCCGTTTCGCGGCGATGGCGGCGGCGCCGATCCTGCTCAACATCGCGCTGCTCGCCGTGCCGCCGGCATTGCTCAGCCACGGCATCGGCACCGGCCATGCCTTCGCCTGGGCGGTGATCGTCGGCGGCGTCCTTCAGTTCCAGTTCCTTGCCATCGTCTGCCAGCGTGAGGGCATCCGTCTCGTGCTGCCCTGGCCTCGCTTGTCGCCCGAAATCCGCCGGCTGTTCCGCCGCATGGGCCCCGGTATCGTCGGCGCCGGCGTCACCCAGCTCAACCTCGTCGTCGGCACGATCCTGGCGACGTTGATCGCCGAGGGCGCGGTCTCCTATCTCTACTACGCCGACCGTCTCTCGCAGCTTCCCTTGGGCGTGGTCGGCACCGCGGTCGGCACCGCGCTCCTGCCGTTGCTTTCATCCGAGCTCAAGACCGATCCGGCGAAGGCGCTCGCCAGCCACAACCGCGCGATCGAGGCGGCGTTGCTGCTGGTTCTGCCTGCCGCCGCGGGCCTTGTCGCGCTGGCCGAGCCGATTGTCATCGTGCTGTTCGAGCGCGGCGCCTTCGGCCGCCCCGAATCGATCGCGACCGCCCAGGCGGTTTCGGCCTATGCGCTCGGCTTGCCGGCCTTCGTCCTGGTCAAGGCGCTGGCGCCGGGGTTTCTCGCGCGCGAGGACACGGCGACGCCGGTCAAGCTCGGCACCGTCTCGATCGCGGTCAACCTCGCCCTCAACCTGGCGCTGATGAAGCCCTTCGGCCATGTCGGCATCGCGCTCGGCACCGCGGCCGCGGCCTGGGTCAATGCCGCGCTGCTGTGGTCGACGCTCTCCCGCCGCGGCCATTTCGCGTTGGACGCGCGGGCACGCCGCACCTTGCCGCGGCTCCTCGCCGTCACGCTCGCGATGGGCATCGCGGTGTGGGCGGTGAGGCCCTACCTGCCGGCCGGCGTTCTAGGCCTTGCCATTCTCATTGCCTTCGGCGCCGCTGTCTTCGGCGCGCTGGCGCTGCTCTCGGGGGCGGCGAGCCTTGCCGACCTCAGGCGGGCGCTCCGGCGTTAGCTACTTCCACACCTGGGTCGCGACGCGAAGGAAGTTGCCGCCGAGAATGCCGCGGATCGCCTTCTCGTCGTATCCCCGATCGATCAACGCTTGCGTCACCCGCGGGAACTCGTCGGGCATAACATAGCCGATGGCGCCGCCGGGCGGGTACTGGCGTTCCGGCCAGAAAGCGCGGTTCTTCTCGAGCAGGTCCGAGAAGTCGTCCTTCCTGAAGATCGTGTCCATGCCGATGCCGACATGGTCGGGGCCGATCAGCTCGACCATGTGGTCGATATGCTCGACCAGATGGGCGACGGTGGCGCCGTCCTTGCCGAGGAACCGGCCGATGCCGGTGACGCCGACCACGCCTCCGGTTGCCGCACAGGCCTTGATCTGATCGTCCCAGATATTGCGCTCGTGGTCCCAGAGCATGCGCGCATTCGAATGCGAGAAGATCACCGGCTTGTCCGAGACCTCCATCGCCTCCATCGTCGTCCGGTGCGCGGTGTGCGAGCAGTCGACGACCATACCGACACGATTCATCTCGCGGATGACGTCGCGGCCGAAGGCGGTCAGGCCCGCGTTCCCTTCATGGCAGCCGCCGCCGGCGAGATTGTTGCGGTTGTAGGCGAACAGCATGTGGCGGACGCCGAGCCGGTAGTAGAGCTCGACCATGCCGGCATCTCCGTCGAGCGCGTTCATGCCCTCGATATCGTAGGTGATGGCGAGCTTGCCCTCGCGCTTGGCGCGATGGATGTCGGCGACGGTCTCGACCTGCAGCAGCAGCTCGGGATGCTCGCGCACCCAGCGGCGATAGTAGGAGAGCGCCTGGATGCCGAGCTCCCAGGGCGTCACGTCGAAACTGACATTGATCGAGAGGTAGTCGACGCCGGCATTCCGCCAGCGGTCGAGGCCGTCGGCCGAGCCGGGGCCCGTGAAGGCGAAGCCGCAATGCTCGTCCCAGACCAGCGCGTCCTTGTGAAGCCGCGCCGCCTTATCGGAAATTCCCCAGGCGTTGGTATCGATGTCGGGCATGGCCTCGCCTCCTCCGAAGCCGATCAGAGCCGGTTCGCCGGGCTTCCGCAACCATTGACCCGGCCCGCCGATACGGGGATAAACGGCGTCCGCCCGCTCCAGGAGTCCGTTTCGTGGCCGTCTCTCTGATTTTCTCCGGCATGCAACCGACCGGAAACCTGCACCTCGGCAACTATTTGGGGGCGCTCAAGAACTGGGTGAAGCTGCAGTCCCAGGCGAAGTGCATCTACTGCGTTGTCGACCTGCACGCGATTACCATGCCGCAGGACCCGAAGGAGCTGCGCTCGGCCACGCGCGAGGTCGCGGCCGCCTATCTCGCCGCCGGCATCGATGCCGATGAGCACATCCTGTTCAACCAAAGCCGCGTGCGCGCGCATTCCGAGCTGGCCTGGATCTTCAACTGCGTCGCCCGCATCGGCTGGCTCAACCGCATGACGCAGTTCAAGGACAAGGCCGGCAAGAACCGTGAGAACGCGCTGGTCGGGCTCTACGCCTATCCGGTGCTGATGGCGGCCGACATCCTGCTCTATCACGCCAACGGCGTTCCCGTCGGCGAGGACCAGAAGCAGCATGTCGAGCTGACGCGCGACATCGCCCAGGCCTTCAACTCGATGTATGGCGTCGAATTCTTCCCGCTGCCGGAGCCGATGATCCTCGGCGAGGCGACGCGCGTCATGAGCCTTCGCGACGGCACCAAAAAGATGTCGAAGTCTGACGCTTCCGATTATTCGCGCATCAATCTGACCGACGATGCGGATACGATCGCGCTCAAGATCCAGAAGGCGAAGACCGACCCGCACCCGTTGCCCGAGGATGAAAAGGGCCTCGAAGGTCGACCAGAGGCCGACAACCTGCTGACGATCTACGCGGCGCTCTCCGACGGCCTCAAGGGAGATGCAGTCCGGCAATTCGCGGGACAGCCGTTTTCGCACTTCAAGAAGGAGCTGGTCGACCTCGCCGTCTCGGTGCTGGGCCCGATCAATGCCGAGATGCGGCGCTTGATGGCCGATCCCGACCATGTCGACGCCGTGCTCCGCCGCGGCGGCGAGCGCGCGACCGAGATTGCCGAGCCGATCCTGAAGAAGACGCAGGAGATCGTCGGCTTTCTCAAGGACTAGGATGAGCCGAGAGCTGCTTCTCGCCGTCGCAGTTCTCTTCCCGCCGCTTGCGCTTCTGCTCGCGCGGCTGTGGGTGCATGCGGCGTTGAACATTGCGCTCTGCATCGGAGCGATTCTCGCAAGCGAGGTCACGCTCCTCGCCGTCGCGCTGTCGGTAGCCGCGATGGCGCATGCCGTCTGGGCGATCCTGCAACGGCCGCCCGCCAAGGCGGCGTAAGGCCGGACGAGGCGGCAGGCGGGTTAGGACCTCGCGTCCAGCTTTTCCGACAGCGCCCGCACCAGGCGGGTCAGCTCGAGGATCTCCTGCTCGCGGAGAAGGTCGATCTTCTCGTGCAGCTCCTCGATCTCGAGCTCGGACTTGAGGTTCACCTGATAGTCGTTGTGCGCGTTGTGCCGATCGACCATCGCTTGGCGATTTTGGCTCATCATGATGACCGGCGCCGTGTAGGCGGCTTGGAACGAGAGCATCAGGTTTAGCAGTATGTAGGGGAAGGGATCCCACGCAGCCACACCGGCAAGCGTGTTGCCGATCATCCAGGCGCCGATCGCCATCGATTGCAGCAGGATGAAGCGCCATGATCCGACCTTCGAGGCGACGCGGTCGGCGAGCTTCTCGCCGAGACCGGGCTCGGGCAGGCGGCGCTGTCGCGCAGGTCGCGTTCGGCGCAGCCCCTGCAGTGTCAGCTCGGGCGTTGCCGCGGTCGGAATGGCGTTGGCGTGGCTCATGGTCGGAATCCTCCGGACGATATCAACGTGCCGTCGGCGATCACCGTTCCGTCGGCTTGCGCCGCGGCGATCTCCTCGCGCGACGGCACCACCTCGGCATAGAGCGCATCCAGCCTGCCATCCTCGATCTCGCGATGCCATCGTCGCCAATGAGCGCCGAGCCTCGGGTCGAGCGTGAGGTTGCGCGCATAAGCAGCGCCGCCGGCCATCGCCTTCCGTGCGAAATGGTCGCGCCCGCGCACGGGAAAGTGCCGGATCAGCAGCTCGCGTGCCGGCGCCGGCCGCGCCTCGCGCATCTCGGCGTTGTGGCAGCCCTGGGTGAGGTGGACGAGATCGGTTGCGCGCACCAGCACCTTAGGCGGGATCGGCCGTAGCAGCTCGGCGCGGGCCCCGGCCTTCGGTGCGGCCGCGAGGTATCGTGCGGCGGCGAAGGACCACTCCTCCTCGCGCGCGGCAATCCGGTTGGCACGGCGGCAGAAGAGGAGGTTGGCAGGCGTTGCCGCAATGGTCTGCTTCAGCGGCCCGCCCCAGAACTCGTCGGCGTCGTTGGACAGCACCCATTCGGCGCCGAAGCGCTCGTGCGCGAGATGCGCCATCTCTGTCGTAATGCGGGCCTGGTCGAACGTGTCGTCCGCGTCGTGGCGGAGCGAGAGGACGCCGTCGCGCTGGAACCCTTCGAGGATCTCGACGGTGCCGTCGGTCGAGCCGTTGTCGGTGGCAACGATGTGGTGGACGCCGATGTTCAGATGATGGCGGATGTTCGCCTCGACGATGTCCGCCTCGTCGCGGACGAGGAGGGTCATGACGAGGTTCACCGGGCGAGCCCGACCTTCAGAACCCTCCCCCGCCTGCGGCGGGGATACGAGCTGCGTCGCGTTCATTTCTTCAACGGCAGCATCGCCCTTAGCCGGTAGAGCGCGTCCAGCGCCTCTTTGGGCGAGAGCTCATCCGGGTTCACGGAAGCGAGCTCGGTCTCGACGGCCGACTCTTCCCTGCGGAGCTTGCCTGACTGCGGGCGCGCGGCGGCGAAGAGGGGCAGGTCGTCGGCGAGCTTGGCAGCCGATCCGGCGCGCTCTCCGGTTTCGAGCGCGCGCAAGACTTCCTCGGCGCGGTCGAGAACGCCGGCCGGCAGCCCGGCGAGCCGGGCGACGTGCAGGCCGTAGGAGCGGTCGGCGGCGCCGACCGCGACCTCGTGCAGGAAGACGACGTCGCCCTGCCACTCCTTGACCCGCATGGTGCGGCAGGCGAGCGAGGCGAGGCGTGAAGAGAGTGCGGTCAGCTCATGGTAGTGCGTGGCGAAGAGCGCGCGGCAGCGATTGACCTCGTGCAGATGCTCCAGCGTCGCCCAGGCGATCGAGAGCCCGTCGAAGGTGGCGGTGCCGCGGCCGATCTCGTCCAGGATCACGAGCGATCGCTGCGTCGCTTGGTTCAGGATCGCCGCGGTCTCGACCATCTCGACCATGAAGGTCGAGCGCCCGCGCGCCAGGTCGTCGGCGGCGCCGACGCGGCTGAAAAGCCGGTCGACCACGCCGATATGCGCCGACTCCGCCGGCACGAAGGCCCCAATCTGCGCCAGCAGCACGATCAGCGCGTTCTGGCGGAGGAAGGTCGACTTGCCGGCCATGTTGGGGCCGGTAAGCAGCCAGAGCCGTTGCGAGTCGGCGAGATCGCAGTCATTGGGGACAAAGGGCTCGCCGCTCGAGGCGAGCGCCGCCTCGACCACCGGATGACGCCCGGCCTTGATCCGGAGGGCGCTCGAGCCGTCGACCATCGGCCGCACATGGCGCCGCTCGGTTGCGAGCTCGGCCAGCGCCGTCGTGACATCGAGCCGGGCCAGCGCATCGGCAGCCAGCGCGACCGCCTCGGCTCGCGCCGCCACCTCTCCGACCAGGTCCTCGAACAGACGAAGCTCGACCGCGAGCGCCCTGTCGGCGGCCGAGGAGAGCTTGGATTCGAGCTCGCCTAGCTCGACCGTGGTGAAGCGCGCCGCATTCGCCATGGTCTGGCGATGGATGAAGCCCGGCTTGCCGAGGATCTTCTCGGCATGGGTCGCCGTCGCCTCGATGTAGTAGCCGAGCACATTGTTGTGCCGGATCTTGAGCAAAGAGATGCCGGTCTCGTCTTGATACCTGGTCTGAAGCCCGGCGATCAGCTTGCGGCTCTCATCGCGCAGCGAGCGCAGCTCGTCGAGGTCCGGGGCATAGCCTGGCGCGATGAAGCCGCCGTCGCGGGCGAAAAGCGGCAGCTCCGGCGCCAGGGCGCGGCCGAAGCGCTCGATCAGGACCTGATGATGGCCGAGATCGCGCCCGGCCAGCCGGATGTCCTCAGGCAGGTCCGGGGAACGGCCGAGCCGCACCGATACCTCGGCGGCGGCCGAGAGGCCGTCGCGGATCGCGGCGAGGTCGCGCGGGCCGCCGCGACCGAGGGTGAGGCGGGAGAGCGCGCGGGCGAGGTCGGGACTCCGCTTCAGGAGCGCGCGGAGATCGGCGCGGAGCGCCGCGTCGGTCGTGAAGCCCGCAACCGCGTCCAGCCGCCGGTCGATCATGGGGGCGTCGGTCAGCGGCGCCGCCAGCCGTTCGGCAAGCAGACGGGCGCCGGCGCCGGTCACGGTGCGGTCGATGACGTCGAGAAGGCTTCCCTGGCGCTCGCCGGAGAGCGTGCGGGTCAGCTCGAGGTTCCGGCGCGTCGCCGGATCGATCTCCAGCACGCCGCCATCGCTCTGCCGGCGCGGCGGGGTCAGGCGCGGCAGCCTTCCCTTCTGGGTCAGCTCGACATAGTCGACAACGGCGCCGAGCGCGGCGAGCTCCGCCCGTTCGAAACTGCCGAAGGCATCCAAGGTGCCGACGCCGTAGAGGGATTCCAGGCGCTTGCGGCCATTGGTCGAATCGAAGCGCGCGCCCGGCATCGGCACCAGCGCCGGGCGCCAGTCGCGCAGCAGCTCGACCAGGCCCGGCGCCTGGATCAGGCGGTCGGGGATCAGGAGCTCGGCCGGGTCGAGCCGGGCGAGCGCCGAGGCGACGCTGCGTTGATCCACGGCGCGCGCGCCCACCTCGCCGGTCGAGACCTCGACCCAGGCAAGCGCAAGCGCTCCTTGTGCGTCGGCGAGGGCCGCAAGGAAGTTCGAGCGGCGGGCATCGAGCAGCGTTTCCTCGGTCAACGTGCCGGGAGTGACGATGCGCACCACCTCGCGGCGGACCACGGATTTGGAGCCGCGCTTCTTGGCCTCGGCCGGGTCCTCCATCTGCTCGCAGATGGCGACCCGGAAGCCTTTGCGGATCAGGCGCGGCAGATAGACCTCGGCTGCATGAACCGGCACGCCGCACATCGGAATGTCCTGGCCCTCATGCCGGCCGCGCTTGGTCAGCGCGATATCGAGGGCGCCCGCGGCCTTGACCGCATCCTCGAAGAACAGCTCGTAGAAGTCGCCCATCCGGTAGAAAAGTAGCGCGTCCGGATGGCCCGCCTTGATCTCGAGGTACTGAGCCATGCCCGGCGACAGGTCGGCCGGCGGCATGGGCGGGCTCTGGTCCATGGGCATGAGGCAAGGTTTAGCGGAAACGGGCCGCGACTCACAGCGCCCGCTCACCCCGAAGGTCCGCGTACGGCGGATCGCGAGTTTGCGGAAACCTCAACCCGTGTCATAGCTCAGCCATGGCGAGCCTAAGCCTTCTCAACTTCGTGCTGCTGTTCGGCTCGGCGCTGGTGCTCGCCGGCATCCTGTCGAGCCTGATCGCCAAGCGCTTCGGCGCACCCTTGCTGCTCGTCTTCCTCGTCATCGGCATGCTGGCCGGAGAGGACGGACCCGGCGGGATCAAGTTCGACGATTACGCCGCCACCTATCTCGTCGGATCGCTGGCGCTCGCCATCATTCTCTTCGACGGCGGATTGCGCACGAAGCTGGTCACCGTCCGCGGCGCGCTGACGCCCGCGATCGTGCTGGCCACGGCCGGCGTCGTCACTACCGCGACGCTGACCGGCGCCTTCGCGCTCCTGGTCCTCGACCTCACCTGGGTCGAGTGCCTCCTGCTGGGATCGATCGTCGCCTCGACCGACGCGGCGGCAGTGTTCTTTCTGCTGCGCTCCGGCGGCCTCGAGCTGCGTCAGCGCGTGACCGCGACGATCGAGGTCGAGTCCTCGACCAACGATCCGGTCGCGGTGTTCCTGACGCTGCTCCTTGTCGAGGTCCTGATCGTCGGCAAGGGCGAGGCCGATATCCGCGTCTTTGCCGAGCTTGCGCGGGCATTTCTGATCGGCGGTCCTCTGGGCTATCTCGGCGGGCGGGCCATCGTGTGGATTACCAACCGCGCCGACCTGCCGCACGGGCTCCACCCCATCTTCGTCGTGGTGAGCGCGGTCGCGATCTATGCCTTTACCTCGGTGATCCACGGCTCCGGCTTCCTTGCGGTTTATCTTGCCGGCCTCGTCGTCGGCAACCGACCGGTGCGCGCCTTCGCCAGCGTGCTCTCCTTCCACGACGCCGTGACCTGGCTCTGCCAGATCATGATGTTCACCGTGCTCGGCCTCTTGGTGACGCCGCACCTCCTGATCGACTATGCCGTTCCGGGCATCGCCATCGCCGTCTTCCTGATGCTGATCGGCCGCCCGGTCGCGGCCGCGATCTGCCTCAGGCCCTTCGGCTACTCGCCGCGCGAGATCCTGTTCGTCGGCTGGGTGGGCCTGCGCGGTGCCGTCAGCATCTATCTTGCCTCGATCCCGGTTCTGGCCGAGGTGCCGAACGCCGGCGTCTTCTTCAATGTCGGCTTCTTCGTGGTTCTCATCTCGCTTGTCGTCCAGGGCTGGACGATCAAGCCGGCGGCGCTGCGCCTCGGGCTCGCGCTGCCGCGCACCGCGCCCGAGTCCAAACGCATCGAGATCGACCTGCCCGGCCAGCTGAAGCAGGAGCTGGTCGGATATCCCGTACAAGCCGACTCCGCCGTGCTGGCGCAGGGCCGCGTTCCCGACTGGGCGAAGCCGGTGCTGGTGATCCGCGAAGGCCAGATCCTGGAACCCGCCGAGGCCGGACGCCTCATCGAGGAGGACTACGCCTACTTCCTGGTGCCGCTCCGGAAGGTGCAGCGCCTCGACCAGCTCTTCACACCCTCGACCGAAGCCGAACGCGACCGCATGGCCGGTGAGTTTCTGCTCGAAGGCTCGACGCGCCTGGGTCAGGTCTGCGCCCTCTACGGCATCCCGCTGCCGGAAGGCGAACGCGCGGACGAGACCATCGCCGAGTACTTCGACGCCCGTTTCGAGGATCACCCGCAGATCGGCGACCATCTGCCCTTCGGTCCGGCGAGCCTGGTCGCCCGACGCACCGAGAATGGCAAGGTGACGCTGGCCGGTTTCCTCGTCGACGAGGAGAGTGAGCCGCGGCGCCCGTCGCGCTTCGAGCTATGGGTGTCGGGGATTCGACGGAGGCTCCTTCGCCGCAGATAGAAGAGAGAAACAGAGACCGCGAAGCGCGAAGGCGGCTGCCAATACGGCGCCTTCCGTTACGAAGTCGAAGACGAGCCGATGTTCACCGCGCTTTGTCACGGCTCGATGTGCCGGCGCGAGCGTTCGGCGCCGGCAGTCGCGTGGGTGATGTACCGCGAAAACCAAGTGGCTTTCTCAAAAGATGATCGCGGCCTTCATGCCTCCCCGGCTGAGGCCCGACGCGGCTTCTGTCGGCATTGCGGCACCCAGATCAGCTTCACCGCCAGCTTCATTCCCGGGCTGATCGACCTCGCCACCGGCAGCCTCGACCGGCCCGAGGAGGTCTCGCCGGCCCTCCATTACTGGGGGAGCCGGCGCCTTCCCTGGCTCAAGATCGAGGACAGGCTGCCGCGGTATCCGGAACTGCCGCCCGTCTCCTGAGGGGCCAAGCGGCGGCGGATCGCTCGTTTCGCTCCAGGAGCGATTTGCGTTCAAGGGCTTAGTTGCCCCACAATGCCAACGCCCAACGAGAAGAGATCCCCCGGGGAGAGTACGTCCATGAGTTCCGAAGGCCGCGTCACCGAGGCGGAGGCGCTGGAGCTCCATGCGAGCGGCCGCCGCGGCAAGATCGAGATCACGCCGACCAAGCCTCTGACCACCCAGCGCGACCTGTCGCTGGCCTACTCTCCGGGCGTTGCCCATCCCTGCCTGCACATCGCCAAGGACCCCGACAAGGCCTACGACTACACGGCCAAGGGCAACCTTGTCGCGGTGATCTCCAACGGCACCGCGGTCCTCGGCCTCGGCGATCTGGGTCCGCTCGGCGCCAAGCCTGTCATGGAAGGCAAGGCGGTCCTCTTCAAGCGTTTCGCCGACATCGACGGCATCGACATCGAGGTCGACACCAAGGATGTCGACCAATTCGTCAACGCCGTCCGCTATCTCGGCAAGACCTGGGGCGGCATCAACCTCGAGGATATCAAGGCGCCGGAATGCTTCGTGATCGAGCAGCGCCTGCGGGAGCTCCTCGACATCCCGGTTTTCCATGACGACCAGCACGGCACCGCGATCGTCGCTGCCGCCGGCCTGCTGAATGCGCTCGACGTGACGGGCCGCTCGCTTCGCGACATGCGGATGGTGGTGAACGGCGCCGGCGCCTCCTCGATCGCCTGCATCGAGCTCTTGAAGGCGATGGGTCTTCCGCACAACAACGTCGTCATCTGCGACACCAAGGGTGTCGT
Organism: Alphaproteobacteria bacterium; assembly: GCA_016869285.1. Lineage (GTDB taxonomy): Bacteria > Pseudomonadota > Alphaproteobacteria > SHVZ01 > SHVZ01 > SHVZ01. Next base: position 34,173 of record VGEN01000031.1, read on the forward strand.
CTACCAGGGCCGCACCGAGGGCATGAACCAGTGGAAGTCGGCGCACGCGGTGCCGACCAAGGCGCGCACCCTTGCCGACGCCATGAAGGGCGCCGACGTCGTCTTCGGGCTTTCGGCCAAGGGCGCGATCAGCCAGGACATGGTCAAGTCGATGGCGAAGAATCCCATCGTCTTCGCCATGGCGAACCCCGATCCCGAGATCACGCCTGAGGATGCGCGCGCGGTCCGGCCGGATGCGATCGTCGCCACCGGCCGTTCCGACTACCCGAACCAGATCAACAACGTCCTCGGTTTCCCCTACATCTTCCGCGGCGCGCTCGATGTCCGCGCCAGCGCGATCAACGACGCGATGAAGATCGCCGCCGCCAAGGCCCTGGCCGAGCTTGCGCGCGAGGATGTGCCGGACGAAGTCGCGCGCTCCTATTCGGGCCGGAAGCTCAAATACGGGCCCGGTTACCTGATCCCGACGCCGTTCGATCCGCGGCTAATCTCGCATGTCTCCGCCGCCGTGGCGCAGGCGGCGATTGATTCGGGCGTGGCGCGGAAGCCGATCGCCGACATGCGCGGATACCGGGCGGGGCTCTCGGCTCGTCTCGATCCGACCGCCGCCAGCCTGCAGGGCATCTTCGAGAAGGTGCATGCCAACCCGCAGCGCGTCGTCTTCGCCGAAGGCGAGGAGGAGCGCGTCATCCGTGCGGCGATCACCTTCCGCAACGCCGGCTTCGGCAGGCCGGTGCTGGTCGGACGTGAGGAACGCATCCGCGAGACCATTCAGCAGGCGGGCCTCGACGGCCACGACCTCGAGATCCACAACGCCAGGCTCTCGAGCCACAACAAGGAGTACACCGACTTCCTCTTCTCCCGTCTGCAGCGGAAAGGCTACCTCTATCGCGACTGCCAGAGGCGGGTGAACCAGGATCGCAACGTCTTCGCTGCCTGCATGGTGGCGCTCGGCCATGCCAGCGCGATGGTGACCGGTACCACGCGCAACTTCTGGACCTGCTATCAGGACATCACGCGCGTCATCGATCCTAGGCCCGGCGAGCGCGCCTTCGCGCTCTCGATCGTGGTCACGCGCGGACGCACCGTATTCATGTCGGACACTTACGTGCACGAGCTGCCGACGCCGGTCGAGCTCGCCGACATCGCGATCCAGACCGCGGCCAAAGCCCGCCAGATGGGGCACGAGCCGCGGGTGGCGCTGCTCTCCTTCTCGAATTTCGGCAATCCGAACCGCGAGAAATCCTACCGGATCCGCGATGCAGTCGAGGTTCTGGACACGCGCAAGGTGGATTTCGAGTACGATGGCGAGGTGTCGGCTGACGTCGCGCTCGACGACGATCTGCGCAAGCTCTACCCGTTCTGCCGGCTCACCGGCCCCGCCAACGTGCTGATCATGCCGGCGCTGCACACCGCCAACGTCGCCTACAAGCTGATGCAGAAGCTGGGCGGCGCCACCATCGTCGGGCCGCTGATCATCGGGCTTTCCAAGCCGGCGCAGATCGTCCAGATGGGCGCCACGGTCTCGGACCTGGTCAACACGGCGGCAATCGCCGCCTACGACGCGATCGCCTAAGCACCGTTCAGGAGTTCCTCGCAGCCGAGGTCCTCGTAGGCGAGCATGATGCGCTCGAAATGGCTCCACCAGAGCCAGGGCGGCAGCTTCTGCTCCGCCTGGTAGAGTGGGACGCCGAGCTGGTCGATCAGCGCCAAGCGATAGTCGGTGCATAGCGCTTCCAGCCCGTATCCCTGCATTCCCTCCGCCTCAAGCGCGCGATGATAGTGCTGGAGAAGCCGGTCTTCAAAACTGCGCCGCCGCTCCGGAAACCAATGGACCGCCATCAGATAGGCGAGGTCCCAGGCGCCCGGCCGTGTTCGCCAG
>VGEN01000032.1 GCA_016869285.1 Alphaproteobacteria bacterium
GTGCGCGAAGCCATCGAGGCGGCAGGCGCGACGCGCTTGTTCTTGCCTCCCTATAGCCCGGACTTCAACCCAATCGAGCAAGCCTTTGCCAAGCTGAAGGCCTATCTGCGAAAGGTGGCCGCACGAACCAAGGACGCCCTATGGCAGGCCATCGCTGACGCTCTCGACGCCTTCACACCACACGAATGCGCCAACTACTTTCGAAACTCAGGCTATGAACCAGAATGATCGGAAAATGCTCTAAACGGCTCCGCCTCTTACTTCGTCCCCTCGAGCTGCTTGTAGATCGCTGCCGGCTCGCCCCAGAGCGCGGCCCACTCCGCATCGCCGTATGAGAAGTGCCACCACTCGCCGTTGAAGGGCGCGAAACCTGCGTGGACCATCGCTTCGCGCAGCCGCGCACGGTTCCGGCGTTGCGGCTCGGTAAGCCCCTCTGCGAAGGCAATGTATTGGGGCGACTCGAAATCGGCGTAGATGTGGCCCATGTCGATGGGCTCGCCATCCTCGGCGATGGTGACGTCGACGGCGCCGCCGGTCGGGTGCCCGGCGACACTCGGCACCGCGACATGCCGATGCACATACTCCGCAAGATCGTCGCCCGTCAGGTGCGGATGCTTCTCGCCGAAGATCTTCGTGTATTTCTCGAAGCCGGCGACCTGCACCGACATGAGGCGATGCGCGTCCCAGACGAGAAGGGAGTGGCGTGGGTTCTGCTCTCGCAGCGACTGTGCCGCGACTCGCAGCCGTTGGAGCGCACCTGAGCGAATCCAAGGCGATTTGAGATTTCCGGTCAGAACGGCCCTCGCCGGATCGGCTGTCGCCGGCACCAGGGGCTCGCCATTGTCGCGCACGGGCACCTTTGCGAGGTCGCGATAGGTGAGCTGGCGGCGATCCGCGAGCATGGCGCGGATCGCATCATGCGAGGGCGACCAGGCATCACCCACCGGCGACGCCCTGGGTATTGACGTAGAGCGCGTAGAGCCCGTGGCTTGCCGCCATGAACAGGCGGTTGCGATAGCGGCCGCCGAAGCAGACATTGGCGCAGCGCTCGGGCAGGTCGATATGGCCGATCGGCTGGCCCGACGGCGAGAAGACGCGCACGCCGTCGAGCTCGGGCGTGCCCATGCCCCAGCCGCACCAGAGATTGCCGTCGACATCGACACGGAAGCCGTCGGGCGAGCCGCCGGCGGCATCGATCAGCACCTTGCCTTTGCCGAGCTTGCCGCCCGACCGAACTTCATAGGCGCGGATCGTGCGGTTCGGCGCGTCGCGCGAGGCGACGACGTAGAGAATCTTCTCGTCGGGCGAGAAGGCGAGGCCGTTGGGGCCGGGAATATCGTCGGCGACTTTTGCGATCTTTCCGCTCTTGCCGTCGATCCGGTACACGGCGGGCTCGAGCTCGGAGTCATCCTTGTGACCTTCGTAGTATCCGAGGATGCCGAAGGGCGGATCGGTGAACCAGATCGAGCCATCGGACGTCACCACGACGTCGTTCGGCGAGTTCAGCTTCCTCCCGTCATAGGAGTCGGCAAGCACGGTGATCGAGCCGTCATACTCGGTGCGGGTTACGCGGCGGGAATCGTGCTCGCAGGTGACGAGCCGGCCCTGGCGGTCGCGCGTGTTGCCGTTGGCGTTGTTCGACGGCTTACGGAAAGCCGAAACCTGGCCCGTCTCATCGTCCCAGCGGAGGATGCGGTTGTTCGGGATGTCGCTCCACAGCAGGTAGCGGCCGTCGCCGAACCAGACCGGGCCTTCAGACCAACGGCAGCCGGTGTAGAGCCGCTCGACCGAGGCCAGCGCCAGCTTGTACCTGGCGAAGGACTGGTCGAGCACGCGCACGGCGGAATCGGGGTAGCGTTCGTTCGGCTGCCACATGGCGTGAATTCCGTCTCGGTTCGGCGGGGCTTGCCTTCAAGGCAGGAGAGGGATGACCCTGCTCCCGCTCCACACTTTGGATGGTTCCATGGACACTGTCACGCTCGGCCGCACCGGCCTCAAGGTCGGCGTTGCCGGCCTGGGTTGCGGCGGCTTCTCGCGCCTTGGGCTCGCTACCGGCAAGACCGAGGCCGAGGCGGTTGCGCTGGTGAAGCGCGCCCTCGATCTCGGCGTCACTCTGTTTGATACGGCCGCCGCCTACGGCACCGAAGGTGTGGTCGGCCAGGGCCTCGCGGGATCGCGCGACAAGGTGGTGATCGCGACCAAGGGCTTCATGAACGATGGCGACACGCTGCTGCCGACGGGCAAGCTCGTCGCCAGCCTCGACAGCTCGCTCAAGCTCCTGCCTACCGATCACGTCGATGTCTTCCAGCTCCATGGCGTGCGCGCGGCGCACTACGACCACGCGGTAAAGGTGTTCCTTCCGGTGCTCAAGCGCGAGCAGGAGAAGGGCAAGTTCCGCTTCCTCGGCATCACCGAGTCGGCGGCTAGCGACCACAGCGCGCAGATGCTGAGCCGCGCGGTCAAGGACGACCACTGGGATACGGCGATGCTGGCCTTCAACCTGATGCACCAGCATGCGCGGAAAGCCGTGCTTCCCGGCACCATGGCGAAACGCATCGGCACGCTGGTCATGTTTGCGGTGCGCAACATCTTTGCCAAGCCCGAGCGCGTCGCCAAGGCGATGAAGGAGCTTGCCAACGAGGGCAAGGTGCCGAAGGCGCTGGGCGACGATCCGAACCCGCTCGGCTTCCTGATCCACGAGGGCGGTGCCACCAGCCTGACCGATGCCGCCTACCGCTTCGCCCGCTACGAACCCGGCATCGACGTGGTGCTGTTCGGCACCGGCGATGTGAAGCACATGGAGACGAATATCGCCTCGCTCAACAAGCCGCCGCTGCCGGCCGCCGACCGGCAGAAGCTGATCGACCTGTTCAGCCACCTCCTCGGCGTCGGCCTCGAAGGGGCGACCCCGGCCGTGCGCGCCGAAGCGGAGAGGCTGAGGGCGGCACAGAAGATGTAGCTTTCGCGCTCCCTCTCCCGGATGCGTAGCAGACGGTGGAGGGGAGACGAGGGGGCTTCGCATCTTTACGCGAGCGCTCGCTCCAGCACGCGGGCGATGTGGACAGCCCCGCGGGCCGCACCGTCGGCAATCTGGTGGCGGCAGGAGGTGCCGTCGGCGACGACAAGCGTGTCCCGGCCGGCGGCGCGCACCGCCGGCAACAGCGCGAGCTCGGCCATCTTCATCGAGACGTCGTAATGCTCGGCGGCATAGCCGAAGGCGCCGGCCATGCCGCAGCAGCTCGACTCGATCGCCTGCACCTCGAGGCCGGGAATCTGCTTCAGGAGCGCCAGCGTCGGCTTGAAGGCATCGAAGGCCTTCTGGTGACAGTGGCCATGCACCAGCGCCTTCGTCTCGGGCAGCGGCTTCAGCGACAGCTGGGCACGCCCGGCCGATTGCTCGCGCGCCAGGAACTCCTCGAACAGCATCGCCTTGCCGGAGAGGAGCGCGGTCTCCTCCGGTGTCAGCAGCGCTTCGACCTCATCGCGCAAGGTGAAGAGGCAGGAGGGCTCGAGCCCCACGATCGGCAGCCCGTCGGCGAGATGCGGCTTCAGCGTCTCGACCAGACGCCGCGCCTCGCGCCGTGCCTCCTCGACCAGGCCCGCGGCGAGGAAGGTGCGCCCGCAGCAGAGAGGCGGCCCGGACTCCTCGCCGACGACGATGACGTCGTAGCCGGCTGCCTTGAGCACGGCGACGGCAGCGCGCGCATTTTCCGGCTCGAACCAGCGATTGAAGGTATCGACGAGCAGGACGACGCGCGGCGCGTCGGATGTCGGGGCGGTCCCGCCGCGGAAGGGGCGTGCGCTCCAGCGCGGCAACCTCCGTTTCGCGCTGAAGCCGAGCCAGCGCTCGGACAGCGCGGCCAGCGCCGGGGCGCGGTCACGCAGGTGCAGCAAGCCGCGCAGCCTCGAGGCGAAAGGCGCGTAGCGCGGCAGATAGGCAACGAGACGGTCGAAGAGCCGCAACCCGTGACGCTTTCGGTAGTGGTGCAGGAACTCGACCTTCATCCGCGCCATGTCGACGCCGGTCGGGCACTCGCGCTTGCAGCCCTTGCACGAGACGCAGAGGTCCATCGCCTCGTAGACGGCCTCTGAGACCAGCGCGTCGCGGCCGAGGTGGCCTGAGAGCGCGAGCCTGAGCGTGTTGGCGCGGCCGCGCGTCAGGTGCTGCTCATCGCCGGTCGCACGATAGGACGGGCACATGGTGCCGGCATCGAACTTCCGGCAATGGCCGTTGTTGTTGCACATCTCGACTGCGCCGGCGAAACCGCCGGCATCGGGCCAGTTGAGCGCCGGCGTGAAGGGAAGCGGCTGGTAACGTGGGCCGAAGCGGAAGAGCGCGCGGTCGTCCATCCGCGACGGGCGCACGATCTTGCCGGGGTTCATCAGGCCCTTCGGGTCGAATAGATCCTTGATCTCCTCAAAGGCCCTGGTTAGGCGCGGACCGAAGAAGGGCGCGATCCACTCCGAGCGCACGAGCCCGTCGCCATGCTCGCCGGAATAGGCGCCCTTGTATTCGCGGACGAAGGCGGCCGCCTCCTCGGCGATCGCCCGCATCTTCTTAGGTCCATCCTCGGTCTTCATGTTGAGGATCGGGCGCACATGCAGGCAGCCGACCGAGGCATGCGCGTACCAGGTCCCCTTGGTGCCGTTCTTCTCGAACACCTCGGTCAGCCGGCGCGTGTACTCGGCGAGATGCTCGAGCGGCACCGCGCAATCCTCGATGAAGCTGACCGGCTTTCCGTCGCCCTTCATCGACATCATGATGTTGAGCCCGGCCTTGCGGACTTCCCAGGTGTCCTTCTGCAGCGTCGCATCGACGATCTCGACGACGCTGCCGGGAAGCCCGAGATCGCCCATCAGCGCGACGAGATCCTTGAGCTTCCCGATCTGCTCGTTGCGCTCGTCGCCCGCGAACTCGACCAGGAGGATCGCGTCCGGCTCGCCTTTCAGGAACTGCGAGACCGTCGAGGCGAAGGCCGGGTTTCGGCGGGCGAGATCGATCATGGTGCGGTCGACCAGCTCGACCGCCGTGGGGCCCAGCTTGACGATGTGCCGGGTCAGCTCCATCGCCCGGTAGAAGGTCGGGAAGTGGCAGACGCCCAAGGTTCGGTGCTTTGGCAGGGGCGAGAGCTTCAGGTGCAGCCGGCGCGAGAAGGCGAGCGTGCCTTCCGATCCGACCAGCAGATGCGCGAGATTATGGCCTGCCGGCTTGACGGTATCGAGGTTGTAGCCGCCGACCCGGCGCAGCAGCTTCGGATATCGCGCCTCGATCTCGCCCGCCTCGCGCGCGGCGATGGCGCGCACGCGCTCGATCAGGTCGACGAAACGGAGAGGGCCCGAGAGGCCGGCGAGATTTCCGCCGACCTCGCCGAAATGCGCCTCGGTGCCGTCGGCCAGCAGCGCGTCGATGCCGGCAACGTTATGCACCATGTTGCCGTAGCGGATCGAGCGCGAGCCGCAGGAATTGTTGCCGGCCATGCCGCCGATCGTCGCCTGAGCGCTGGTCGAGACATCGACCGGGAACCAGAGGTCATGCGGTCTGAGGAAGGCGTTGAGGTGGTCGAGCACGATGCCGGGCTGGACGACGATTGTCGCCGAGCCCTTGTCGAAGTCGATGATCTTGTTCAGGTGGCGCGCATTGTCGATCACCAGCGCATGCCCGACGGTCTGGCCGCATTGCGAGGTGCCGGCGCCGCGCGAGAGGATCGGGGCACCTTCCTCGACCGCGACGGCGATGGCGGTCTTGGCATCCTCCTCATCCGCCGGGACCGCCACACCGATCGGATCGATCTGGTAGATCGAGGCGTCGGTAGCGTAGCGGCCGCGATCAGCGGCGCCGAAGAGCACGGCCCCGCGCAGCTCGCGCCTAAGGCGCGTCTCCAGGCGCGATCCGCCGCCGTCTATGCCCATGATCTGCCTTTCTCCACGGTCGCCGCGGCCGTAAGATTACCGCCCAGCCCAAGCGAGCGGAACCATGGTCAAGCTGAGCAACGCCCCGAGCGGTCGTCATTTCCTGCAGATTCCGGGCCCGACCAACGTACCCGACCGGATCCTCAGGGCCATCGACAACCCGACGATCGATCACCGCGGGCCCGAATTCGGCGTGCTCGGCCGCAAGGTGCTCACCGAGATCAAGCCGATCTTCGGCACCAGGGCCGATGTCGTGATCTACCCGGCTTCCGGCACCGGGGCCTGGGAAGCGGCGCTCGTCAACACGCTCTCGCCCGGCGACCGCGTGCTCATGTTCGAGACCGGGCACTTCGCCACGCTCTGGCGCGAGCTTGCCGAGCGCGTCGGTCTCAAGGTCGATTTCGTCTCGGGCGACTGGCGTCAGGGCGTCGACCCGAAGCTGGTCGAGGCACGTCTGGCCGAAGACAAGACGCATGCGATCAAGGCGGTCATGGTCGTCCACAACGAGACCTCGACCGGCGTCACCACGCGGATCGGCGATGTCCGGAAGGCGATCGATGCGGCGAAGCACCCGGCGCTGTTCATGGTCGACACCATCTCCTCGCTCGCCTCGATCGACTACCGCCACGATGAGTGGGGCGTGGACGTCACGGTTGCCGGCTCGCAGAAGGGGCTGATGCTGCCGCCCGGCCTCTCCTTCAACGCGATCAGCGCCAAGGCACTCGCCGCGCACAAGGCTGCCAAGTCCCCGCGCAGCTACTGGGACTGGTCGACGATGCTGGCCGCGAACAAGACCGGCTACTTCCCCTATACGCCGGCGACGAACCTGCTCTATGGCCTCGCCGAAGCCATCGACATGCTGATGGAGGAGGGGCTGGCCAACGTCTTCGCCCGCCACGACCGGCATGCCGAGGCAACGCGGCGCGCGGTGAAGACCTGGGGACTCGAGATCCTCTGCGTCAACCCGGCCGAGTATTCGAGCTCGCTGACCGCGGTGCTGATGCCGTCGGGGCACAACGCCGACGAGTTCCGCAAGAAAGTGCTGGCCGCCTACGACCTCTCGCTCGGCGCCGGCCTGACCAAGGTCGCCGGCAAGGTCTTCCGCATCGGGCATCTCGGCAGCTTCAACGACCTGATGCTGATGGGCACGCTGGCCGGCGTCGAGATGGGCCTTGCCGTCGCCGGTGTGCCGCATGCCCAGGGCGGCGTGCAGGCGGCGATGAGCTACCTCAGCGGCGCCGTGAAAACAGAGGCGCCGAAGCGTTCGGTCGCCTGAGGCAGCGATAGCTTCCTAGTCGACCTCGTCCATCAGCACGGGCACGCCCAAGGGCGCGCGTGGCGTCAGGTTGTAGGGCGGGTTCGCTGCGAATCCGAGCAAGTACATCACTCCGATCGTGCCTTGGTGGAAAGTGAGCACTGAGATGAAGCCGGCGACGAAGCCCAGCAGCAGCCAAGTAGCTAGCGGCGCGGGCAACGCAGATGAAGCCGTCGTGTCGCTCATGATGGTCCTCCCCAGCGCCCCGCGGCCCGAACAGTGACACCGGACCCGGCGGCGGACAAGGCCGGCTGAAGTCGCTTCGCCGCTACCGCCTTTCGGTTGCCGCGACGCCGGCCAGCAGCGAAGATCGGGTCAATGAATCAGGGAGGGACGCGTGACCTCGGTACTGCCGTCCTATGACCACGGAACCTCGCCGATCAAGCTGATCGGCGACACCATCGGCCAGCATTTCGACCGCATCGTCGCTGCGCATCGCGACCGCGATGCGCTGATCGTCCGCCATCAAGACGTCCGCTGGAGCTATGGCGAGCTCGGCCGCCGCGTCGACGATCTCGCGGCCGGTCTGCTCGGCCTCGGCCTCGAGCCCGGCGACCGCATCGGTATCTGGTCGCAGAACTGCTCGGAATGGGCGCTGACCCAGTTTGCCACCGCCAAGGCAGGGCTGATCCTGGTCAACATCAACCCGGCCTATCGCCGGGCCGAGCTGGACTACGCGCTCAATAAGGTCGGCTGCAAAGCGCTGATCACCTCTCCGGCGCTCAAGACCAGCGACTATCTCGCCATCCTCAACGATCTGATGCCGGAGCTGAGATCGTCGGAGCCGGGCAAGCTGCACGCGCAGAAGATCCCCGAGCTGCGCTGGGTCATCCGGCTCGGCTGCGAGAAGAGCCCCGGCATGATGAGCTTCGAAGACGTGCCGTCGCGCGGCGGCAATACGGAGCGTGTGCGCCTGAGCGAGCTCGCCGGCACGCTCCAGTTCGACGATCCGATCAACATCCAGTTCACCTCGGGCACCACCGGATTCCCCAAGGGAGCGACACTCACCCACCACAACATCCTCAACAACGGCTACTTCATCGGCGAGGCGATGCGGCTGACGGCTGACGATCGGCTCTGCATCCCGGTGCCGCTCTATCACTGCTTCGGCATGGTGCTGGGCAACCTCGCCTGCCTGACCCACGGCTCGGCGATGGTCTATCCGGCGGAGGTCTTCGATCCGGTCTCGGTGCTGCAGACGGTGGCCGATGAGAAGTGCACGGCGCTGCACGGCGTGCCGACCATGTTCATCGCCGAGCTCGATCACCCGGATTTCGGCAAGTTCGACCTCAAGAGCCTGCGCACCGGGATCATGGCGGGATCGCCCTGCCCGATCGAAGTGATGAAGAAGGTCGTCGACCGCATGCATATGAGCGAGGTCACCATCGCCTATGGCATGACCGAGACCTCTCCGGTCTCGACCCAGTCCTCGACCGACGATCCGCTCGACCGCCGCGTCTCGACCGTCGGCCGGACCCAGCCGCATATCGAGGTCAAGATCGTGGGATCCGACGGCCGCATCGCGCCGCGCGGCACGGCGGGCGAGCTGTGCACCCGCGGCTACTCGGTGATGCAGGGCTACTGGAACGACGAGGAGAAGACCCGCGAGGCCATCGACAAGGCCGGATGGATGCACACCGGCGACCTCGCCACCATGGATGCCGAGGGCTACGTCAACATCGTTGGCCGGCTCAAGGACATGATCATCCGCGGCGGCGAGAACGTCTATCCGCGTGAGATCGAGGAGTTCCTCTACCGCCATCCGAAGATCCAGGACGTGCAGGTGATCGGCGTCCCCGACGACAAGTATGGCGAAGAGGTCTGCGCCTGGGTTCGGCTCCGCAGTGGTGAAACCCTGGACGAGGAGGCGGTGCGCGCCTACTGCAAGGGGCAGATCGCGCACTACAAGATCCCGCGTTATGTCCGCTTCGTCGACGGCTTCCCGATGACCATCACCGGCAAGATCCAGAAATATGTGATGCGCGAGCAGATGGTGAAGGATCTCGGCCTCAAGGCGCAGAAGACGGCGTAGCTCTGCCGCCGGCGTAGTGCCACCTCACCCGTCGACAAGCTCAGGATGAGGTGGACTGATGGATCGAGGGCGATGTCGCGATCCTATCCGTCGCCCTCATCCTGAGCTTGTCGAAGGGTGAGGGCGCGGCTCCGCCGCTAACATTAAGCCGCCAGCCGCTCTCCTAGCGCGCGGATCAGCGCGGCGCCGTCACCGCGCCAAGCGGGGCCGTGCATGAGGGCGAGGGTCTTCGGGCTGGTCGAGGCGACCTTCTCGATCATCGCCGGCTCGTTGCGGGCATGGGCGTAGAAGTCGAGGCGTGCGCGCAGGGTTTCGCTCGGCTCCAGGACATCGGCCTCGGTCATCACCGGATGCCGGGCGCCGCCATGGGTGAAGAGGTCGCTGCAGAACAGCGTTCCTGTTGTCTCCTCCAGCAGGAGCCCGCTTTCCCAGCCATGCGGGAAGTGCGGCGTTGACACCCAGCGGACCGAATGGCGGCCGAGCGAGACTGTTTCGCCATCCTCGAGCGGTCGCGCCGGACGGCTGGCGGCATCGTTGATCGACACGCGCGCGGCGAGCACGCCGCAGAGCGGCGCCGAATGCGGGGCGGCGGCAAGAAACTCGTTGAGCGCGCCGGACTCATCCGCCTCGTAGTGCGAAAAGGAAATATGACGCAGCCGCTCGACCGGCATCAGGGCCGAGATCGCGCCTTTGACCAGATCGAACATGCTCCGCTTGCCGGCATGAAAGAGCAGCGGCTCCTCGTCGGCGATCAGGTAGTGGTTAAAGATGAAGCCGCCCGGGATCGCCGTCACCGGAACGGAAATCCGATAGATGCCGCCGGCGATCTCGTCGACGCGGGTGCCGGTGTCGCGATCGGTGATCATGCCGTCCTCCGTTCTACGAGAACGGAGGATATCAGTGCCCCGGACGATCGAGGAGGACAAGCTTAGGAGGTGACTTGCCAGGAGCCGTCCGGCTGCAGGCAGGCGGTCCCGTAGGCCTGTTCCGTCCGGCCGCCGATCGACACGGTCTGCTGAAACTCGCGGCAATAGCTGCCGGTGTCGCTCCAGCCGTCGCGCGTGGCGACAGCGGTGCCATGCGCAATGCCGTCATGCCAGGCGATGGGCATGCCGATGGCGGCCGTGGTCGCGGCGATTTGCGCATCCTCATGGGCGCGAAGCTGCGCTTCGTTGAGATAGGTGAGTATGCCGAGCGTGATCGCGGTCAGGCCGAGCCATGGATAGGCGTCGAGGTCGCGGTAGTAGCGCCCGTATCCGTAGTACCAGGGACCGTAGGGGCGGAGGATCACGGTGTTGCGATAGACGCGGCGGCGGTCAGGCCGTACGTCGAACCGATAGTGATCCACCCAGGCATGGCGCCGATAGGGCGAGCCATGCGAGGGGCCGTGCCAACGACGATCGCTCCAGCGCGGGCTGTCGGGGTGCCGGTCGCGCCAGTTGGGGACGCCATCGCCGTCCCGGTCCCGATCGCGATGATCGGGAATGCCGTCCCGATCTCGGTCGCGCCAGCGGAAACCGGCGCCGCCGTCATTGTTTCGGTCCCGGCGCCGATCGCCGTCACGGCGGCGCTCTTCGGTCAGACGGCGCTCGCGCGCCCGCTCCTCGGCGGCCTGCCTTTCGCGCACGAGCTGCTCGGCGCGCGCGCGTTCGTCGGCGGCACGCCGTTCGCGCCACTGCTCGCCGCGGTTGCGATCCTCGCCTCGATTGGCGTCGCGCTCGCGCGGCTGTTGTACCTGCTGCTGGGCGCGACGGCGGTTGTTCTGCTGATCCTGAGGCTGAGCGGCGTCCGCCCCCTCAGCCAGGGCCGGCGTGCCCGACAGGGCGAGGCACATGAGGCCGATGACGCCGATCAGGGGAGGCTTTCTGCGTGAGCTGGGCACTTGCGCTCCTCTTCGCGATCCGAGTGGCACTCTTTCGGCCAGTACCCGAGACACGCGAGGCCGCGCCCCGATCCTGCGTCGCAGCCGGTGGCGGAGCTGAGGTATCTTCGCGGCGAAAACAAGGCAGATGCCCGAGTCGAGTCGCGCGCGCGGTCCGGCCGCCCTTTCCGGAGGACGCGGTTCCATGATCCTGCGTCTTGCAGGTGCCGCCGGGGACGAAGCTGATAGCTTGCCGGGTGTGAAGGAAACGGCGGAGAAGGCTCGATGAACCGGCTTGACGGCAAGGTGGCTCTGATTTCCGGTGCGGCGCGCGGGATTGGCGCGGAGACGGCGCGGCGCATGGCCGGCGCCGGTGCGAGCGTCGTGCTCGGCGATGTCCTCGACGAGGCCGGGCAGAGGACGGCGCGCGAGATCGAGGCATCCGGCGGCAGGGCCGCTTATGCCCATCTCGACGTGACACGCGAGAGCGACTGGAACCAAGCGGTGTCGACGGCGGTCTCCCGCTTCGGCGGGCTAGACATCCTGGTCAACAATGCCGGCGTGTTCCTCGGCAAGACCAGCGAGGAGTCGACGCTGGCCGAATGGAACTGGCTCTGCGGCGTCAACCTGACCGGCGTTTTCCTCGGAACCAAGCTGGCGCTGCCGGCGCTCAAGGAAAGGGCGAAGGCAAGTCCCCATGGCGGCAGCGTCGTCAACGTGTCCTCGACCGCCGGCATCGTCGGCTCGCCGCTGGCGCCGCTCTATTCGATGACCAAGGGCGGCGTGACGATCTTCTCGAAGTCGACGGCGCTGGAGTTCGCGCGCAAGGGCTATCGGATCCGCGTCAACTCCGTCCATCCGGGCGTGATCGAGACCGACATGGGCGAAGAGACCTTCCGCACGCGGGCTCGCTACGCCGGCAGCAACGATATGGATGCGGCGCGCAACCAGGGCCTGGCGACGCACCCGATCGGGCGTTTCGGCCAAGCCGGCGACATTGCCAACGCCATCGTCTTCCTCGCTTCCGACGATGCCGCCTTCATGACCGGCTCGTCGCTGATCGTCGATGGCGGGGTTACCGCTCAGTAAAGCTCGGCAACCAGGGAAAAGGAGGCATCGCGATGAGCGCCTTCGACGCCTTGCCGCGCGGTCGCCGCTGATGCAGGCGATCCTCCGGACCGTAACCGCGCTTCTCTCTATCGAGCACGGTACGGCGAAGCTGTTCGGCGTCTCACCCGATGTGTGGGTGGCCGATGTCCAACTCGTCTCGCGGCTTGGCCTCGCCGGCATCCTCGAAGCCTTCGGCGGCCTTCTGATCCTGGTAGGCCTCTGCACGCGCCCGGTTGCCTTCGTCCTCTCGGGCTTCATGGCGGTCGCCTATTTCATGGCGCACGCGCCGAGGAGCTTCTTCCCGCTGCTCGACATGGGCGATGCGGCGATCCTCTACTGCTTCGTCTTCCTCTATCTGGTGGTTGCCAGGCCCGGCGCCTGGAGCATCGACAGCCTGAAGTCGCCCGAGCCGGTCTCGACCGGAACGCCGCGGCATCTGTAGGCGGAAGAGCGAAGCGAGAGGGGACAGTGCAAGCGTCGCGATCCCACCTCGCTTCGCTCGCCCCCACCCTAACCCTCCCCCGCCTGCGGCGGGAGAGGGGACGCGAAGCGCGAGAGAGGAGACCGTGGTCTTCGCCCACGGGTCAACGGCGAACGGCCCAGTCTCGACTCACCAATCGACGATCGTTCCGTCCTGAAGCCGCGCTTCCATAGACGGGATTGGCTCGGCCTTGAACGGGTGCTTGGCGGCCACGCGCTCGTCGATCTCGATGCCGAGGCCGGGCGCTTCCGGGATCTGCCAGCTTCCTTCGACCATCCGGATCGGGCCTTTCACCACCTCAGCGTACCAGGGGACGGCACCGACCATCTCCTCCTGGATGACAAAGTTGGGAGTGGCGATGTCGAAGTGGAGCGCCGAGACGCCGGCGATCGGCCCCAGCGGATTGTGCGGCGCCACGCCCATCATCGCGGTCTCTGCCATCGCTGCGATCTTGCGGCCCTCCCAGATGCCGCCGCAATGGCAGAGATCGGGCTGGATGATGCTGATGGCGCGCTGGCGGAACAGATCCTCGAAGTCGCGGCGGTCGACCAGGCGCTCGCCCGTGGCGATGGGAACGCGCGTGCGTTCCGCGACTTGGCGCATGGCGTCGGCATCGCCGGGCTGTACCGGTTCCTCGGCGAACATCGGCCGGTAAGGCGCCAGCGCTTCGATGCACTGCACGGCGAGCGCCACCGACGCCGGCTTGCCGTGGAAGTCGACCATGATCTCGATGTCGTCGCCTGAGGCTTCGCGCAAGGTCCGCATCCAGCCGTCGATGCCGGCGAGCGACTTCGGATCGATCATGTAACCCATATAGAGCGGGAACAGCACCTTGAAGGCGCGATAGCCCTTGGCGAGCACGTCATGGACGTAGTCCTGGAGCTGGCTGCGCTCCTTCTGGTCGTAGACCGCACGCATGTTGCCGAGGCCGAGATGGGTGTAGACCGGCACCTTGTCACGGGTCTTGCCGCCGAGCAGCCGCCAGACCGGCAGGCCGACCGATTTGCCGAAGATGTCCCACAGCGCCTGCTCGATGCCGGCGATGGCCGAGCGGCCGATGACGCCCAGCTTCCAGAAGCCGTGCTTGGTCATGGCGCGGACGGCATTCTCGATGTCGCGCGGATCGGTGCCGAGGACCAGCGGCGCCAGGTCTTCGACGCAGCCGACGACGGCGCGTGTCTTCCATTCGAGCGTCGCCTCGCCCCAGCCATAGAGGCCGTCTTGATCGGTTTCGACCTTGACGAAGACCCAGTTCCGCATCTCGGCATTGACGACAAGCGTGCGGATGGCGGTGATCTTCATAGGGAACCTCGGGAGGCGGAGAGGGGATGCCGGCGCGATCCTAGCCGAGGCTGTGGCAACTCACCTTTAGAAATCGAGCAGGCGTTTCATGTCGCTGCCCTTCGGACGCTCGAGTTTCCGATCGCCATTCCGCGCGCGCCCGACGCGAATCCGCGATCGCCGGGGCCCATGATAGCGTAGCGTCGTGATCTCTCAGCCGACGTCTTCCGGCACGAGCGCCGGGCTGCGCGCGATCCTGCTGACGATCGCGACCGTGACCGGCTTCGCGATGATGAACGCCGTCAACAAATACCTGACGCGCGACTTTCCGGTGCCAGAGGTCGTCTGGGCCCGCTTTTTCTTTGCTAACATCGCAATCCTTGCTTTCGCCGCCACGCATCCCGGCGGCTGGCGCGGATTGCTGCGTACCAAGCGTCCTGGGCTTCAGGCCATCCGCTCGGTCCTGATGATCGCCTCCACCTTGATGTTCGTCGGCGCTCTCTCGATGTTGCCGCTGGCGGAGGTGGAGGCGATCAGCTTCGCCGGCCCGCTCTTCGTCGTCGCGCTCTCCGCGCCGCTGCTCAAGGAGCGCGTGCCGCCATCGCTCTGGGTTGCCGTCGCTGTCGGCTTCCTCGGCGTCCTGATCATCATCCGGCCGGGGCTCGGCGTGATGAGCTGGGCTGCAGCCCTGCCGCTCTGCGTGGCGATGCTCTATGCCGCCTTCCAGATCGCCACGCGCCGCCTCGGTGGCGCCGATCCGCCGCTGACCTCGCTGTTCTATTCGGGTCTCCTCGGCGTGATCCTGACTTCGGCGTTCGCTCCCTTCATCTGGCGCTGGCCGGACGCGCAGGGCTGGGTCCTGATGGCCATCTCGGGGTTTCTCGGCGCCGGCAGCCACTTCATGCTGATCAAGGCGCTTGAGCTGGCGCCGGCGTCGCTGCTCCAGCCCTTCACCTATGTCCAGCTCGTCGGTGCCGTGATCATCGGCTATGTCGTTTTCGGCAATGCTCCGGACCTCTGGACCTGGATCGGCGCCCTTGTCATCGTCGCCAGCGGCCTCTACGTCGCGCTGAGGCAGCGGCGGTGAGGATTTCTCAATTTGTTCCGAAAGACGGACGTGCCATTCCGGCGCGGCCATGCGAAGGTGGCCTCCGATCGATACGCCAAGAATGACCGCGTCCTGCTTCGTCGACCTGTCGCAGAGTTTCCATGACGGCATGCCAGGCATCCGCCGGCGGATGCCGGACGGGTCTACGCGCGAGGAGACGGTCCGGCTTCGCGTCACGCGCACGCGCGAGGAGTCGAGGAAAGCGAACGGCGGCAAGGTCGGCTTCGAGTCGACCGAGGTCGCCTATCCGACCGCCATCGCCACCTATCTTGACGCGCCCTATTGCCGCTGGCCGGAGAAGCGCGACATCGCAGGGCTCTCGCTCGAAGACGTCATCCTGCCCGGCATCGCGATCGACTGCCGCGGCCGTGCCGACCGGGCGATCATCGGCGCCGAGGTGCTGCCGAAGCAGAGCCTCGCCGGTCATGCGGTCCTGTTCAATTTCGGCTGGGACGTGCACTGGGGGACCGAGCGCTACGGCGCGCATCCGGCGATCGGACCGGTGGTCGTCGACCGCCTGATCGCCGATGGCGCCAAGCTCATGGCCGTAGACGCCGGCAGCGCCGATGCGCCGGGCGACGCCTGGTCGCCGGTGCATTCGCGCCTGCTCGAGCGCGACATCCTGATCTCCGAGAATCTGGTCGGGCTCGACCGGCTTCTCGGCAAGCGCTTCCGTTTCTTCGCCGTGCCGATCAAGGCCAAGGGGGCGACCTCGATGAGCGTGCGCGCCTTCGCCGAGCTTCTCTAGAAGAGGGAAAGAGCCGATGACCTGGTCCATCGTGGCCGTCGACAAGGCGACCGGCGCCTTCGCCGCCGCCGTCAGCACGCGCGCCTTTGCCGTGGGATCTCGCTGTCCCTTCGTGCGTGCCGGCGTCGGCGCGGTCTGCACTCAGTCGATCTCGAACTGGTATCTGGGGCCGAAGATCCTCGACCTGATCGAGCGCGACGTCGAGCCGGCGGCGGCGATCGAGGTGGCGCTGCTCTCCGATGAGGGCCGCCATCTGCGTCAGGTGCATGCCGTCGACCGCCATGGCCGCGCTGCCGCCTGGACCGGGCGCAACTGCGTCGACTGGGCCGGCGACCGGCCGGGCGATGCCTTCAGCGTCGCCGGCAACATGCTGGCCGTCGCTGCCGTCCTCGACGCCACTTTCGACGAGTTTCGACGCGATGCGTCTCTGCCGTTGCCGGAGCGGATGCTGGCCGCGCTCGATGCCGGCCAGCGCGCCGGCGGCGACCGCCGAGGGCGCCAGTCGGCGGCGATGCTGATGGTGACGACCGAGGACTATCCCGATCTCGACTTCCGCGTCGACGACAGCCCCGAGCCGCTGGTCGAGATGCGCCGCCTGCTCGGTGTCTACCGCCGCGATGTCGCCACCCAGCGCCCGATCCGCCCGACCCGGGCTAATCCCTCGGGCGAGACCGATCTCGACTTGATGGAGTCCGACTGGAAGGCGCGCGGCGTCGAGCTCCGGTTCAGACGCTAGGGCGCCGACGGGTTGTACATGAGCATGAACATCAGCGCCTTGCTGACTTCCTCCATGTCCTTGCCGACATAGCGGATGGTGTAGGCGTCGGTGCGCTCGAAGCATTTCAGGTAGGCCAGGTACTCGACCGGCAGCCGGTGCTTCATCGTCACCTCGAGCGTGATCGGCGCCTTTGGCGGCTTCGCCTTGAAGTCCTTGAGGCGGTGGATCGCCGCCCGCACCTTGTCGCGGATCAGCGCATAGGCCGCTTCCGGCACCATCGAACGCGCCGAGAGCGTGCCATAGGCCCATTTCACCACGGCCGCCTCGACGTTGCCGATCAGGCCCTGAGTCTCGTCGCAGAAAGCATCGTCGCCCGAGATCATGATGATCGGTGCGCCGTAATGGTTTGCGACCTCGGCTGAGAAGCCGCCTTCCGAGACCGTCCGGCCGTTGAGCTTCACCTCGCGGACCATCATGCCCATGAAGCTGTGGCCGAGAATGCCGGTGAGGTGCGTCGATCCGGTGTGGTAGCCGATCAGCATGGAGCCGTCGAACCTGCCGACCTCGATACCCTGCATCATGCCGAGCGGACGCGGCCAGCTCCGCACCAGCTGCACCTGGCGCGGCAGGCGGTCGATCAGGATGTTCATGCCGCTGCCATGGGAGTCGCTGACTACGAGCTCGGTCGCGCCGGCATCGATCGCGGCTTCGCAGGCGGCGACCACGCTCTCGGTCATCCACAGCCGCGCGCGCTGCCAGTCGAAGCCGTCGGTCTTGGTCTCCGGCCGGTTTACGACGCCGACGATGCCTTCGATGTCGGCGGAGATGTAGAAGCGCATGGAGACTCCTTCGGATCAGGCGAACGGGTTCGGCACGCGCGGCCAGAACGGCGTCGTCTTCTTGGTATAGGGGATGTTGGCGAAATCGGGCGGGATTGCGCCCGGCGTCGAGACGTAGAGAACCTCGACGGCGAGCGGCGCGAAGCGGGCGTGGAAGTGCTGGGTCGACTTGACCACGACGATCTTCCTTTTGGTCGGATCGAGCCCAAGATTGGAGAAGGCGTCGGGGGCGTAGGTCTGCCCGCGCAGCGTATTCAGCACGAGGTCGATGCCGGCGCCCTCGACCCACGCCGCCTCGCCCAGGGGGATCTGGCCGCCATTGTTGCCGGTCTGGGTCAGGGCGTCCGAGACCGCGCGCACGGTAACGCGGAGGTCGACCGCGTCCCCCGAGGCCTTGCCGCACTTGCCGCCGATGCGGAGATCGAAGCTGGCGCCGACGCCGGCTTCCTTGCAGATGCGGACGGCGACCGGGTCCCAGTAGCAGCCGCTGGCGACGTCTCGGACGCCGCGTTCGAGCAGGCGCTTCAGGATGAAGGTCGAGTCCGAGGGGGCGCCGCCGCCGGCATTGTCGGCGACATCGGCCATGACGACCAGGCCGTTCCTGACTTCCAGAGCGCGGTCGATCGCCTCATCGACGCTCAGATGCGGCGTCACGGTCTGCTCGCGCAAGCTGAAGATCTCGCGGCCGAGCTTCGCGGCCAGCGTCTCGGCCTTGGCCCGGTCGCCATCGGCGATCACCAGCATACGGGCGCCGACATCGGCGACATCGCCCCAGGGAAAACCATGGGCGAAGGAGACCGAGAGGATGTCGTCCCTGCCTTCGAGCGCCATCATGCGGTCGACGAAGCCTCGCATCGGCTGGACCGGGGTGCGCCACATATTGACCATGCGGCAGTCGAAGAGCGCGCTGACAGGCTTGGTCTTGCCGGCGCCGGCGTCCTTGCAGAGCTTGTAGACCTCGCGCGCCCGTGCCGCGGTGTCGACATGCGGGTACTCCTTGTAGGTGACGATGGCCGTCGCCGCGTCCAGCATCTGCTGGGTCAGGTGGCAATGCAGGTCGAGCTCGCAACCGATCGGCACCTTCGGGCCGACGATGGCGCGGGCGCGGGCAAGCACATCGCCTTCGCAATCGTCATAGCCGTCGGCGACCATCGCGCCGTGCAGGAAGAGCAGCACCATGTCGACCGGCAGCGCTTTCCTCAAGTCGCCCAGGATCTCGTCGCGGAACGCCTCGTAGACGGAGCGGATCGTGGTGCCGGCAGGTTGCGCGAAGGTGCTCAGGCTCTCGACCACGTCATGGCCGTCGGCCTCGGCGGCTTTCCGCCACTCGATCACCGGGGCGGTGCCGATCGCCGGGGCGCGTCGGCTCGCATCGCGGTTCAGCAGCGTCTCGGCAAAGGTACGATAGCCGGTCGGCAGCGGCGAGAAGGTGTTGGTCTCGGTCGCAAGCGAAGCGATGAAGATCTTCATGAGGGGAGGCGATCCGGAGCGGCGGGAGCTTTGAGCCTAGCAGCAAACGGGGCGGCGGACCGGCGTTAACGCTTCGATCCGGAACGCCTCCCCTCGGAGCCGCGCCTTCGCTATTGTCGGCTCCGATGAGCGCCCTCGACATCAGCCATGTCAGCGACTCCGACCTCAGGCAGGAAGGCCTGGGGTTGCTCGGGCTGGCTCTGGACGAGGTCGGCGTCGCCGCCTGCTACATAGACGCGGAGGAGCGGATTCAGTCATGGAACCGCTCCTACGAGCGATTTTTCCCAGAGCATGCCGGGCTTCTTGAGCGCGGCTGGCCCTATGCGGAGAATTTGCGCCGCTACTTCGAGGCCAACTCCAGCGCGACGGATCCCGTTCACTTCGAGGAAATCCTCGCGGCCGGCATTGCGCGTCACCGCAATCAGCGGCAATCGACGCTGTTCCAGAAGAGGGACGGGCGTCGCCTGCGCTCGCAGGCCATCTGGTTCGCTGACGGGGCTTGCCTCAAGATGTGGACCGACGAGACCAGCGCCCACATGGTGCGCGATCCGTCCGCGCCCGACGCACCGATATCGGCTACCGGATACGGGGTCTCGATCTTCGATGCCGCCGGGCGCTTCGTCCGTGCCAACCGGCAGCTCGAGGAGCTGTTCCCGCGCGCGGTCGATCTTTTCCATCCGCGTTCCAGCTATACCGATCATCTGCGCCGCTATGCCGAGACCGCTTTCGCCGAGGGAGAGCGCGACAAGATCGATGCGCTGATCGGGCGCGGCGACCCGCCGCTGCAGCCGCTCGACCGGCCGCTGATCATCCGTCGCCGCGACGGCGGCTGGCTGCAGCTTGAGGAGCGACGTCTTTTCGACGGCAACTTGAATGCCCTCTGGCTCGACATCTCGACGGTGAAGTCGCTGGAGGCGACCAATGAGGAGCTCAACCGCCTGGTCGGCGAGCTGACCGAGGCGCGGCTGAAGGCGGAAAGCGCCAACCGGGTGCGCTCGGAGTTCGTCGCCATGATGAGCCACGAGCTACGCACGCCGCTGCACTCGATCATCGGCTTCGCCGAGGTCATTCGGGATCTGGCGTCCCGCAAACCGGAGCTTAGCGCCTTTGTCGGCCATGCCAACGACATCCTCGAGGGGGGCGTGCGTCTGCTCGGGGCGATCGACGAGATGCTGGACCTTGCCCGCGTCGATGCCGGCCGCATCCGTCTCCATTCCCGCGAGATCAATCCTGAGAAGCTGCTGGCCACCTGCGCGAGGCTGGCCGCCGACGGGGCGATGCGCCGCAGCATTTCGATCTCGGTTTCGGTCGATGCCGGCTGCCCGACGATCTGGGCCGACGAGCCGGCGCTGCGCAAGGTGTTGCTCAACCTGCTCTCGAACGGCATCAAGTTCACGCCGCAGGGCGGCCGTATCTCGCTCGGCGCGGTTCCGGCCTCAGGGATTAGGGTCAAGCTCACCGTTGCCGACACCGGTATCGGCATCCCCGCCGACCGGCTATCCGGGATCTTCGAGCCCTTCGCCCAGCTCGACGTCTCCTACACGCGCGAGGCTGAGGGCGTCGGCATCGGACTGGCATTGGTCCGCGAGCTGGTCGAGTTCATGGAGGGCGAGGTCGGGATTTCGAGCGAGGTCGGGCGCGGCACCCTCGTCGAGGTCAGGCTGCCCTCGGCGCGGATCGTCAAGAGCTGAGGCCGGACCCGGACCGTGACTGCCGGTCGGGTTGAGGAGCCGCCGGTCCGTCAGGTGCCGATGCAGTATCCGTCGCGTCTCGGATCGCAGCCGCCGATCTTAGCGCCGGTCTTCGGGTCGATCGAGATGCCGTGCATGCCGCCCACAACCCATGTCCAGGGATCGGTGACCTCGACATCGTGGCCGCGCTTGCGCAGGCCTTCGACCGTCGACGCCGGCATGCGCGACTCGACCTGCACCTTCTTGCCGTCCCAAAGGCGCCCGCGCGGCTCCTCGACCGCGTCCTGCATGAGGAGCCCGTAGTCGGCGTGCTGCACCATCACCTGGGTCTGGGTCTGCGAGATCCCGTAGCTGCCGGGCGTGCCCAGCGCCAGCACCGGCTTGCCGTCGCGGGTCGAGACGCTGGGTGCCAGGCACAGCGGCAGGGGGCTGCCGGGCTTGAGATAGGCTTTGCCCTGAGGATGCACCTCGCCCCAGTAGAGGAAGTTGTTGAGGCAGACGCCGGTGCCCGGCACGACGACGCCGCAGCCGAACTTGTTGCCGAGGCTCTGCGTCAGGCAGATCACGTTCCCCTCCGCATCGGCAGTGGAGAAGGAAGTCGTGTGCTCCTTGTTCGGGTTGGGCCGGGTTGGGACCCACTGCTCGGTCAGACCCTCGACCGGCTTTCCGTCCTTCACGCGCGCGCGCAGCTTCTCGATCTCCGCCGATGACAGGATCTCCTTCAGTTCCTCCGGCGAAGGCCGATTGCGCTCGATGCGGACGCCGGCGGCAAGCCGGATGGCGCGGAAGACGGTGTCGATGTGGTCGATGCCGTTCCGCTCCAGCTTCTTGAAGTCGAAGCCGTCGAGGACGGCCAAAGTCAGCAGGTATTGGAAGCTCTCGGCCGGCGGCGGCACCGAATGAACCGAGAGACCGCGATAGGTGACGGCGATCGGATCGAGCCATTCCGGCTTGACGCCCTCGATGTCTTTCTCGGTCAGCGTGCCGCCGATCGAGCCGAGGTGCTTGACAATCGCCTTGCCCAAGGCGCCGCCATAGAGATGATGGGGCCCTTCGGCGACGATAGCCTCGTAGGAGCGGGCGAGATCGGGCTGCTTGAATAGCTGTCCTTGCGAAACCTCGCGGCCGCCGCCGAGATAGTTTTTCCGCCACCCTTCGAAGATGTTCTTGTACGGCTCGATCTCCGGGGTCGACGCGTTGAAGGAGTAGCTGCCGAAAGCGGTCAGCAGGAAGCCATCGCGTGCGATCGCGATCGCCGGCGCGAACACCTCGGCGAGCGACTTCCGGCCATGGGCTTTCACCAGCTCGCACCAGCCGGCAAGGTTGCCGGGCGTGCCGCAGGCGAGCGGCCCGCGCGCCAGGTCCTCGCGATCCCTGAGGCGCTCGACCGGTAGCTTCTCAGGAACGGGCGGAACGAAGCTCAGGCAGCGGATACGCTTCTCCTTGGCGATGTGGCAGGTCGCCATGCCCATGCCGGCAAGGCCGGACATGAACGGTTCGACGACGTTGAGCGCGGAGGCGATGGCGGCGATGGCATCGAAGGCGTTGCCGCCGGTCCTGAGCATGGCGGCGCCGGCCTCCGCCGCCAGCGGATGCGCGCAGGCGACCATGCCGTGAACGGAACCGATCATCGGGCGCTTGCCGGTCATGGACATGCTGGGTCTCGCGGAAGAAGGGACGGGATCGGGCGGATGGTAGCGAAACAACGAAGGTTGCGCCTAGGGCTGAGCCCTATTTCGTGAAACCTCGCGGCAGATCATCCGTCCAGCGCCTCGCGCTTCATTTCGAGTTCGAGCCATTCCTCTTCCATGGCCGCAAGCTCGGCCTGGGCGGCGGCCAGGCGCCCGGTCGACTTGTCGAAGGCGGCGCGGTCGCGCGCGTAGAGATCCGGATCGGCGAGCGTCGCTTGAAGCCGGGCGAGCTCCGCCTGGGCGGCCTCTAGACGTGAGGGCAAGGTCTTGAGCGCGTGCTCGTCCTTGAAGGAGAGGCGCTTCGCGCGCGGCTTTGCCGGGGCTGGCGCTGACCCCTCCGGCGCCTTGGGCGCTTTCGCCGTCGTCTTGGCGACGACGCCATGGCCGCGCTGGGCGATCATGTCGGAGTAGCCGCCGGCATACTCGACCCAGCGGCCAGCGCCCTCCGAGGCGATGACCGAGGTGGCGACGCGGTCAAGGAAGTCACGGTCGTGGCTGACCAGCAGTACCGTGCCGGCATAGTCGGCCAGCATCTCCTGCAGCAAGTCGAGCGTCTCGAGGTCGAGATCGTTGGTCGGTTCGTCCAGGACCAGCAGGTTGGAAGGCCGCGCCAGCACGCAGGCAAGCACCAGGCGCCCGCGCTCGCCGCCGGAAAGCGCGCCGACCGGCGTCTTAGCCTGCTCGGGCTTGAACAGGAAGTCGCGCATGTAGCTCATGACGTGCCGAGGCTTGCCGTCGACGATCACCTGATCGCCGCGGCCCTCCGTCAGCGTGTCGGCCAGCGAGCATGCCGGATCGAGGCTCGAACGAAGCTGGTCCAGCGTCGCCGGGGCGAGATTGGCGCCGAGGCGCACGCTGCCGCTGTCGGTCGGGAGCGTGCCGGTCAACAGACCGAGCAGGGTCGTCTTGCCGGCGCCGTTGGGGCCGACGATCCCGAGCCGGTCGCCGCGCAGAATGCGCGTTGAGAGATTCGAGACGATCCGCGCCTCGCCGAAGGATTTGGACAGGCCTTTCGTCTCGATGACGAGCGTCCCGGATGTCTCGCCTTCGGAGGCGGCGAGCTTGACCTGCCCAGCGACGCGCCGGTGCTCGCGGCGCTGGCGGCGCAGCTCCTTGAGCCGGGCGAGCCGTCCCTGGTTGCGCTTGCGCCGGGCGGTCACGCCGTATCGGAGCCAGTCCTCCTCCTGGACGATCCGGCGATCGAGCTTGTGGTGCTCGGTCTCCTCCTCGGCCAGCTTCTCGTCACGCCAGGTCTCGAACGCGGCGAAGCCGCGATCGAGGTGCCGCGTGGCGCCGCGATCGAGCCAGGTCGTCGCCCGCGACAGGCGCTCCAGCAGCCGGCGGTCATGGCTGACGATGGCGAGCGCCGAGCGAAGCGCGGCAAGCTCGGTCTCCAGCCACTCGATCGCCGGCAGGTCGAGATGATTGGTCGGCTCATCGAGCAGCAGGATGTCCGGTGATGGCGCCAGCACGCGCGCCAGCGCCGCGCGCCGCGTCTCGCCTCCGGAAAGCCGGCTCGGCGCCTCGTCGCCGGTGAGGCCGAGCTGTTCGAGGAGAAAGCGCGCCCGGTGGCGATCGTCGCCGGGAGCCAGCCCGTCCTCGACATAGGCCAGCGTGCTCGCGTGCCCGGCGAGGTCGGGCTCCTGCGGAAGGTATCGGAGGGTCGTTCCCGGCTGCACGAAGCGGCTGCCGCCATCCGGCTCGATCAGCCCGGCGGCGATCTTCAGCAGCGTCGACTTGCCGGAGCCGTTGCGGCCGACCAGACAGAGGCGGTCGCCCGCGGACAGAGAGAGCCCGGCGCCGTCGAGCAGCGGCGTGTCGCCGAGGGTGAGAGCGATGTCTTGGAGCAGAAGGAGAGGCGGAGCCATGCGCGCCGCATAAGACGCGGCCCGCTCGCCGGGCTCAAGCGGAGTTTTGGCGCTCGGTTGTGTCGTCGGAGAGGCGCGATCCCGCAGCAGCGGAGTTACGATGGTGCCGGCACCTCGCGGCGAGCCGGGTTGAGATTCAAATACCCCGAGTTGAGGCCGTTCCGACAGGGTGTACGCACGCGCCGAACCGTGCTCGAATGCGGTTGCCGCGAACACAGAAAAGCGAAGGAGGACGCGCGGTGCGCATCACCAGCCGACTGACGCTTGCCGCGACGGCTTTGCTCGCCGGGCTCGCCGGTGCCCAGGCCCAGACGCTCAAGGTCGTGCCCTATGCCGACCTGCGCAACATCGATCCGATCTGGACGACCGCGACCGTCACCAACAACCACGCCTACATGATCTACGACGTGCTGTTCGCGTTGGACGAGCGGTTCCGCGCGCAGCCGCAGATGATCGAGACGGTCACGACCAGCGCCGACGGGCTCACCTACGCCTTCAGGCTCCGCGCCGGCCTCAAATGGCACGACGGCAAGCCGGTGACTGCCGCTGATTGCGTGCAGTCGATCCGGCGCTGGGCGCAGCGCGACGACGAGGGCAAGGTGGCGATGAGCCTGACCGCCGAGGTCGCGGCGGTCGACGAGCGCAGCTTCACCTGGAAGTTCAAGGAGCGCTACGGCGCGCTGCTCGAGAATCTCGCCAAGGGTGCAGGCCTGACGCCGTTCATGATGCCGGAGCGCGTGGCGAAGACCGACGCCTTCACCCAGATCACCGAGAATATCGGCTCCGGCCCCTACCGGTTCAAGGCGGATGAGTGGGCGCCCGGCAACAAGGTCGTCTACACCAAGAACGCAGACTACATCGCGCGGACCGAGCCGCCGAGCCTGATGGCGGGGGCCAAGCAGGTGAAGGTCGACCGGGTCGAGTGGATCTACATTCCTGACGGCGCCACCGCGGTCGCCGCGCTCAATGCCGGCGAGGTCGACTACATCGAGGTGCCGCAGGCCGACTTGGTGCCGATCCTGCAGAAGAATCCCGATGTCGTCGTCAAGCTGGTCAACAAGGTCGGCTCGATGGTGATTATTAGGCCGAACCAGCTCTTCCCGCCGTTCAACCATCCGAAGGCGCGGCAGGCGCTGCTGTACCTCACCGACCAGGACGACTACCGCAATGCCATCGGCGTGCCGAACGAGTATTTCGAGAAATGCGGCTCGTTCTTCTATTGCGGCACGCCCTATGAGTCGAAGGCCGGCAATCTGCCGCTCGGCGGCAAGGCCAATTACGAGAAGGCCAGGCAGCTCATGACCGAGGCCGGCTACAAGGGCGAGACGGTCGTCGTCCTGCACCCAACCGACCATCCGACCGCGGGCGCGGCGCTGCTGACGGCGGAAAACCTCCGCAAGATCGGAGTCAACGTCGAGATCCGTGCCATGGACTGGGCGACGCTCACCTCGCTCCGCACAAAGAAGGACGAGCCGACCAAAGGCGGGTGGAGCATCTTCCATACGCGATGGGACGGCATGCTGAGCAACCCGCTGTCGCTGGTACCGATGGGCGGCGCCTGCGAGAAGGCTTGGTTCGGCTGGCCCTGCGACGAGACGATCGAGAAGATGCGCGTGTCCTGGTCGCGCGCGCCCGACGCCGCGACGCAGAAGAAGCTCGTCGACGAGATGCAGCTCCGCATGACCGAAACCGTGCCTTACGTGAACACCGGCGGCCTCAACCAGCCGGCGGCCTGGCGCAAGAACGTCGAGGGCGTCCTGCTCTCGACCACCATGGTGCTCTGGAACATCTCGAAGAAGTAGATGCCGGCTTCGACGCTCCCCTATCTGCAATGCGGAGGGGGGCGTCGGGCTCGCGCTCGCTACCCCTCGGGCAACCCCACCACCTGCAGCGCCAGCAGGTGATCGATGCTGCCGTCCGTCCCGGCGAGCGGCAGGACCAGGGTCTCAGTGACGACCTCATGATCGAGGAACCGGCGAGGGGCGGTGCGATAGTGCGGGGTCCGGCTGGTCGCGACGGCTGAGAGAGTCGCGAAGATCACCTCCCGGATTTGCGGGTCAGGGTGCTCGTCGAGATACCGGCCGGTCATGTCGAAGCCGACCCGGCGAACGATCCCGGGACCGCACTGCAAATAGAGGAACCGCAACGGCCGGCGCTCGACCTTGTAGAGGAACAGCCAGTCCATCAGCTCGCCGAGCTTGTCGGGATCGACGATCTCCTTTGTGGGTGGCTTCCCGTTCCGGATCGCCGCCGACCAATGCGTCAGCATCAGCCGGAGGCGGGAATCCTTGAGCCGGCTTTCGTCCTCGACCGGCGTCCAGGTGATGCTGACCATCGAGCCTCTGGGGGAACCCTATTGACCGAAGTCTAATCTACTTCCCCGGCGGGGGGATCGGCGTCCTCGAGCTCCTCGAGAACCTGCGCTGCCATTACATGGTCGATCGACCGTCAGGGCCTTCGAGCGGCATCACGACCGCTTCGGTGACGAAGATACGTTCGGCCATCCATTGCGGCGATACTGCGTGGTGCGGCCGCCGATGCTAGGGCCTTTTCCGGTGCTGGGGCAACGTGCGTCGGGCCTGTTATGCTCAGCTTCCCCGCTGACTCTTCCCCTCCCGGCAGGAGCCTTCCATGGACGTCTCACGGTTTTTTGCGCCCAGCTATCAGGAAGCGCGGCGTAAGTTCATCGCCTCGGCCGAGAAGGCGGGTGCCGAGCTCGATCACTTCCGTCATCCGGTCGAGAGGGCACCGGACGGCAGCCCGCTCTATATCGACACCGCCTGGTTCGGGCCGAAGGACGCGTCGGTCGTCTTGCTGGCGCTCTCCGGCACGCATGGCGCCGAGGGGTTCGCCGGCTCGGCGGCGCAGATCCAGTGGATGGAGGAGGAAACGGCCAGGCGCCTGCCGAAGGGCGTCGCCGTGCTCAAGGTGCACGCCGTCAACCCGTTCGGCTTCTCCCACATGATCCGGGTCAGCGAGGGCAACGTCGATCTCAACCGCAACTGGGTCGACTATTCCAAGCCGCTGCCGTCGAACCCGATTTTCGACGAGGTAGAGGCGGCGCTGCCGACGCGCGAAGGCTATGACGACGAGCTCGTCGACCAGCATATCGCCGCGGCGAAGCCATTCTACGAGAAGTACGGCGACTGGAAGATGTCGGATGCGCTGTCGCGCGGCCAGTACGGCCACCCGCAGGGTTCGCAGTTCGGCGGCCAGAAGCGCGAATGGTCGACGCATGCGCTCGACTACATCATCCGCACCAAGCTCCAGAACGCCAAGCACGTCGCCTATATCGACTGGCACACGCTGATCCGCATCGGCGACGGCAAGTTCGTCTATCTCTGCTTCAACGACATCGGCGACCCGCTGCACCAACGCGTCGGCAGCTGGTACGGCGCCGACACGATCGACCGCAAGACCATCAACCAGCAGTGGAGCGAAGGAGTCGCCCGCAGCGGCGGGCGTCCGGGACGTCATGGCCTGGTGTTCTGGGGCATCCAGCACATCCTGGCGCCGCATGCCGACATTGCCGGGTCGGTGATCGAGTTCTGCGCCAAGAAGGAGGAGCACAACGACCCGCTCCGCCACCGCACGCAGCTCCAGCTCAAGTCGCGCTGGCTCTACCGCAACCGGAAATACGACAGCAAGGAAGGCAAGGCCGTCGTCGAGGAGCTTCGCGACAACACCACGCCGCTCCGCCGCGATTGGGAGGAGTCGGCGATGGCCGCCGCGCACGACACCTACGAGAAGATCCTGAAAGGCGCCGGCGACTGGGCCAAGGAGAACGCGCCGATCAAGGTCGGCAAGCTCACCCTCTCCGATCCCGGCGGCGAGGCGGCGTAAGTCGGCGCGAGGCGTCCGCGACGCCCCCTATCCCGAGGGAGCCAAGCCCTGGTTCACGGTCGGATGGCCTTTCGGACTCCTCCCTCGGCTGCGAAGCAGACGGTGGAGGGTAGGGTGGGGGCCCGGCTCAATCGGTGACGAGCGCTTGCTGTGGCGTCGTGACGACCTCGCTTCGCTCGGCCCCCAATCTCGATCCTCCCCCGCGCTGCGCACGGGGGAGGAGGCACGAAGCGTCGGCCGGATTGTTCGACCTCGTGTCGCCTGCTAACTTGTACTTATCGCGGGCCCGGCAGACGCCCGCCATCCCAAAGACGGTCATCGTCCAAGCGCTGCCTTTGCTCGATGGAAAGGAGCAAGGGATGGCTATGCGCTTGTCTTCGCCTGAGGCCCCGCTCGTGCTGAGCGGCGCGGAGATCGCGGAGAGTCTCGACATCGACGCCTGCCTGGAAGCAGTCGAGCTCGCCTTCCGCCTGCATGGCAGCGACGCAGCGACGGGACCGGCCGTGCTGGAGCTGCCAGGCATCGGCGGCGGCTTCCACGTCAAGGCGGGCGGTCTCAAGCTCGACCGCACCTATGCCGCGGCCAAGATCAACGCCAACTTCCCGAAGAACCCGGCCGAGCGCGGGTTGCCGATGATCCAGGGCATCGTCATCCTCTTCGATGCCGAGAGCGGCAGCCCGCTGGCGCTGCTCGACTCGGCCGAGATCACATCCAAGCGCACCGCGGCGGCGACCGCGCTCGCCGCGCGCCACCTCGCGCGCCCGGATGCATCGGTCGCGGCGATCCTCGGTTGCGGCCGGCAGAGCCGCGACCAGCTTCGCTTCCTCTGTCGCGTGCGCCCGATCCGCACGGTCTTCGCCATCGATCGCGAGCGCGCAACGGCCGAGCGTTTCGCCGCCGAGATGTCGGCCGAGCTCGGCATCGCCGTCACCGCGGCCGAGACGGCGGAAGGGCGGGCGGCAGCGGTGTGGATCACCTGCACGCCTGCCGCCGAGCCGGTTCTCTCGCGGAGGGATGTAGCGCCCGGTGCTTTCATCGCCGGTGTCGGCGCCGACAATCCGCACAAGCGCGAGCTGGCTGGCGATCTCTTCGAGCGCGCTCTCGTTGTCGTCGACACGCTGAGCCAGTGCCTGGCCATGGGCGATCTGCGCCATGCCGTCGCCGAGGGCTGGATGCGACCCGAGGAGGTTCATGCCGAGCTCGGTGAGGTCCTCGCCGGCCGCAAGCCCGGACGGCGCGAGAGCGAGATCGCGATCTTCGACTCCACCGGAATGGCGCTTCAGGACGTCGCCGCGGCGACCGTCGCCTATCGCTCGGCCTTGGCGAAGGGGCAGGGCCGGCGGATCGCTCTCTTATAATAAAGCGTCGCGTCGACGCGGAAATAAGTACGGAGTGTCTGTTGACAAAAGTCCGCGATTTTGACAGGATGCGGGTTAGCTGGTCAGAGCTGGGTCGCGGGACGGCCCGGCTCTTTTTCTTTTGAAATCAAGCCCAATGGTAAGCTCGCGACTTCCATTGGAGAAGCACATGTCCAACAAAGTCGCCCTCGTCACCGCCGCCGGCTCCGGCCTTGGCGCTGGCATTGCCAAGGAGCTCGCGGCGCAGGGCTGAAAGGTCGCCGTCTCGTCCTCCTCCGGCAAGGGCGAGGCGCTGGGCAAGTCGCTGGGCGGGCTCGGCTTCACCGCCTCGAACGAGGACCCGGCGGCGCTCGAGCGCGTTGTCACCGGGACGCTCGATGCCTTCGGGCGCATCGATGCGCTGGTCAACTCCGCCGCGCATCCGCCGAAGGGCGATCTGCTGGCGATCTCGGACGCCGACTGGCATCGCGGCCTCGACATCATCCTGCTGAGCGTCGTGCGACTCTCGCGGCTGGTGACGCCCGCGATGGAGAAGCAGGGCGGCGGGTCGATCGTCAACGTCTCGACCTTCGCCGCTTTCGAGCCGGATCTCGCGTTTCCCGTATCGTGCGCGTTGCGCGCGGCGCTGGGCAGCTTCGCCAAGCTCTATTTGGATCGCTATGCGAAGGCCAACATCCGCATGAACAACGTGCTGCCCGGCTTCTTCGACAGCTTGGCTGAAAAGGAAGCGGCCAAGCAGCGGGTGCCGCTCGGCCGCTATGGCAAGGTCGAGGAACTGGCGAAGACCGTCGCCTTCCTCGTTTCCGACGGGGCCGGCTACATCGCCGGCCAGAATCTGCGTGTCGACGGCGGCGTCACACGTTCGGTGTGACGCCACCCGCGCTCGTTACTTCGTGAATGTGGCGTACCAGACGCGATCCTCGTTGACCTTGAAGTCCTTGACCACGTTCGAGAGGCCCATGACGCGGTAGGTCTGGAAGAGATAGGCGAAGGGACCGTCCTGCATGTGACGGCGCTGCAGCTCCTTGTAAGCCTCCTCGCGCTTCTTCACGTCCTTCTCGAACAGCAGCTTCTCGCGCATCTCGTTGTAGTAGGGATCGAAGAAGCTGGCACGCCAGGTCGGATACTGCGCATTGCCCTTGGCCTCGGCCGAGTTGTCCGGGTTGAAGGCCATCTGCTCGACGAAGCCGTCGGCATCCGGGACCGTGATGTAGTAGGCCGACATGGTCATGTCGAAGTTGCGCGCGCGGTGGCGGGCAACGACCTGGCCATAGGCCATCGTGACGACGTTGAGCTTGATGCCCACCTTGGCGGCATTCGCCTGGATGTGCTGGGCGAGGTCTGGATAGGGGAAGGCGTTGCCGACGATCCATTCCTTCTCGAAGCCGTTGGGATGCCCGGCCTCGGCGAGAAGCTGCTTCGCCTTATCGAGATCGAGCTTGAAGGGCTTGCCTTCCTCGTAGGAGAGCGCACCGAAGGCTCCCATCGGCACCAGCGACTGGCGCGCGCGGCCTTCGTACTTCATCACCGTCTTCTCGAGGCCCTCATAGTCGACCAGATACTTGATCGCCTGGCGGACCTTGGGCTTCGAGAGGATCGGATCCTGCATGTTGAAGGTGATGTAGTAGAACTGCGTGCGCGGGGTGCGCACGACCTTCGCGGCCTTCCCGCCTTCGATGCCGGTCAGGTCGTTGCCGTTGAGCACACGGCCCATGTCGATGTCGCCCTTCTCGAGCTGCAGGCGCTGGGCGGCGGATTCAGGCACATGGCGGATGATCACGCGGCGCATCTTCGGCTGGCCGCGCCAGTAATTGTCGTTGCGCTCGAGCACGACCGTGTCGTTGGCCGCCCAGCTGCGCAGCCTGTAGCCGCCGACGCAGGCGGTGTTGGATCCGAGCCACTTGTTGGCCTTGTCGTTGTTGACCTCGTGCTTCATCGCCTCAACCGAGTCGAGCACGAAGGCAGCGCGGCCGGAGAAGACGACCGGGCCGATCAGCGACTGCGGATAGCCCTTGTCGAAGGTGACGACCAGGGTGTCGTTGTCCTTCGCCTGGATCGCCTGCTCGACATTGTCCTTGGTGATGCCCCACTTGGTGATGATGTTCGCCGAGTTGAGGTTGAGCTGGACGACGCGGCGCATCGACCACTCGGCGTCCTTTGCCGTCAGCTGATTGCCGGACGGGCTGTGCTTCAGGCCTTTGCGGATCTTGAAAGTCCATTGCTTGCCGTCCTCGCTGATCGACCAGCTCTCGGCGATGCCCGGAATGAGGTCGGCCGATTTGTCGTAGGACTGCAGGATCAGCGGGTCGCAGACGCTGTTCATGATCTCGTCGGTCGTCGTCTCGCCGATCTGGGCGGGATCGAAGGTGTAGAGATTGTCCAGATTCCAGGCGATCACGAGCGTGTCGCGCGGGGTGGCGGCGCCCGCCGGCGTCGCCAGACTCGCCGCCAGGAGCGCGGCGGCGCCCACGGCTGTGCTGATGTGTCGCATTGAGGCCAACTCCCCGAGTATTGGGACGTTTTCGGTCGGAAAGCCTGTCTCAAGCGCGCCGTCCGTGCAACCCCGTCCCGTTTATCGCTGGCATTTCGAGAGGAGGCACTCTATATGCACGTCCAGAGTGCAGGTGCGGGTTCGCCCGCATGGTCGGCGCAAGAGCAAGGCTCGGGGCGTCGGATGCCCTCGGCCTCGACGGCCTCCATCTGGATCTTCCCCTCCTTAAGTAAGAGTGGCTTCCCGGTGGTCTCGCTGCGTCCGCGCGGATCGCGGACTTATGTCTCTTGCAAAGGTTTCAGTGACTCAGTTTTCCGACCTCGGCCTCGCGGCGCCGCTTCTTCAGGCGCTCGCCACGATCGGCCACACCATTCCTACGCCCATCCAGTCGGGCGCCATTCCTTCTCTTCTTGGCGGCCGTGACCTGATCGGCATCGCCCAGACCGGCACCGGCAAGACGGCGGCCTTCGGGCTGCCGATGCTGCAGCGCCTGACCGCGAACCCGCATCCGCGCCGGGCGAAGCGCCCTCGGGCGCTGATCCTGGCGCCGACGCGCGAGCTTGCGAGCCAGATCGGCGACAGCCTGAAGCAGCTCGCCCAGCATCTGCAGGGCGTGCGGATCGCCGTCGTCTTCGGCGGCGTCGGCTACCGCCCGCAGACCGATGCGCTGGCACGCGGCGTCGACATCCTGATTGCCTGCCCCGGCCGGCTGCTCGACCTCGTCGAGCAGAAGGCCTGCGACCTCACGGGCATCGAGATCCTCGTCCTCGACGAGGCCGACCGCATGCTCGACATGGGCTTCATCCATGCGATCCGCCGGATCGTCGCGCTGGTTCCGAAGGAGCGGCAGACGCTTCTTTTCTCCGCGACCATGCCGACCGAAATCGCCGGCCTCGCCAAGGCCTATCTCCGGAACCCGGAGCGGGTCGAGGTGACGCCGCAAGCGACCACGGTCGAGAAGATTGATCAGCAGGTCGTCCATGTCGACCACACGAAGAAGTCGGCGCTGCTCGCCCATCTGCTCGGTGACGCGCGCTGGGCACGCACCATCGTCTTCACCCGCACCAAGCACGGCGCCAACCGCGTCGCTGAGCGGCTGGAGAAGCAGGGGATTGCCGCTTCCGCGATCCACGGCAACAAGAGCCAGACCGCACGGGAGAAGGCGCTGGCCGGCTTCCGCGCCGGCGAGCTTCGCGTGCTGGTCGCGACCGACCTTGCCGCGCGCGGCATCGACGTGCAGGGCATCAGCCATGTCGTCAACTTCGACCTGCCGCATGAGCCCGAGAGCTACGTCCACCGCATCGGCCGCACTGCGCGCGCCGGCGCCTCGGGCACGGCGATCGCGTTCTGCGCGCCGGATGAGCGCTCGATGCTGAAGGCGATCGAGCGCACCACGCGCCAGGCGATTCCGGTGCTGGCGCTGCCGGCTTTCGCCGTGCCGCCGGGGCCGCAGACGCCTGCGGGCGCGCGCGAGGACGGGGCGCCTCGCCATCGCCAGTCGCGTCCGCAGCAGCGCCAGCGCAACGGCAAGAGCAACGGCCACGGCCAGGGTCAGCAGCGGGCGAAGACCTCATACGCGCCGAAATCGGCTCCCCGCCATCGCCCGCCGTCACGGCCGATCAGCGGCGGCGGCAGCAGCAGCCTTGCCGATATCGGCTTCCTTCGCGCGGCGCCGCCGCGCGGACAGGATCGGTAGAAAAATCGAAACGCTCCCCCCGGCTCTGCCGGGGGACGGTAGGGAGGGGGCCGAGCGAAGCGAGGAGACGTCTCCGCTTTGGGGTGGGGCACGGTTTCCTGAGACAGCGCACTGCGCTACCGATCGCGGATTCAACTCGCCAGTGCATAGAGATTTAGGAGCCAGCGAGGGAGTCGAAAACCTCTTGCGGTGAACGGAAGCCGAGAGATTTCCGAGGTCTTGTGTTGAGCAAACGTTCGACCATGGCCACCTCGGCATCGGAGATCGTAGAGAAGTCTGTACCCTTTGGGAAGAAGTCGCGAATGAGGCCGTTGGTATTTTCATTCAAGCCTCGCTCCCACGCATGGTACGGCGTTGCGAAGAAGATCTCTGTCTTCAGCGCACGGGCGATATCCTGATGTGC
>VGEN01000033.1 GCA_016869285.1 Alphaproteobacteria bacterium
GTGCGCGAAGCCATCGAGGCGGCAGGCGCGACGCGCTTGTTCTTGCCTCCCTATAGCCCGGACTTCAACCCAATCGAGCAAGCCTTTGCCAAGCTGAAGGCCTATCTGCGAAAGGTGGCCGCACGAACCAAGGACGCCCTATGGCAGGCCATCGCTGACGCTCTCGACGCCTTCACACCACACGAATGCGCCAACTACTTTCGAAACTCAGGCTATGAACCAGAATGATCGGAAAATGCTCTAGCTCCTACTTCACCTTGGCGGGGGCGGGCGGCTTCGGCGGCGCCGTTGCCGGTCGTGCCGGTTGCTTCGGCGGCGGTTCGTCGCGTTCCGCCTCGGACTCCGCCTTCGGCTGCGGACGATCGGCTTCCTCTTCGAGGAAGGCTGCGATATCGGCGATGATCCGCCGCGTCATCTCCGCCAGCACCAGTGCCAGCACGACACCGCCGGTCCAGAATGCAGCGGTCTTGATTGCCCAATCGAACTGGCCGAGATAGCCGAGCGCCTCAAGGCTCGCCATGCCTCCGACGTAGAAGATGGCGACCGCCATCGCCGCTGCGCCGATCGCTTTCAGAATTCCAACTATGCCCATGCGCGCTCTCATCGGCTGCCGAATCAACTTGAGCTTACAGAAAAGGCCGTCGCTGCGCGATTGCCACCCGGCGATGCCTTTGGCACCCTCCGCCCGGCGATGCTGACCCGCCTCGACATCCGCGACGTGGTGCTGATCGACCGCCTTGAGATCGAGGCACGAGAGGGCTTGGCCGTGCTCACAGGAGAGACCGGCGCCGGCAAGTCGATCCTCCTCGATGCGCTCGGGCTCGCGCTCGGCGCGCGTTCCGAGGCCGGCTTGGTCCGGGCCGGCGCCGCCCAGGCAACGGTGAGCGCCGCCTTCGAGATCGGAGACGATCACCCGGCTTTCGCGCTGATGGCCGAATCCGGGCTTCCGGCGGAGCAGCCGCTCGTGCTTCGCCGCGCCGTCTCCGCCGACGGCAAGAGCCGTGCCTTCATCAACGACCAGCCGATCTCGGTCGGCCTCCTACGCCGCATCGGCGACACGCTGGTCGAGATCCACGGGCAGTTCGACCAGCGCGGCCTGCTCGATCCCCAGACTCATCGCGAGATCCTCGATTCCTTTGGCGGTCTCGGCCGCGAAGCGCGCGCCGCCGCCGAGGCGCATGGCGCGTGGCGGGGCGCCGCCGACACGCTCGCGACCGCCGAGGCGGATGCCGCCCGCGCCCTCAGCGAGGAAGGCATTCTCGCCGCTTCGGTCGAAGAGTTGCGACACCTCGATCCGAAGCCCGGCGAGGAGTCGGCGCTGGCCGAGGAGCGCACGCTGCTCGCCAACGCCGGACGCCTGGTCGAGACGATCAATGCAGCGTTGGCCGATCTTGTCGGCGAGCGCGGGGCCGAGCGCGCGATCGGCCAGGCGCAGCGCGCGCTCGCTCGCCTTCAGGCTCAGGCGGGAAGCAGGCTCGATCCGGCGCTGGCCGGGCTCGACCGCGCTGCCGCGGAACTCTCCGAAGCTGCCCGCGCGCTCTCCTCGGTCGGCAGCGCGCTCGATCTCGATCCGAGCAAGCTCGAGGAGGCCGACGACCGGCTTCATGCGCTCCGAGACGCCGCGCGCAAGCACGGAGTCGCTGTTGACGCGCTCGCCGAGCTGCGGGCCAGGCTGGAAACACGCCTCGACGCCCTGCG
Organism: Alphaproteobacteria bacterium; assembly: GCA_016869285.1. Lineage (GTDB taxonomy): Bacteria > Pseudomonadota > Alphaproteobacteria > SHVZ01 > SHVZ01 > SHVZ01. The sequence goes on from VGEN01000033.1 coordinate 1,699, forward strand.
CACCGCAGAGAGCCGCGTCGGCGATCTCACACGCGCGGTCGAGGAGGCGCGCAAGACCTATGCCGCACACGCCGAGGATCTCTCCCAAGGACGGGCCAGGGCGGCGAAGAGGCTCGACAAGCGGGTCGCCGCCGAGCTCGCGCCGCTGAAGCTCGACCGTGCCAAGTTCGAGACGAAGATCGAGCCGCTGGCGGAGCCGGGCTGGGGTGTCCATGGAAAGGACCGGGTCCAGTTCGTGGTCGCGACCAATCCCGGCGCGGCGCCGGGGCCGATCGCCAAGATCGCGTCCGGCGGCGAGCTTGCCCGTTTCATGCTCGCGCTCAAGGTGGTGCTCGCGGAGACCCAGCCGACGGCAACGCTGGTCTTCGACGAGGTCGACTCAGGCGTCGGCGGTGCCGTCGCCGCCGCTGTCGGCGATCGCCTGAAACGCCTCTCCCGCGACATGCAGGTGCTGGTGGTCACGCATTCGCCGCAGGTCGCAGCGCGCGGCGACCATCACTGGCGAGTGGTCAAGACACCGAAAGGCACGGTGCCCACGACGCGAGTCGAGGTGCTGCCGAAGCCGGCACGACGCGAGGAGGTCGCGCGCATGCTGGCCGGTGCCGAGATCACCGACGCGGCGCGGGCCGCCGCTGACGCCCTGATCGAGGGATCGCAGGCGTGAGCGGTTCGGCCGTCGGGAAGCTGACCAAGGCGCGAGCCGAGAACGAGCTGAAGCGGTTGCGGGCCGAGATGGCGCGGGCCGACGAGGCTTATCACGTCAAGGACGCGCCGGAGATCACCGACGCCGAGTACGACGCGCTCAAGCGGCGCCTGGAAGCGATCGAGGCGCACTTTCCTGAGCTTGCCGAGGCACGCCCGGTGGCGCCGGCACCCGTTGGGGCCTTTGCCAAGGTCACGCATGGCAAGCCGATGCTTTCGCTCGACAACGCCTTCGACAAGGACGATGTCGAGCGTTTCTTCCAGTCGGTCCGCAACTTCTTCGTCCGGCCGGAAGACGTGAAGCGGGTTGAGCGCGAGACGATCGCGCTGATCGCCGAGCCCAAGATCGACGGCCTTTCCTGCTCGCTCACCTACGAGAACGGGGTCCTGGTAAGGGCGGCGACACGCGGCGACGGCGCCGTGGGCGAGGACGTAACGGTCAACGTCAAGACCATCGCCGAGGTTCCGAAGAAGCTGAAGGGCAAAGCGCCGGACCACATCGAGATCCGCGGCGAGGTCTACATGACCAAGCCCGAGTTCCTGAAGCTGAACGAGACACTCGAGGCCGAGTTCCTGGCGCTGCCGCCGGAGAAGCAGACCAAGAACCGCCGGCGCCAATTCGCCAACCCACGCAACGCCGCCGCCGGCAGCGTCCGCCAGCTCGACCCGGAGATCACGCGGAGCCGCCCGCTCCGCTTCTTTGCCTATGCCTGGGGTGCTACGACCGAAGAGCCAAAGAGCCAGTGGGAGTTCTACAGCCGGCTCAGAGCCTGGGGTTTCCAGGTCAATGCTCTGGCCGACCGCGTCAACGGCATCGACGCCGCGCTCACGCGCCACACCGCGATCGCCGAGCAGCGTGCCAAGCTCGCCTATGACATCGACGGCGTCGTCTACAAGATCGACTCGGTCGACCTGCAAGACCGGCTCGGCTTCGTCGGCCGCACGCCGCGCTGGGCGCTCGCGCACAAGTTTCCAGCCGAGCAGGCGCAGACGCTGCTGGAAAGCATCGAGGTCCAGGTCGGCCGCACCGGCGCGCTGACCCCCGTCGCCTATCTCAAGCCGGTCAATGTCGGCGGCGTGCTGGTCGCGCGCGCGACGCTGCACAACGAGGACGAGATCCAGCGCAAGGATGTGCGGGCCGGAGACACCGTCGTCATCCAGCGCGCCGGCGACGTGATCCCGCAGGTCGTCTCGGTCGTGCTCGACAAGCGGCCGAAACATGCGAAGCCGTTCAAGTTTCCCGAGACCTGTCCCGAATGCGGCAGCGCCGCCGTCCGTCCCGAGGGCGAGGCGATCCGGCGCTGCACCGGCGGCCTCGTCTGCCCGGCGCAGGCCGTTGAAAGGCTCCGCCACTTCGTCACTCGAAGCGCTTTCGACATCGAAGGCCTCGGCGAGAAGAGCATCGTTGAGTTCTTCGAGAGCAATCTGGTGCGCACGCCCGCCGATCTGTTCAGGCTGAAGGCCGGCGACCTAGAGGGGCGCGAAGGCTGGAAGGAGAAGTCGATCCAGAACCTGCTCGGCGCCATCTCCGCGCGCCGGAAGATCGGCCTCGACCGCTTCATCTATGCGCTCGGCATCCGCCAGATCGGCGATGCTACGGCGAAGTTGCTCGCCAAGCACTACGGCACGCTCGGGGACTGGCGGCGGGCGATGGAAGCGGCGAGCGATCCTGAGTCGGAAGCCTATGCCAACCTCATCTCGATCGACCAGATCGGTCCCTCGGTCGCCGAGGATCTGATCGCCTTCTTCGCCGAAGATCACAATCGAGAAGCGCTCGACGCGCTTGCGAAGGTCGTCCAGGTCGAGCCCTTTGTCGCGCCCTCGGCCGCCGGCTCGCCGATCGCCGACAAGACGGTGGTCTTCACCGGCACGCTCGAGAAGATGACCCGGAACGAGGCGAAGGCCCGGGCCGAAGCCCTCGGCGCCAAGGTCGCGGGCTCGGTCTCGAAGAAGACCGACTATGTGGTCGTGGGATCCGACGCCGGCTCCAAGGCCGACAAGGCGCGCGAGCTCGGCGTCAGGACCCTGACGGAAGACGAGTGGCTGGCGCTGATCGGTGGCTGAGGCCGCGCCTCACGCGCGGTCGACGAAACTGTCCATGACCTTCTTCATGCCCGAATGCTCGAACTCGATCTCGAGCTTGTCGCCGTCGATGGCGCGGACGGTGCCGTAGCCGAACTTTTGGTGGAAGACGCGGGCGCCCGCCTCGAATGAGGCCGCGCGCTTCGACGAGATCGCGACCCCGTGGCCCTCGAGCAGCGGCGCCTGCCGGCGCGGCTGCGACATCCACGGCGTCGGCGGGCGCGACTCATAGGCCGAGCCCCAGCCGCTGAAACCGCCACCGCCGACGCCGGCACCGCCAAAGAGCCCGCTCTCGGCCTCGACCTCGATCGCGTCTTTCGGCAGCTCGCCGATGAAGCGCGACGGCAGGCTCGACTGCCACATATTGTGGATTCGCCGGTTGGCGGCATGGGTGACGAAGGCCCGCCGCCGCGCCCGGGTCAGGCCGACATAGGCGAGCCGGCGCTCCTCCTCGAGCCCGGCATTGCCGGACTCGTCGAGCGCGCGCGGATGCGGGAAGAGCCCCTCCTCCCAGCCCGGCAGGAAGATCGTATCGAATTCGAGCCCCTTCGCCGCATGCAAGGTCATCAGGCTGATCTGCTGGTCGGGGGAGACATCCTCGGTGTCGGTCACCAGCGCCACATGCTCGAGAAACGATGCCAGGCTCTCGAACTCGCCGATCGCTCGCACGAGCTCCTTCAGGTTTTCGAGCCGGCCGGGCGCCTCGGCGGACTTGTCCTGCTGCCAGAATGAAGTGTAGCCCGACTCGTCCAGCACCGTCTGTGCCAGGTCGGCGGCGCTGACGCCGTCCGACATCGCCCGCCACCGCGCGAAGTCCTCGATCAGGCTCGAGATCGCGCGCCTCGCCGCCGGCTTAAGCTCGTCGGTGGCGGCGATTGCGGAAGCTGCGGCGAGCAGCGGCATCCCGCGGCCCCGCGCGAGCTTGTGCAGCGTCTGCACAGTCGTCAGGCCGATACCGCGCTTCGGCGTGTTGACGATACGCTCAAAGGCGAGGTCGTCGTCCGGCTGGATGACGACGCGGAGATAGGCGAGAGCATCGCGGACCTCAAGTCGCTCATAGAAGCGCTGGCCGCCGATCACGCGATAGTTGAGGCCGAGCGTGATGAAGCGCTCCTCGAACTCGCGCGTCTGGAAGCCGGCACGCACCAGAATTGCGATCTCGCCGAGGCTGAGCCCCTTGCGCTGAAGCGCCTCGATCTCCTCTCCGACCCGCCGCGCCTCGTCCTCGCCGTCCCAGACGGCCGTGACCTTGACGTTGTCGCCGGCCTCGGCCTCGGTCCACAGCGTCTTGCCGAGGCGATCGCGGTTGTGTGCGATCAGATGCGAGGCGGCAGCGAGGATCGCCGGGGTCGAACGGTAGTTCTGCTCGAGGCGGATCACGCGCGCGCCGGGGAAATCGGTCTCGAAGCGCAGGATGTTGCCGATCTCCGCACCGCGCCACCCATAGATCGACTGGTCCTCGTCGCCGACGCAGCAGATGTTGTGGCGCCCCTGAGCGAGAAGACGCAGCCAGAGATACTGGGCGACGTTGGTGTCCTGATACTCATCGACCAGCAGGTAGCGGAACTGCCGCTGGTACTGCGCCAGCACCTCCGCCTCGGCCTGGAAAAGCTGCACCGTGTGCATCAGGAGGTCGCCGAAATCCGCGGCGTTCAGCGTCTTCAGGCGCTGCTGATAAGCTGCATAGATCGTCGGCAGCTTGCCGCCGGCGAGATCGCCCGCCTCCGCCGCGCCGATCTTCTCCGGCAGCAATGCCCGGTCCTTCCAACGCTGGATCACGGTCATCAGCGCGCGCGCCGGCCAGCGCTTGTCGTCGATGCCCTCGGCCTCAAGCACCTGCTTCAGCAGGCGGACCTGGTCGTCGGTGTCGAGGATGGTGAAGTTCGACTTGAGGCCGACCAGCTCCGCATGCTTGCGGAGGATGCGCGTGCAAAGCGAGTGGAAGGTGCCGAGCCAGACCTGCTCGACCGATGGCCCGATGATGTTGGCGACGCGCTCGCGCATCTCGCGGGCCGCCTTGTTGGTGAAGGTGACGGCGAGGATGTTCCAGGGCCGCGCCGCGCCCGCAGCGAGCAGATGCGCGAGCCTCGTCGTCAGCACCCTCGTCTTGCCGGTGCCGGCGCCGGCCAGCACCAGGACCGGACCCTCCACCGCCTCGACGGCGCGGCGCTGTGCGTCGTTGAGGCCGGTGAGATAGGGTGGAAGCTGTGGCGCGGCCGGCAGCGGCTGAGAAGTCATGGCGCCAATATAGGGCGGGAGACGGCCGAATCTAAGCCGCGGTCTCGTCCTCGACGACCAGCCGGTTGCGGCCCTGACGCTTAGCGGCATAGAGAGCCGAATCGGCCCGGGCGATAAGCGCGGCAGGCGCCTCGCCCGGACGAAACAGCGCCGCCCCGATCGAGATCGTGATGCCGCCAAGCTCCTCGCCGGTGTTGCGGCGGACGATCTTGCGCGCGGCAAGCGTCGTGCGGATACGTTCGGCAATCGGCCGCCCCGCAGACAGGGTTGTCCTGGGCAAGACGACCGCGAACTCCTCGCCGCCGTAGCGCGCCGGCAAGTCCCCTTGCCGGACGCAGTCGGTCAGGGTGCGTGCCACCAGCCGCAGCACCTGGTCGCCGAGTTGGTGTCCATGGGTGTCGTTGAAGCGCTTGAAGTGGTCGATATCGACCATCAGCAGCGTCAGCGGCTCGCCGTCCGAGGTCGCCGCTTTAGTAGCACCGCGCATTGTGTAATCGAAGCGCTTGCGGTTGGCGATTCCGGTGAGACCGTCGGTTTCCGCCTGCTCGCGCGCTTCACCCAGGCTCCGGCGGAGCGTATCGATCTCCGAGCCCGCTGCCTTCAGATGCGCCTGCATCTCGCGATTGAGGGAGGCCATGCGGTGAGTCTCGTCGACCAGGCGCGAGACGATGCCGCCGATATCGCCGCCCTTCAGCGCGCTCTCGGCATCGGCAAGCGCGCCGCCATAGGCCTCCGCGCCGCGTGCCTGCGCCGATACGCGCTCCGTCAGGCGTGCGAGCAGAGCATCGACGGTCTCCGACGCCTCCATCACCTCTGCTGCCTCGGCTTCCTGGCCGAAAAAACGCCGGTGAATCTCCTCGGAGAAGGCCGCATCGATCGCCCGGCCGTCCCCAACGAGGCGGTCGACCGCAGTCTTCAGGGATGCCGGGCGGTTGGCGAAGTAGCAAAACCAGACAAGGAAGTTCTCCGGCGTCGGCGGGATGCCGAGCACGGCCATGCGCGATAGCGCATTGCGGGCACAGAACTCCGTCTGCTCCCGGTTATGCTCATTGCCCCCCAACGGCCGACTACCTCCGGTTTTCCCCTACACTCCGTCAGGTAGCCGTTCGGCGGCGCGGACTCAAGCCCGCAGCGCTGCCTTCGGCTGGCCGACGGCTCGCCCGATCTCGGCAGGCAGACCGCGGGCGCGATCCCGCGCCACTGCCTCGTCGAGGCGCGGGCGCAGCTCCCCCGGGAACGGTGCCGACCTCCGCGTCCCGAGGTCGACGTTGAGGCCGAGGAACTCGCCGGTGGCAGCGCGATAGCCCTTCTGGGCGTGAAACATCTCGAGGAAATAGCGAAGCTTCCGCTCGCCCGCCTCCACCACCCAGCAGTCGAAACGGAGCGGATCGCCTTCGAGCACCTCCCGCCCGTTGGTGACATGTGCCTCGACCACGAAGAAGCCATGATTGGTCGCCTCGCGATGCGCGTGTCCGAGGCCGAGGCGATCGAATACGACGTCGCTCGCCCGGTCGAAGGCGAGGACGTAGTAGGCGACATTCATGTGGCCGTTGTAGTCGATCCATTCCGGCCGGACATGATCGCGATAGTCGGCGAGCCATGAGATGGTCATGGCACTTCGTGTAGCGTATTGGCCCTGCCCTCGAAAGCCGCTAGCGTCCGGTCATGCTCGCAGGCGCCTTCGGCTGGCTCGGCCGTCACGGCAAGGCCGTGCTGGCCGCGGGAATCTTCCTCGGGCTTGCACTACCTCCCTTAGCCGAGCTCCTACGGCCGCTGCTGACGCCATCGGTCGTGGCGCTGCTCGCCCTTACCTTCCTTCGGATGGACTGGGCGACAGTCGCGGGTCACCTCCGGCGCCCGCTGCCGGCCTTCCTTCTGATCGTCTGGTTGCTGATTGCCTCGCCAGCGCTGGTGGCCCTGGCCACACGAATCGCCGGGTTGCCGGCCGGGCTTGCCGAGGCCATGCTGCTCTGGGCCGCTTCGCCGCCGCTGATCGCCGCGCCGTCGATCGCGGTGCTTCTCGGGCTCGACGGTGCGCTGGCTTTGGTCGGAACGGCCGTCGCCACTTTCGCCATGCTGCTGACTCTCCCGCCGCTGGTGCTCCTGCTCGCGGGCATAGATCTCGGCCTCGACCCGGGCCAGCTCCTGCTCAGGCTGGCGCTGCTCACCTTTGGCGCTCTGGCGATGGCGCTGGCCGTCCGACGTCTCGCCGGGTCGGCTGCCATTGCCGCCCATCCCGAGCGAATCGATGGTGCCATCGTTCTGACACTCCTTCTTTTCGCGATTGCGGCGATGGACGGCATCACGGCCGAGGCTTTCGCCGAGCCGCTTCGCGTCGCCGGCTTCATCGCCGCAGCCTTCGCCGCAAACCTGTCATTCCAGGCGCTGGGGGCTGCCGCCTTCGCGAGGCTGCCGCGCCGAACCGCGCTTGCGCTCGGAATCACCAGCGGCAACCGCAACCTCGCCATACTCGTAGGATCGCTCGGCGCCTCGGTGCCGCCGGACGTTTTCCTCTATTTCGCCGTCGGCCAATTGCCTATCTATCTGCTGCCGGGCTTGCTCGCCCCGATCTACCGAAGGCTGGCCGGCACGCAACCAAGGCGATAGGGGGAGCTGTGACGCGTTCGCCCGCAAGGGACCGATTCTAGGGCATGGCCAGCGCGCTTTCGAAGACGCGCGGCGGCGGAGCCTGGGCACGACGCGGGCTGATCCTGCTGGGCTCGGGCGTAGCGGCGATCGGCTCCTACGCGCTGACGCTCGGCGATCCGCCGGCAGTACGCGACATGGTCGCGCAGGGAACCGCCGTCTTCGGCGTCATCTGCGTGTTCATCGACATGTGGATGTCGCGGCGCATCCGACGCGGCGGCGGTGTCACCGCGATCCGCACCGGCGTCGGCACCGGTGCAAAAGCCGCCGGCAGCCGGTACTGGGTCCAGGCCGACGGCATGCGATTCGTGCAGCGCTTCGACGACGCCAACAAGCTCTACAAGGAAGCCATTTCGCTCTTTCGCGAGGCCAAGGACCCGCAGGGCCTGGGGCTCTTCATGATTGGCCAGGGCGAAACAGCGGAGATGCAGACGCGCTTCGACGACGCCCAGCGCCTCTATGCCGACGCGCAGCAGCAATTCATCGAAGCCAAGGACGACCGCGGTCAGATCCGCGCGCTACTGCTGCAGGGCCGGGCGCAGGCGAGGCAGAGCGCGCTCGACGGCGCCCGCGGCTTCTACGACCAGGCGCGCGAGATCTCGGTGCGCAGCGGCGACCGCTACTCCGAAGGCGAGGCCAGCCTCGGCGTCGCCGAGATCGCGGCGCGGCAGACCAAGAGCGACGAGGCGATGACCGGGTTCGACTTCGCCCGCTTCGCCTTCAGCCAGTCGGGCGACCGCTCCGGCGAGGCGCACGCCCTCACCTGCCGTGCCGATATCGATCGTGCAAGGCGATCGAGCGGCGAAGCGGTGACACGCTACGAGCGCGCTCTTACCATCTACAAGACGGTCAGCGATCCGATCGGCGAAGGCATCGTCCGTCAATCCCTCGCCGAGATCATGCGGATAATGGAGCGGCCGCGCGAGGCGCGTGACTCGGCGATGGCGGCGGTCGAGCAGTTCAAGATCGCCGGCCGGCGCTTCGGCGAAGGAGAGCTCCTCTCGGGTCGCGGCGACATCAAGCGAGGCACCTTCCGCTTCGTCAATGCGCGGTCCTCCGCCGCTCAATGCGCCGCGCTCTTCGTCGAGGGCAAGGACAAGCAAGGCGAAGCGCGCGTCCATATCGGCATCGCCGAGCTCGAGCGCCTTATCGGCAATCTCAACGAGGCGCGCAGCCAGTACGAGAAGGGCCGCGCGATCGGCCGCAGCGTGCAGGACCCCGTCATCGAGGCGGAGGCGATGAAGGGCCTCGGCCATATCGAACGCCAGGGCGGCAGTACGCGCCAGGCGCATGAGCTGATGCGCGGCGCCTATACGCTCTACCGGGCCATCGGCGGGCAGCGCGAGCAAGCACAGGCGCTGCTCGATCTGGGTCAGCTCGACGGCCTGCTCGAGAACTACGATCTCGCCAAGGTCAACTTTACCCACGCGCGCGCGATGTTCGGGCGCATCGGCGACCGTGCCGGCGAAGCCACGTCGATGCGCGCCATCGGCGATCTGGACGCCGCCCGCGGCCGGTTGGATGCCGCCTGCGTCGCCTATGGCGAGGCGCGCATGCTCTACCAGATGATCGGCGACCGCGTGGCCGAGGCGGACGTGCTGACCATGGTCGGCATCGCCTGCGTCGAGAGCGAGCGCCAGACCGCGGTCTCGGCGATCAACTACGCCGCCCGCCTCTACCGTGCCGTTGGTTGCGTCGAGTGGCAGCGCCGCCTCCTCGCCTATCTCGGCCGCCTCCGCTGATGCGCTGGCTACTGGTTGCCCTGCTGGCGCTGGCACCAGCCTCGGCACGAGCTTGCACCGATTTCGCTCAGGCTGCGTCGAGCCGGTGGTCGACGACTCGGGAAGACGGAGTTGCCTGGCTCGTGACGCCCTGCGGCGAGCGCTTTCTTTCTCTCGGCATCAACGTCATCGATGGCGGCAGCTCCTACAGCGGCACCGAGAACCGCTATCACTGGAGCCGCACCGATCCGAGCCTCGGAGCTTGGGCCGGACGCGCGCGGACGCGAGCCACCGAGTGGGGCTTCAACACGGCCGGCGGCTGGTCGCTCGACGCGAAGCTGCTCGACCTGCCTTTCACGCCCAACCTCGAGCTCGGCCGCAACGCGCGCTTCCACTGGTTCGATCCCTACGCGCCGGAGACCGAGGCGCGCATGTACAAGCTCGCGGGCGGGCTGATCGGTCCCTACCGTGGGGATCCTCGGCGCATCGGCTACTACACCGACAACGAGGTCGGCTGGTGGCGCGGCGCCCTGTTCACCTTCTACATCCAGGAGCCAGCGCGCAGCGTCACCAAGCAGCGGATGATCGAGGCTTTGGTAGCGCACTACAGGGAAGACTTCGTGCGCTTCACCCGCGACTTCGTCCTCCCGAGGGGGGTCTTTTCTTTTGCCGACCTGCTGGTGAGCGAGGGCGAACCGGTTCGCCTCAGGCCGGGCGGCCGCGGCATCGACTTCGTCCGCTACTGGGCCAAGCAGATCTCCGGCCTCTACTACCGGATGACCTCGGCCGCCCTTCGCGCCGCCGATCCCGAGGCGCTGATCCTCGGCGACCGCCTGCCGATCTACTACGACCCCGAGGCGGTTGCAGCGATGGCCGAGCATGTCGACGTGATCTCGACCAACTACAATGTCGATGCCCCCGACGGGTGGCTGGCGCGCTACTTCTTCGACGGCCTGTCGCGCCTGAGCCAGCGGAAGCCCGTGCTGATCTCCGAGTGGTTCTTCGCCGCGCATGAGAACCGTTCCGGCAACCGCAATACCGGGCATCTGATGACCGTCGGAACCCAGGCCGAGCGCGCCGCCGGCGCCGGCGCGGCAACGCGGCGCTTCGCCCGGCTGCCGGACGTGGTCGGCATCCACTGGTTCCAGTTCCATGACCACCCGACCGGCGGCCGCGCCGATGGCGAAGACTATAATTTCGGTCTCGTCGACATTGCCGACCGGTCCTATGAGGGGCTGATTGCGGCGCTGACCAGGTCGAACCGGGAAGCCTTCGCCCTGCACGCGAAGCCGGGGCCCGGCCCATCGAGGGCTCGCTCGGCCCTGCCGAAGGCGCAGATCAGCATCGACGATGGCGTGCTGACCGACTGGCCGAAGCCGCGCGCATTGCTGCCGGCTCTGATTCCGCAGCCGGGCGAGGTCGCTTTCGGCGAGGCCTACGCCGCCTGGAGCGACGAAGGCCTGTCACTGGCGCTGATCGGCATGGACTACTACGACCTCGATCTCCTCGCCTTCGGCGATGAGTATCCGAGGAGCGAGTCGTTCCGCCTCGATCTTGGCGTCGATGCCGGCGATGGCCCAAAGCGCTTCCGCGTTCATGTGATCCCGCCGCGCGAAGGCATAGCCGGCGGCTCTCAGCGAATGCGCGCGGAGATCTGCCGCGTCGAGGACGCGGGCTGCGTGCCGGCGGCCGGCGCCAAGGTCCGCTATTTTGGCTCGGACCAGCCGCGCATCACGGTCGAGGCGACGATCCCCTGGCAAATGCTCGGCGCAGAAGGTCCGCCGCAGGAAGGGATCAGCTTCGATCTCGCCGTCGTCGCCTGGTATCGCTCGCGCTGGATGTCGCTGACCGGCCGCCCGCCGGTGCAGGCGATGGCGGAGCCCGGTCGCTGGCGCACCTACACGCTGGACGGCCGCTAGGCCCCTTCGTCCAAGAAGCCGTTGACGATCTTAGCGACAAAACGCTCGTCCTCGGGATTGGCCAGAGGATTGCCGGCGCGGTGGCCCCAGATTGACCTGATCGGCACCAGCCGCGCATTCGGCATGCCGGCGACCTCGATCTCGTTGTCAGCGACCTGGAAGTAGAGATCGTGATCGCCCGGCATCACCAAGGCCGGACAAGTGATGCCCCTGAGCGCCGCGTTAAAGTCGCCCTTGTACTTGTCGTTGGCCGAGATGTCGCCATGCTGCCAGGTCCAGAGCTGAGCAAGCAGATTGTTGGCGTCGCGCCTGAGGAGGTAGTTGGCCTCCCAGCCATGGACGAGGAAATCCTCGAGCGAGGCGAAGCCTTGGCTCAGATAGACTTTCTCGCGATACCAGGTTTGAGAGATCGCCCAGCCGGCATAGACGCGCGCCATGGCACGGAAGCCGCGGACCGGCACGCGGTGGAACCAGCCGTCCTGGAAGGCCTCGTCGGCGGTCAGCGCGGCGCGCACGCCTTCGAGGAAGACCTTGTTGTGTTCGCTGGTCTTGGCCGAGGTGCAGGAACAGATGATGCGCCCGACCGCCTCGGGGAACAGCGCGCCCCAGTGATAGGCCTGCTGGCCGCCCATCGACCAGCCATAGACCGCCTTCACGCGTTCGACGCCGAAGACCTCACGCATCATCCGGCGCTGGACCATGATGTTGTCGTAGATGGTGACGCCGGGATAGCGGCCGCGGTCGAGCGGCGCCCCGACATTGCTCGGCGAGGTCGAGAGCCCGTTCCCGAACATATTCGGGATGACGACGAAGTATTTCGACGGATCGAGGATGCTGCCTGGCCTGATCAGCCAGTCGATGTCGCTGTGCTGCGCCGAGTACGAGGTCGGGTAGACGATGACATTCGACTTGTCGGGTTTGAGCGTGCCGTAGGTCGTGTAGACGACCCTGGCGCCCTTGAGCGTGATACCGGATTGAAGGACGACGTCGCCGGCCTCGAAGACCTCGGCTTGCGCGGTCATGGGCGCCCCGTGATGCGTCTTAGGATCTGCTTCTGGGTCTCGAAGTAGCTCGGCGCGACATGGGCGAAGCGGTCGCCGATCTCGCGATGCGCCTGCGGCAGGCGATGGAAGGGGATCGACGGGTAGAGGTGATGCTCGGCATGGAACGGCATGTTCCAGTGCACGAGCCGCACGATGCGGCCCTTCAGCGTCGTGCGCGTATTCGTGAGGCCGTTGTCGTCGTCGCTGCAGAGCGTGTGCTCGGAAAGCAGCATGACGCGGAGGATCGGCTGCGCCATTGCCACAGGGAGGAGCCAGTAGATCCAGGGTCCCGCCGGGTCGATCCACGTCCAGATAGCGAAGACGCCGAAGAACAGCGCCAGCATCGCGGCCACCGATCGGCGCACGCCGGCGCGCTCACGCTCGGGAATGTAGGGAAAACCTTCCCAGCGGTTGCCGAGGACGCGGCCGTAGAAGTCGAAGCGGCTCGCGTAGTAGCCCCAGCCGCTGATGCGGCCGATGTACTGCCAGACCGTCTGCGGGAGCGGGCCGGCGAGCTCGGGGTCGCGCGCCGGATCCTGGGTGTGGCGGTGATGGGCGTAGTGGAAAAGCCGGTAGAAGCTCGAATTGATCAACGTCGGCACGCTGGCCAGCCAGCCGACGACGATGTTGAGCGATCGCGATCTGAACGCGGTGTAGTGAACGCTCTCATGCACGGGCGCGAACAGCGCGATCAGGAACCAGCCCTGCAGCAGCATCGCCGGCAGCACGAGCCAAGTGCCGCGCGTCCAGGCGACCAAGGTCGAGCCGAGGGCGATGAGCAGGACGTGGATGACGACGCGCGCAAGACCCTGCGCGTCCGAACGCTCGCTCAAGCGTCGAAGGTCGGCCGGCGCCAGGACCCGGTCCGGGCGGCCGGCATCGGCGGCGTTGGCGGTCTCAGCAAGCAGCATATCTCCTCCGTGGCGCGGCGATTATGGCCGCTTGCCGCACCGCGACGCAATCAGCTCGCCAGCTTCGGCCGCTTCGCCCGCCAGCCGGCAGCCCGTTCATAGGCGTGCGCTGCACCGAGGGCCGTCGCGTCGTCGAAGGCGCGAGCGATCACCTGCATGCCGAAGGGCAGGCCCGAGGCGGAAAAACCGCAGCAGACGGTCGCCACCGGCATGCCGGTCACGTTGAACGGGGAGGCATAGGTGGATCGCTTGAAGGTGCCAAACTTTTCGACCGCCTCGATCCTGGGCGCCGGACCCGGCATCGCCGCCGCCACCATGATGTCGACATTCTTCATCGCCTCGAGCGTCTTCGCCGTGAGCTCGCGGCGCATGCGCATCGCCTGGACGTAGTCCGGCGCCGAGATCAGCGCCGCCACCGCGATCCGCTCGCGGAAGAATTCGCCATAGTCGCGGAAACGCGTGCGGAAGGTCTCGGCATGGATCGAGAACGCCTCGCTCAGCGCGATGACGAGCCCGCAGGCGTTGAAGTCCAAGAGATGCGGCAGGCGGACGTCGCGGATCTCGGCGCCGAGCTCGCGCATGGTCACGACGGCCGCCTCGATCGCGCGAACCATCTCGGGATCGCCCGGCATGTCCTGATCGTGGAAATGGCGGATCACGCCGATGCGGAAGCCCTTGAGATCCGACCGCAGCGCGGCCCGATAGTCCGGGATACGCGTCAGGACGCTCGCCGGGTCCTTCGGATCGTGGCCAGCCATCGCCTGCAGCAGGATCGCGCAATCCTCCACCGTCCAGGCCATCGGCCCGGCATGGTCGAGCGAAAAAGACAGCGGGTAGATGCCGTGGCGGCTGAGCAGCCCATAGGTCGGCTTGACGCCGGCGATACCGCTGAGCGCCGAAGGATGGCGGATCGAGCCGCCGGTGTCGGAGCCCGTCGCGCCCAGCACCAGCCCGGCGGCGACAGCGGCGCCGCTGCCGCTGGAGGAGCCCCCGGTGAAATGCGCCGGATTCCAGGGATTGCGCGCCGGCGGCCAAGGCAGATCAAAGGAGGGTCCTCCCATCGCGAACTCGTGGGTCGAGAGCTTGCCGATGAGAACGGTCCCGGCCTCGGCCAGCTTCGCCACGACGGTCGAGTCCTCCGCCGGGACGTTGCTGGCGAGGATCTTCGAATGCGCGGTCGTGCGAATGCCCTTGGTCGCGTAGATGTCCTTGTGCCCGATCGGGATGCCGTGCAGCGGCCCCTTCCGATGCCCGGAGGCGATCTCGGCTTCGGCGCGCTTGGCATCGGCTCTGGCGCGCTCCTCGGTCACCGTGACGAAACTGTTAAGCTGCCCGTCGAAGGCGCGGATGCGGGAAATGCAGAGCTCGGTGAGCTCCACTGGCGATATCGCCTTGATCTCGATCAGGCGCGCTGCCTCGCCGATCGTCGGAAGGGGTCCGGGCGCGGCAGTCATGCGACCGGGCTCCGGAAGGTCGACGCCGGCTCCGCCTCCATCGGGCGATCGGAGCCGATGCGCCTCAGCATCGCGCGGAGGTAGCCGGAAATCTGGTGGATGCCATCGATCTCGGCGACCGAGAGCGAAAGACCCGCGCGCTTGAGGCAGTCCTCGACCTCGGCACGGCTCATCAGTTCCGGTTCGCTCATCGGATGCTCCCTGTCGGCGCCACTCGCTCCATACCGGAAGGCTAACGCACCGCGACCTCGGCGGGAACGTGCCAAGTCATCTCCGCGTCGAGCGGCCAGATCGGCCGGCGGAGATTGGTCCAGGGCAAGCGTTGGAGGACGGGCGTGGTCAGGCCGGGCGCATCCACTTCGAGGATCTGCTCGTCGGCGAAAATGTCGTTGAAACCGGCACGGAAATGACCGCGGGACTTCACGACCACGCCGCGCATCTCTCGGACCTTGATGCCCAGATGCTCGATCATCTCGGTATCCAGGCATTGCTGGCGGTTGGTGATGAAGACGACGTCGATGCGCCCGTCGAGGCGGAGACAAGCCGAAGGCCCGAGGCTGCCCTTGCGCCCGCCCATGGTGCCGCGGCGGCCGACGAACTCGCCGTCGCTCACCGCCATCACCTGCGCCGGGACGGAGAGCTTGCCGGAGAGCTTGTTGGTCTCGTCGCGGTTGAGCTCGGCGGTGAACTTGGCGCCGACGCCGAGCCGATGCGCCTCGGCCGCGAGCAAAGGATCGTTGTGGATGCCGAAGGCGGCGCGGTCGATGCCGGCCTCGAGGAAGGCTTTCAGCACATGAACGGTGTTGCCGCGCCCGCCGCCGCCGGGATTGTCGGCACAATCGGCGAAGAGCAGCGGCTTCTTCGAGGGGTCGGCGCAAACCGCCTTGAGCCGGCGGATCGCCTCGTCCACCTCCATGACATTCGGCACCAGTCGGTGGCGCTGGTCCCAGAGATACTGCGCCAGCTCCTTGGCCAGCGCATCGGCGGCGGCCTGATTTTCGCGCGTGGTCACGATCACGCTCATGCCGGTCTTCGGCGAGTCGGCGAAGCTGCAATTGCCGAGCACCGAGACGTTGAGGATCGATCCCTTCGCCGCCTTCTGGCCCTTGTCGATCGCTTCGCCGTAGGGGCCGCGGTCGGTGAGCAGGGCCACCTGCGGCGGCAGGATCGGCACCGGGATGAAGGCCTTCGCCGTCTTCACGCCCGAGAGCAGCTCGCGCATGGCACCGGCCGCCTCACGCCCGCGCTCGACCATGTCGATATGCGGGTTGGTGAGATAGGCGATCAGCACGTCGGTGTGCTTCACCATCTCGGTCGAGACATTGGCGTGGAGGTCGAGCGTGGCGACGATCGGCACCTTCGGCCCAACGACCTTGCGTACGAGTCGGAACAGCGTGCCATCGGGATCGATGTCCCTGGTCGCACCGGCAGCGCCGTGATCTTGGATGTAGATGCCGTCGAAGGGCATGGCCGCCTTCAAGCGCTCCTCGACGATCGTCAGGAACTTGTCGAGGAAGGCCTGATCCATCGGGCCGGAGGCGCCGGCCGAGGTGTAAAGCAGCGGCACCGGCGTCCAGGCGCCGCTCGCGTTCATGCCGGAGATGAATCCGACGAAGCCGCCCGGCTCGCGCGGCGCCTTTGCCGCGGCATCCTCGAGGACCTTCTGCCCGTCCATCCAGGTGCGGCGGAAATCGGCCTCGACCGCCATCGGCGCGAAACCGTTGGTCTCCAGGATGTATCCAAGCAAGGCGATGCGCGGCGGCGCCATGTTTCCCTCCGTATCCCGAGACGGTGTCGACTATACTCTCCGCGGTCTCAAGGGAGCGCCCCATGCCGACCGTGCTTACGCGAAACGAACGCCAGCAATTCGACCGCAACGGCTACTTCCTGGTGCGCGGGCTCTTCGACGCCGAGGAGACGGCGCTCTTGAAGACCGCGATGGAGACCGATCCGACGGTGCGCGCCAACTTCTACAACCGAGCCGATGCCGAGGGCGCAGTCACGCGCATGGTGACCTGGAACCAACCGGGCGACGGCGTCTACGGGCTGGCGGCGCGCTCTGAACGCATCGTCGACACCATGGAAGACCTGCTCGGCGGCGAGGTCTACCACTACCACTCGAAGCTGACGGCGAAGGAGCCGCATGAGGGCGGCGCCTGGGAATGGCACCAGGACTACGGCTACTGGTATCACAACGGTTGCCTGTTCCCGCTGATGGCCTCGGCGATGATCGCGCTCGACCGCAGCGACCGCTCGAACGGCTGCCTGCAGGTGCTGAAGGGCTCGCATCTGATGGGGCGCCTGGACCACGGGCTGCTCGAAGGCCAGCAGGTCGGCGCCGATCTCCGACGCGTCGAGGAGGCGAAGAAGCATCTCGAGCTGGTCTATGCCGAGATGGACCCCGGCGACGGGCTCTTCTTCCACTGCAACACGCTGCACCGCTCCGACCGGAACCGCTCGGCCAACCGGCGCTGGACGATGATCTGCTGCTACAACGCGGCCCGAAACAATCCGTACCGCGCTCATCATCACCCGTTCTACACGCCGCTCGAGAAAGTGCCGGACGCGGCGATCAAGGCCGCCGGCACGCGCTTCGCCGACCCGGCGCTCGACAGGGTGTTCCTCAAGAAGGCCGTCGCGCCCGCCGAGCTGACCAAGGTTGTCGGCAAGTCGTTCTCGGGATAGTTCCGCCGCCCAGCGCCGCATCGCTGAGCGCATCTTCGCGCCTCCTGCTCCCCCCGAAACGAGCTCGACCCCGCGTCGCCGGAGTTTCGGGGACGGATGCGGCCGCTTGCTGACTTCGGGCAATCGGGTAGAATTTCCAAAAAGAAACGTCGGCAACCAAGCTAGCTGTTCCTTTAGATTTGAACTCGCCGCGCTTGATTCGCATAGGGACACGAACTCTCCGTACCTCACCTGCTCTCGCCTGAGTGTCGTTCCACCAGCCCGCAGAGGAGAAGAACATGCCGCGTCATCTTGTTTCCGCCGTGCTCGGATCGATCTTGCTTGCAGGTTCCGTCATGGCAGTCCCGAGCGTGCACGCTCAGACTGTCATCAAGCAGGCCGCAGAGGCCGATCTGGCTTCGCTCGATCCGGTCTGGACCAGCGCATTCCCCACCCTCGGCTTCGCCCGCCTCATCTACGACAACCTGATCTCGCAGGACTCCAACGGCATCCCGAAGCCGCAGATGGTCGACAGCTGGAGCTCCAGCCCGGACGGCCTGACCTGGACGTTCGTGCTGAGGCCCGGGCTCAAGTTTCACGACGGCACGCCGGTAACCTCCAAGGACGCCGTCCAGTCGATCAAGCGTTGGGGCGCGCGCGTCGGCGCTGGCCAGGTCCTCCTCGGCGTCACGGCGGAGATCGTCGAGATCGACGCGCGGACGTTCGCCATTCGCCTCAAGGAGAAATTCGCTCCCGTGATCGGGATGATCGGCTCGACCACCGATGTGTTCGTCATGCGCGAGAAGGACGCCCTCACGGACCCGGGCACGCAAGTGACGACCTCGATCGGCTCCGGTCCGTTCAAGTTCGCACGGGATAAATGGGTTCCGGGAAGCCGATGGTCCTACACCAAGAACGCCGACTACGTGCCTCGCTCGGAAAAGGCGGACGCCTATTCGGGCGGAAAGGTGGTCCGGGTCGACGGCGTCGATGTGTCCTACATCTCCGATACCTCGATCGCGGTACAGGCGCTGATCCGCGGTGAGGTCGACTTCTACGAATACGTGCCGTCCCATCTCCTGCCCGTGGTGGAGAAGGAACGCGATGTCGTCACCCGGGTCATCAACCGCGGCGGATTCAATCCATTGTTGCGGCTGAACCATCTCGCAGCGCCGACGAATAACCAGAAATTCCGCCAGGCGATCCTTTACGCCACGAACCAGCGGGAAACTCTTGCCGCGATCGTCGGCAACCCGAGCCTGGAGAGGCCGTGCTGGGCCGTCTTTTCCTGCGGCTACCCGCTCGAGACGGAGGCCGGGACCGAGGGATTCCGTCAGCCCGGCCCCGCTAACATCGAGAAAGCAAAGCAGCTTCTGAAGGAGTCGGGCTACAGCGGCGAGCCTATCGTGCTGCTGAATCCGGTGGAGAACCAGTCGCTGTCGGCGGCGATCACCCTGACCGCCCAGCAGCTGAAGCAGATCGGCGTCAACGTCGATCTGCAGAGCATGGACTTCGGTACGCTGGTCTCGCGTCGCACGCTCAAGGACGACCCGAAGACCAATCGCGCCGGCTGGCACATCTTCCCGACGCAAGGGCCGACCCAGGATCGCACCGACCCGCTCACCGCCAGCATCCTTCCGACGCCTTGCGACGGAAAGAACTGGTTCGGATGGCCGTGCGACGCGCAGCTCGAGGCGATGCGTGTCAAGTTCGCGGCGATCTCGGAAGCGAACGAACGCAAACAGCACGCAGGAGAGTTCCAGAAGCGCTTCTACGAAACCGTCCCCTACGTTCCGCTCGGCGCATTCGTTCAGAAGGCTGCGTGGCGAAACACGGTTGACGGCGTTCTGGAGGGCTTCAAGGTCGTCTGGTGGAACGCGACCAAGAAGTGAGGCGCGGCGGCTCTTCGCGATACCTCTCCATCGCGGACATGGCCAACCCCGAGCCTTCATCGCTGTTGCCGCGAGCCCCGGAGCTCCTTTCGGCTCCGGGGCCGGGCCGTCACGGCTCTCAGGCATCCCGACCGCACACGCCCGCAGGAAGTAGGTATTGAGCATGAGTAGATGGCAGGTCGGCGTCGATGTCGGCGGGACCTTCACCGACGTTGTTTTGGTTGACCCGACAAGCGGCACTTTCCGGATAGCGAAAGTCCCGTCCACCCCGGCCGATCAGTCGGAGGGGGTGATGGGCGGCCTTCGGCAGGCTGCGGCCGACCTGCCGGAGATGACTGCCTTCGTCCACGGAACGACGGTTGGGACAAATGCCGTGCTCGAGCGGAAGGGAGCCGTCTGCGGCCTGGTCACCACCGCCGGTTTCCGCGACACGCTTGAGCTCGGACGACGGACGCGGCCGAACCCTTACGGAATGACCGGAACCTTCGAGCCGCTCATATCCCGCGAGTTTCGTATCGAGGTTCCGGAGCGCGTCGACGCAGCCGGGCGCGTCCTCATACCATTGGACGAGGTCGCGTTCGAAAGCGCCGTCCGCGCGCTGATCGAGCGCGGAGCCGAAGCGCTCGTCATCCACTTCATGCACTCCTACATCAATCCTCGCCAGGAGCTTCGCGCCGCAGAGATCGCGCGCAAGATATGGCCGAATTCATACGTGACCGTCGGCCACGAGGTGCTGCGGGAGGCGCGGGAGTTTGAGCGCGCGTCCACGGCTGCGGTCAATGCCTCGATACAGCCCATCATGGCGCGATACCTGGGACGGCTGGCCGGCAAGCTCGGCGACGACGGGTTCGAGCCGGAACCGCTCGTCATGCAAGGCAACGCCGGAACCATGACGATGCGCGCCGCCGCCGAGCACGCCGTGCAGACGGTCATGTCAGGCCCGGCGGCGGGCGTTCTGGCCGCGGCCCGGGTCGGCGTCGAGGCCGGCATCGGCAGCATCATCGCCTGCGATATGGGCGGAACCAGCTTCGATGTGACGCTGATACGCGACGGGTCCCCTTCTCTGTCGGCCGAGAAGGACATGGCCTACGCAGTCCCCGTGCGGGTTCCGATGATCGACGTCCACACGATCGGCGCCGGCGGAGGTTCGATCGCCCGGATAAGCCGCGCCGGACTCCTGCAGGTAGGTCCGGAAAGCGCCGGATCGCGGCCCGGGCCGATCTGCTACGGCCGTGGCGGCACCCTGCCGACGGTCACCGATGCCAACCTCCTGCTGGGGCGGCTCGACCCCGCCAGCATGCCCGGGATCGAACGCGCGGTCCCGGTCGCGGCGGTGCGCGAAGCGATACTCGAGCATGTGGGCCGCCCGCTGGGAATGGATGCCGTTCAGGCTTCGACGGCAATCATCTCCGTCGCCACCAACCACCTCGCGAGCGCCATTCGCCTGGTGTCGATCGAGCGTGGATACGATCCCCGCGATTTCGCTCTCTTCGCCTTCGGCGGAGCCGGCCCGCTCCATGCGACGGCTCTGGCCAAGGAGCTCGGCGTGCCTCGCGTCCTTGTTCCGCGCTTTCCCGGCGCCACGTCGGCGCTAGGCTGCATTCTTGCCGATCTTCGGCATGATTTTGTGCAGACGATCAACTCGCCGCTGGCTGAGTCCGACGGCGCGGCCTTCGATGCGATCCTGGCCGAACAGGCGGCCCGCGGGCGCGCGATCGTCGAGCGCGAGCGCGTGCCGGTCGACGGAATTGTCGTCGTCCACGAGGCCGATCTGCTCTTCCGGGGCCAAAGCCATGTCTTTCGCATGCCTGTGATCTCTCCAGGCTTCGATCCGGCGCTCGTAATGCGCGATTTCGCCGCTCGCTACCGGGCGCGATTCAACATCGAGCTCGCGGAGATGCGGGTGATACTGGTGAACCTTCGGACCTGCGTCGTCGGGACGAGGCCGAAGATCTCCATGGAGCTGTTCGCGCCTGCTCCGTCCAGCGGCTCGCCCGCCGGCCCCCATGCTGTACGCTCCGTGCACTTCTCGGGCCGCTTTTACGAAACGCCGATCTGGCGGCGCGAGAGCCTCACCGTCGGCAGTACGCTGGACGGCCCGGTCATCGTCGAGCAGATGGACGCAACGACGGTCGTCGATCCCGGCGCGCGGCTCCAGGTGGACCGCCTCGGCAACCTCATCATCTCTGTTTGAGCGAGGACACTATGCCCCTCGATCCGGTCCTGCTTGCCGTCGTCCATAACGGGCTGCGCCAGGTCGCAACCGAAATGGATCTGGTGCATGAAAAGACGTCCTTCTCTCCCGTCATCTCGGAAGGGCTGGACCGCTCGAACGGCATCTATCACCGCGACACGGGCGAGGTGATCGCGCAGGGCGAGATGGGCCTACCCAGCTTCGTCGGCGTGATGCAGTTCTCCACGCAAAGCGTCATGGAGCGCCGGAAGGACATAGGTCCGGGCGACATCGTGCTGCTCAACGATCCTTATCTCGGCGGTACGCACCTGATGGACGTGAAGATGGTGATGCCCTTCTACTACAAGGGCAGCCGGTGGTGCTGGCTCTCGAATACGGGCCATTGGCCCGACACCGGCGGCATGGTGCCGGGCGGATTCACCAGCACGGCGACGGAAATCCATCAGGAGGGGCTCCGCATTCCGCCGGTGAAGCTCTTTCGCGCCGGCGTGATGGATGACGAGATCCTGCAACTGATCCTGCAGAACATCCGCGTGCCGGAAGAGCGGATCGGCGACATCAAGGCGCAGGTCGGCGCGCTGAAGGTGGGAGAGCAGAGGCTGACGGAGCTGCTTGACCGGTATGGCGCCGACGTCGTCGACCAGTGCATCGTCGAGCTCAAGTCCCGCTCGCGTCAGCAGATGGGCTCGCACATAGAGAGCGTGCCCGATGGGGTGTATGAGTCGGTCAGCTACTGCGACAGCGACGGCGTCGTTCCCGAGAAGCTCGCCATCCGGCTGACGATGACCGTCCGCGGGTCGGAGATCGACTTCGACTTCAGCCGGTCGAGCCCGCCCTGTCGGGGGCCGATGAACTGCCCGGCGGCGCTGACCCGCTCCTCGGTCTATGTCGCGATAAAGCACATCTTCCCCGATGTCCCCATCAATTCCGGGTGCTTCGCCCCTCTGCACGTCGAGACGCCGAGCGGGACCTTTCTGGACGCCGTCTATCCGCGCCCCTGCGCCGGTGCGGCCTCCGAGGTCTCCCAGCGCGTGATCGAAGCCGTCTTCCTGGCGATGGGCCAGGCCATGCCGGATCGGATGTTCGCGGCGCCGGCGGGAACCAGCGGCAATTTCAGCCTCGGCGGCTGGGACCCGGAGCAGCGTCGAGCCTATATCATGTATATGTTCAGCGGAGGCGGGTATGGCGGCTATTGGGCCGCTGACGGCCTTACCAATGGCTGCTCCTCGATAGGGATCTCGAAGACGCAGCCGATCGAGATTCTCGAGCAGCACTACCCGATCCTGTACGAGGAGTACGCCCTGCGCGAGGGCAGCGCCGGGCCGGGGCAACATCGGGGAGGCTTCGGAACCAACTACCGCGTTCGCCTTCTGCGCGGCGAGGCCAAGGCTTCTTTCCTGATGGATCACGGCGTCGGAGGCCCGCCCGGCATCCTCGGCGGCGGGCCGGGAGGGTGCAACGAGCTGGTCGTGCATCAGTCCGGCTCCGAGACCCGGCCTCTCCATGTCTCGAAAGGAGAAGGCTACGCGCTGCGTGAGGGCGACTTCATTCAGGTGCGGACCCCCGGCGGTGGCGGCTACGGGGACCCTCGCAAGCGTTCCGACGAGGCGGTCGCTGCCGATCTGAAGCGCGGCTACCTAAGCCCGCAGCAGGCCGCCGAAGAGTACGGCGGTAACCGGCGCCCGAACCTTCGCGCCTCGATTGGCCAGGCCGCACAGTAACGCGAGGCCGCTTCGTACCCCCTCCCCCGCGTAAGACGCAGGGGAGGGTTCCGATGACTACGAGCGTCCGATCCCGGCGAGCGCGGCGTCGACCGAGTCGCCGAGGCGCTCGACAATCGTGTCGATTTCGCCATCGGTGACGAGGTAGGGCGGCGCCAGGATCATGTGGTTGCCACGCTTGCCGTCGATCGTGCCGGGCATCGGATAGGCGAGCAGGCCGCGCGCCATGCACTCCTGCTTGATGCGCTCATGCAGGACGAGCTTCGGATCGAAGGCCTCCTTGGCCGAGCGGTCCTCGACGATCTCGATCGCCTGGAACAACCCGCGGCCGCGCACGTCGCCGACATGCGGATGGTTGCCGAAGCGTGCCTCCAGGCGTCGGCGCAGCTTGGCGCCCTGCACGCGCACGCGCTCGACCAGGCCTTCCTCTTTGATCGTCTTCACTACCGCGAGGCCGGCGGCGCAGGCGACCGGATGCGCCATATAGGTGTGGCCATGCATGAAGAGGCCGGTGCCGTTGGTGATCGGGTCGTGCACCTTGCCGGCCACCAGCACCGCGCCGATCGCCTGGAAACCGCCGCCGAGCCCCTTGGCGATGGTCATGAGGTCGGGCGCGACGCCTTCCTGCTCGATCGCGTGCAGGGTGCCGGTGCGGCCCATGCCGCTCATCACCTCGTCCAGGACCAGCAGCACGCCGTATTTGTCGCAGATCTCGCGGATGCGCTTGAAATAGCCCTTCACCGGCGGCACGCAGCCGGTCGTGGCGCCGACCACGGTCTCGGCGGTGAAGCCCGCGACAGTCTCGGGCCCGAGACGCAGGATCTCGGCCTCGAGCTCATCGGCGACGCGGCGCCCGTACTGCTCCTCGGTCTCATCGTCGCGCTTGAAGCGGTAGGCGAAGCAGGGCGCGATCAGGCTTACATCCATCAGCATCGGCGCATAGGGCTCGCGCCGCGCCAAATTGCCGCCGACAGCGAGCGCGCCGAGTGTATTGCCGTGATAGCTCTGCCGGCGCGAGATGAAGCGCGTGCGTCGCGGCTGGTCGATCTCGAGGAAGTACTGGCGGGCCATCTTCAGCGCCGCCTCCATCGCCTCGGAGCCGCCCGAGACGAAATAGGCGTGGGTCAGCCCCTTCGGCGCATCCTCGATCAGCAGATCGGCCAGATGCTCGGCCGGCTCGCCGGAAAAGAACCCCGGATGCACGTAGTCGAGCTTCCGCACCTGCCGGTCCATCGCCTCCATGACCCTCGGATGCGCATGCCCCAGGCAAGACACAGCCGCCCCGCCGCAGGCATCCATGTACTGCTTGCCGGTCGAGTCCCAGATGTTGATGCCCTCCGCGCGCACGGCGATCGGCGGCAGCTTCGCGGTCATGCGGTTGAAGACGCGGGTCATGGGAGGCCTCCGCGGAAGAAGATCCGGCAGAAGAGCACGGAAGGGCGCTCCAAGGCTAGGAACGCCGATTTGAGTGAACCGCGGTTGCAGCAACCGGATCAAGCGCCGCATCATCCCCTGCCATCAAGCGAGGCCTCGATGATCAGGACGATTGCCGCGGCGGCCGTGTTGCTCGCCGCCCTCCCTGCCTCCGCCCAAACTGGCTCCTGAAAGGCTGCCGCGCCGATGCCGGCGCCGCGCGCCGAGATCGCGGTGGCAGAGCTCGGCGGCAAGATCTATGCGGTCGGTGGGATCAATGCGGTGCGCGAGATCGAGATCTACGATCCAGCCACCGACAAGTGGACTCGGGGCGCGCGCATCCCACGCGATGTGCATCACCCGGCGGCGGTCGGACTCAACGGCAAGCTCTACCTGGTCGGCGGTTATGTGAATGGCTGGACGCCGGTCGCCGATTTTCACGAATACGATCCAGCCGCCAATCGCTGGCGAACACTGGCGCCGATGCCGACGGCACGCGGCGCGCTCGCCGCTTCGGTGCTGAACGGGAAGATCCATGCGGTCTCGGGTGTCGGCATCGGGCCGGGCTTCAAGAACTCAGCCGCGCATGAGGCCTATGACCCGGCGACGAACAGGCGGACCAAGCTGGCACCGATCCCGACGCCGCGCGATCACCACGCCGTCGTCGCGCTCGACGGCCGGCTCTATGCGATCGGCGGGCGCATCGACGGCAACTATGGGCAGAACATCGGCAGCAACGAGGCTTATGACCCGGCGACCGATCGCTGGGAGAAGAAGGCGCCGCTGCCGACGATCCGCTCGGGCATTGCCGGCTCCGCGCTCAACGGCCGCATCGTCATCCTCGGCGGCGAGTCCAACTCGGGCACCTTCGACCAGACCGAGGCTTACGACCCGAAGACCGATCGCTGGACGACGCTGGCGCCGACGCCGACGGCGCGTCACGGGCTCGGCGCCGCGGCGCTCGGCGGCCGGCTCTACGCGATCGGCGGCGGGCCGACGCCGGGCGGCTCCAGCTCGGCGCTGAACGAGGTGTTCACGCCGTAAGACCGCGGCTTCGCCGCAGCCCCCACCCTGCCCTCCCCCGCTGTCGCGGGAGAGGGTTCCGGGATGCGCGCGCTCAGGCCGCCGGCTGGGCGTCCTTGAACTGCGTGTTGTAGAGCTTGGCGAACGCGCCGTTCTTCGCCATCAGCTCGTCGAAGGCGCCGGCCTCGACGATGACGCCGTCCTTGAGCACGACGATCCGGTCGGCCTTGAGGATGGTCGAGAGCCGGTGCGCGATGGTGAAGACGGTGCGGCCCTGGGTCAGCTCCGCCAGGCCCACCATGACCTCGGCCTCGGTCTGGGCATCGAGCGCCGAGGTCGGCTCGTCCAGGATCAGCACCGGCGCGTTCATCAGGATTGCGCGCGCGATGGTCATGCGCTGCTTCTCGCCCTCGGAGAGCGCGACCCCGCCCTCGCCGATCGGCTGGTCGTAGCCGCGCGGCTGGCGGGCGACCAGGCCGTCGATGCGCGCCAGCCTGGCGGCGCGCTCGATCTCCGCCTGGCTCGCGTTCGGGCGGCCATAGGCGATGTTGTCGCGGATCGAGAGCGGGAAGATCATCGGCGGCTGCAGGACCAGCGCTACGTTGTGGCGGACCGCGCGGATCGGGTACTCGCGAATGTCGATGCCGTCGATCTCGACGGTGCCCTGCAGCGGATCGAAGAAGCGCGGCAGCATCGAGAGCATGGTCGACTTGCCCGAGCCGGTCGGTCCGACCACGGCGATCTTCTCGCCCGGCTTCACGTCGAGATTGATGCGCTGCAGCACCGAGACTTCCGGCGAATAGCTGAAGGCGACGCCCTTCCAGGCGATGCGGCCCTCGACCTTCTCAGGCCAGGGCCTGGGGCCGTCCTTGAGATCGGGGGCGATATCGAGGATCTCGAAGACGCGCCGGGCGCCGATGCGCGCACCCTGGATCTGCGCCCAGGTCTGGCTCATCGTGTTGATCGGGCCGTAGAGCGTCGCGAGATAGGAGATGAAGACCAGGAGCTGGCCCAGCGTCAGCCGGCCGCCGATCACCGCCTCAGCGCCGACATAGAGGACGAGCGCGGTGCCGGCGGCGATCACGGTGTTGACGATCGCCGAATAGGCGGTCTGCCAGTTGTAGAGGCGGAGGTTGGCGCGCATGCTGGCCTGGGTCGCGTTCAGCAGGCGAAGCCGCTCATCCTCCTCCTTGCCGAAGGCCTGGACGACGCGGATCGCGCCCATCGCCCATTGCACGAGCGAGTAGACCTGGCTCTCGGTCATCTTCATCTCGGTCGCGGCGCTGACGATCGGCCGGTCGAGGGCCATGATGGTGACGTAGAGCGCCGGCACGACCACCAGCGACACCAGCGTCAGCGTCGAATCCATGTTCCACATGATGATGAACATGCCGATCAGGAGCGCGATCGCCTGAAGGACCGGCAGCACGCCGTTCAGCATCAGCGTCTGCACCGCGAAGGTATCGGCGGTGATGCGGTACATCAGGTCGCCCATGCGCTGGCGGCTGTGGAAGACCAGCGAGAGCCGCTGCAGATGGCCGTAAAGGTCGTCGCGCAGGTCGGTCACCATGCGGTGGCCGAGATCGATCGAGACGTGGTTCGACCACATGCTGATCAGGCCGACGACCACCTGGATCGCCACCAGCGCGGCGCAGGCGACGATCAGCAGCAGTGCGCTCGGCAGGTCCGCCAGGCCCGGCAGCGTCAGCGGCTTCGAGGCGAGGACGTTGTCGACCACCATCTGCAGCGGCCAGGGCTTCACCAGCTCGAAGGCGCTCAAGGCCAGCACGAGCAGAAGGCAGAATCCGAAGATCGCGAGATAGGGCCTGAGGTAAGGCAGGACCTTGCGAAACACCCCGCTCATCGAAGCGCTCCGGGGTGCGTCAGGGCGCGCGGGAGCCGCGTGCGGCGGTCAAGCCGATCCGGCCCGCGACGATCTCCGTCACCCGGTGCAGCACGCGTCCCAGGCGGAAGGTCTCGAAAGCGATGACGCCGGTGTTGATCGCGCCGACCGCCAGCACGGCAACCGCCGCCGACGGCATGCCAAAGAACAGCGCGAGCAAGGTAAGACCGCCATAGATCCGGAGCACGAGCGTCGACAGCCGCGAAAGCCGGAGCGCGACGCGAAGCCGGATCAGGCGCTTCGGATCGCCGTGATTCTCGCCGACGGCCTTGAGCTCGGCACGCGACCACAGGCCGCGGCTGACCTTGAGGTCCCAGTCGCTCCAGCCCTCGTCGACGATGACGAAGTATTTTCGCGGCACCAGGAAGTCATGGACGCCCTGAAGCAGGGCCTCCTTCTCGATGCCCTTCTCGTTCCAGTAGGAGAGATGGAAGGCGCGCTGCGCCGGCCTGATCTCCGGGTTCTGGCTCACCGGCTCGTACTGGATCGGGTCGACCTCGGTCAGGCCCTTCACCCGCCACTTGATGCGCTCCCAGCCGCGGGCAAAGGGTCCGGCATAGATCAGGAAGGCGATAAGCGCGCGAGCGCGAAGGCCGGTGAAGCGCGGATCGACCGGCGCGCGCATCGCGCCGGCGATGGCGATGGCGAAGGAGAGCAGCAGCGGCAGGACCGCAATCCACATATGCCCGCCGATGACGGCGCCCGCGAGCGCCAGCGGCCAGGCGACGAGGCCCCATTCGAAGGTCAGCGGCAGGAAGGCCGCGATCGACGATGGCGGCTCGTAGAGCGTCTGGAAAAGGCCGCGGCCGAAGACGCCGGAATAGATGATCGGCTTGGAGGAGAGCAGCATCGAGGCCGAGAGGTCGCCATAGATGCGGCCGAGCCACTTCGCCTGGCCGAACAGGTTGAAGCGGAACGGATGCTTGGCATAGACCATCGCCTCGGCCTTGCCGTATCCCCGCTGCTGGCCGAAATAGGCCTCGACCGTGTTGCGGCGAAAGTGCCAGACGGTCGCCGCCGGGCTGAAGCCGATCTTGTAGCCGGCGAATTGCAGGCGCCAGCAGAGATCGACGTCGTCGCCGGCGGCGCGGAAGATCGGATCGAAGCCGCCGATCTTCTCCAGCGCCTCGCGGCGGAAGGCCATGTTGCAGCCGGCGATGTGCTCGGCCTCGTCGTCGGAAACGAGGACATGCGTGGGACCGCCGGGAGAAACCGCAACGGCGGACGGGACCAGCGAGTCCTCGGGCGGCGGGAAGTTGGGACCGCCGCAGGCCGAGAGATCGGCCGACAGCATCTTGGCGACCATGTAGGTGAGCCAGTCGGGATCGGCGACGCAGTCGGAATCGGTATAGGCGATGATCTCGCCGCTCGAATGCTGGAGCCCGACATTGCGCGCGACCGAGAGGCCCTTGTTCTCCTGGCTGACGATCCTGGTGTAGCCGTGCCGCTCGGTGATCTCGAGCGTGCGGTCCTTGGAGCCGTCGTTGACGACGACGACCTCATAGTTCGGGTAGGTCAGCTTCTTCAGCGACTCCAGGCACGGGTCCATGGTGTGCTCGGCGTTGTAGGCGCAGACCACGACCGAAACCTTGGGATAGGAGGGCAGCCTCGGCGGCAGGGTCTCGTGATAGACCTTGCGCACGGCGGGGAACGAGGGCTTCGGCTTGCGCTCGCGATCGACCAGGCCGAAGGCCCAGTTCTCGATCAGGTAGCCGCCGGTGAACCACTCGTCAGTCCAGGCGAAGATCGAGGTGCCGGCGACGCCCATGTCGTAGGCGGCCCGCACCTGCCACTCCAGCGTCCCCGCCTGCGCTTCCAGCCCTTCGCGCATCGAGTCCATGCCAAACTCGGTCAGCACCACCGGCTTCTGGACCGCGAGGTTGTGCAGCCGCATCAGATAGGCGCGGAAGTCCTTCTCGCGATGGAGATAGACGTTGAAGGAGAGGAAGTCGAAGAAGTCGAGGTTGAGATACTCGGTCGACGGATAGTTGGCGTAGGAGACGAGCCCGTCCGGATCGACCTCCTTGGCGATGTCGTAGAGTTCCTCGAGGAAGCCGCTGACCTTCTCGGCGCCGTGCCAGCGCACGATATCCGGCGAGATCTCGTTGCCGACCAGATGCGCGATCGCCGCGGGATGGCCGGCATTGACGCGGACGCCTTCGCGGATCGCCTGGCGGATGCGATTCTTCTCGGCGCGCGAGTCGAGGAAGGTGACGTGCTGCGTCCAGGGGACGCCGATCATCACCCCGACATCGGCCTCGCCCGCCAGGTCGAGGAACCAGCGCGGCGGCACGGTGAAGACGCGCACCATGTTGCAGCCGAGCTCTCCCATCAGCGCAAGGTCGCGCCTGATGACGTCCTTCTCGGGAAGCTGCGCGCCGTGCGTGCCGGGGCCGAAGGGCCCGTAGGTCACGCCCTTGAGAAAGTGCTTCTGCTCGCCGCGGAAGAAGAACTTGCCATGGGCGACGATGCGCGAGCTGCGCGTGCCCTGGGGCTTGTCGACGCCGGCCGGTGCCGCCTGCGACGCCGGCTCGGCCATGACGACGGACATCGAGGGCTATCCTTGCGGAGAGATCAGACCGCGGCGGCGGCGAGCGGCCGGTCCTCGGGCCGCTGATGCCAGCGGAGCGCGGAGCCGACGATGGTCGCGAGATCGGAACGAGACGGCATCCAGTCGAGCTTCATCCGGGCGAGGCTCGCATCGGCGACCAGCGCCGGCGGATCGCCGGCGCGGCGCGGCGCCTCGATCACAGGGACCGGCCGGCCGGTCGCCTGCTCGACCGCATGGATCACTTCGCGAACGGTGCGGCCGGTGCCGGTGCCGAGGTTGAGCTTGAGCGAGGCGCCGCCGTGCAGGAGATAGCGCAGCGCCTGCACATGCGCCTCGGCCAGATCCTCGACATGGATGAAATCGCGGATCGCGGTGCCGTCCGGCGTCGGGTAGTCAGTGCCGAAGACGTTGAGCGCAGGCGCCCGGCCGAGCGCGGCCTTGATCGCGAGCGGGATCAGATGCGTCTCGGGATCGTGGTCCTCGCCGATCTCGCCGTCGAGATCGGCGCCGGCGGCGTTGAAGTAGCGGAGGCAGACCGACTTGGTCTGGTAGGCGCGGTCGTACCAGTCGAGCACGCGCTCGATCATCAGCTTCGATTCGCCGTAAGGGTTGACCGGGCACTGCGGCGCGCTTTCGGAGATCGGAACCTCGCCCGGAATGCCGTAGGTGGCGCAGGTCGACGAGAAGACCATGCGCCCGACGCCGACATCGCGCATCGCGTCCAGCAGCGAGAAAGTGCCGGAGACGTTGTTGCGGAAGTAGCGAGCCGGATCGCTCATCGACTCGCCGACATAGGCATAGGCGGCAAAGTGCATGACCGCGACGACGCGCTCGGCGCTCAAGACGGCGCGGAGCCGAGGGCCGTCGGCAATGTCGCCATCGACCAGCGGCCCCCATTTGACCGCCTCGGCGTGGCCGTAAACCAGATTGTCATAGGCGATGGGGCGGAAGCCGGCGCGAGCGAGCGCTTTGCAGGCATGGCTGCCGATATAGCCGGCACCACCGGTGACCAGAACGGAGGCGCTCATGCCCGATGCATCTCCGCCGACTTGCTCAAGCTCACCATACCGCCCCTCTGACTGCCCCATTCCGTCGTGGCTCCCTGGGGCATGGGCGCTCCTTTGGCGCGCACGGCCCGTTGATGACGGCCACGAAGATGATCGACCTTGGCGACGAAAATTAGGACCGACTAAGGCGGAAAGGCGGCACAGTCCCGGACGCGGCGTCCTTTTCTTTCCGCGGACTCCGTCCGTCCGGGCCTCCCCGGACCGCTTCCCCACCGGCCCGTCTGCTACGACGACAAGGCCATCCGATCAAGGATTTTCAACAACTAAGCCTACGGCGTAGTTGCGCAGAGGGGGCTATTTCTTGGCCTTCGCGGCAGCGTTCGCCGGCTTCGACTCGGCTCCCTTCGCCGCTCCCGCGCCCTCGGCTTCCGGCTCCTCATAGGGCGCCGGCTCCGTCGTATTGGGGTTGTACCCAGGGCCATGCCGCAACATATAGCGTTTGAGCCAGCGCGCTTCGGCACCGCTCATTGTCACCCACTTGGCCGTAAGATCCTGGCCGACGGTCAGAACCTCGGCCGTGGCGTTGATCGTAAGGGGCTGTCCCAGATAACTACCTGAGATGACGCTTAACCCATTGTTTGATCTGGGTTAGTTGCTTGGATGGGTCACTGGTGTTGAAGCGCCACTCGCACTCTTTCAAGAATAGCCCGAAATGGGCCTTCGGGACACCGTTGAACTTGCGCATGTGGCGCTTGGCCTGGTTCCAGAAGTTCTCGATGCCGTTGATGTGATTCTGCCGATCAGCGAAGAGCTCGGAGTGATTGATCCGGAAGTGCTTGAAGTCGGATACGTCGAGCACGTTGTAGCCCTTCCAGCAATCGGAATAGAC
>VGEN01000034.1 GCA_016869285.1 Alphaproteobacteria bacterium
GGCGGCGGCGCCGACATGACCGCCGACAAGGCCGAGGGGCTGGCCGAAATCGGCGCCGTAGACCTAGGCGGCGTCCCGCCGTTCGACAAGAGCGAGGAGGGCTCCGCTCGGCGCCGCGCCTTCGTCCATTGTCAGGAGTCGATCGACGCCCTCACCTCTCTCCAGCGCATGCGCGCCGAAGGAGTTGTCGACGTAGAGCGGGTCGCCGCTATGGCCCGAAGCGCCGCCCAACTGCCTCCGATACCGGTCGGGGATACGCTCCGCGAGATCCTCGAGCACATCAACGAGAGACTGTTGATCGAATCGGCGAAAATATCCGCCAAAGGGAAACGGGCCTAGCGTGATAGCACATCGTCTCAGCCTGCTCGCAGCCGCCCTTTTCCTATCCGGGGTATGCAATAGCGCGGTCTTGGCACAGGGCCAACACTCTGGCAGCGCTCAGCCCTATGTCGGCTACGTCCTCGTGGGGCCCTTCGTCCTAAAACGTCCCGATGGGACTATGATTGTAGAGGCGGCGTTAAGGTTTAAGCCCGAGGTCGACGAAGAGGTGCGCGCGACGGTCATGGACAAGGTCATGAAGGATGTTCTTCGCATGCGTCTGTACGAAGCATCGATGACGAGTTTCCTCGACCTCGGCAAGCGTGTCGATCGCAAGGAACTCCGAGAACGGTTGATGCGCGAAGTCGATCGACTTCTGCGCTTCGAGGGAACGGAGGACATATCGTTTACGCGTTTCGAATTCCGATGACGTCCATCGACCGGAGTTGAATGCGACACGCGTATCGAGCTACACGCAGGGCACCTGGAAGGTCCTGGTCGTCGACGATGAACGGGACGCCCTGGATGAGATCCGATCGCTCATCGAGGCGGATGGCGATACATGCTTGACAGCCGAGAGCGCGGAAGAGGCCTTTGCCCGGCTAGAGGGCGATCCGTTTGTTAGCATTGTTATCACCGATGTGCGCATGCCCGGGATCGACGGACTCGAATTCGTCCGCCATGTCTCCACCCGCTAAACGCTCCATACCGAACCGCAGTTCATCGTGATATCCGGCCATGCGAACATCGCCTCCGTGTAGACGGCGATCCGCTTTAAGGTCCGCGACATTCTGCGGAAGCCGCTTTCCCTGGGCGATCTCAGAAGTACCATCGCATCGGCGAAGTAGAAGGTCGCCGGCGAAGTCCTCGACTGCTCGGTCTCGGAGTCTATCGCGATCGAGCTTGAGCCCCAGATCCAGCTTGCGAGTGAGCTGCAGGATGCCCTCAAGCGGGTCAAGGGCCGCCCGGCCCGAGGGACTGTTCGGGCAGATCGACCAGAGAGGCTTCGCCAGCTTGCTAGGCCGGGAGCTGCGATCGGCGTTCGTGCCGATCCTGGGCGCAGCCCGGCTCATAAGGCAGGCCCAATCCGTTAGCGTCGAGACTGTGAACGGCTACGGCGAGGTCATCCATACCGAAGCGACGAAAGCGGCCGAGATCCTCGATATCATCCTTGACTACTATGCTGCAGAGAGCAGCGCGATCCAGCTCAACCACGCCCAGGTT
The DNA here is from genome assembly GCA_016869285.1 of Alphaproteobacteria bacterium. Lineage (GTDB taxonomy): Bacteria > Pseudomonadota > Alphaproteobacteria > SHVZ01 > SHVZ01 > SHVZ01. The sequence goes on from VGEN01000034.1 coordinate 1,543, forward strand.
AATGTTGGGGATCTTGTATAACGGGTCGTCGAGGTATTCCGCCAGATCGCCGATGCCCTCCGCATACACCTGCGCGTCGAATTCCCGAGCGATCTCCGGGACAGCGCCTGCGATCCGCAGCGCATAAGCCAAGCGTTCGCCCATCTGCTGTCCAATGCCATCCGGTTCTCAGGGAAGGGTCGAGGTTTCGGTCAGAGTCCAGCATGGCGCAGTTGATATCCGCGTCGCGGATCGGGGAGACGAGCTGCCTCCGGAAAAGGCCAAGCTCGCCTTTCTGCCGTTCAAGCTAGACGTGAATGCCGGGGCCAAGCCGCAGCAGGGCATCGGTCTCGGCCTCACCGTCGCGTCGCGGTTTGCGAAGCTTCATGGCGGCAACATGCTCCTTGAGCCTCGCCTCGGCGGCGGCACCGATGCCTATCTGACCTTTCCTGCCTACTCACGAACGATCACGAATGCGGCTACTGAATCATCAGCTCCTGAAAAAGCACTGCTTTGATCTTGATCCCATCGTCGATCTGATTGACGCGCATAAGCATCTCGGAACGTACCGTGGTGAGCGCGCCGACCGACGCAAAGGACTCCGGCGTCTGCGTGCGCAGGAACATCTGCAAGGCATCCGTGATTTTCGGCATCTTGCCCCTGACCAGGCCCTCGGCGGCCGCATCCGACAATTCGAGCGAGACACTGAGCCTCAGATAGCGAAGCTTGTTTCCGTCCCGCAAGTTGACCACTAGGGACGGCACGGGCACGAAGCCGGCGCCGCCGCCGACCTCTCCCTTCTTGCCGCCGCCCTTGTCGTCCTGCTTAGCCACCGGCTTCTCTGCCGGCTTGTCGGAGCCTTTGGCGGGGGGCTTGTCGGAGGGTTTCTGGGCACCTTTGGCGTCTGGGGCAGGGTTTTTGGGATCGTCTGCAGCAGCATCACCCTCGGCAACTTCCGGCGGGGGCGGTTTCCCTATGCCGAAGAAGAAGTACGCAGCGGCACCGCCCCCACCCGCCAGGACGAGCAGCCCCAACAGCGCGAAGACGATCAGCTTCAGCTTGCTCTTCTTCGGCGCCTCTTCGCCGGCCGACGTCTCGGCAGGCGGTTCCGTCTTCTTTTCGGCCATGGCCGCTTATCCTGCTACGAGTTTTCGAAGGCTGGGCCATAGCCCAGATCGAAGCCGTTGCCGCGAGCCGACTGAGCAGCGCCACGATCGGCAATTCCGCCGACGCAGAGACGGATCCTCTGCATCTTGGCCGCCTCGCAAAAGGCCATCATTTCATCACTTGGCGAAAACGCCGAGTCGCATATGACACCGGCCGCACCGATGTCGCTGATGTCCCTGAACTCCTTAAACTCGACCGGTAGCCTCAGCATCGTGCCGGAGCCGAAGGGTTTCAAGATTCCGACTATTTCCGAGAAGCGGTTCTGAGCGAGGCCGTTTGGAATATCGGTGAGTTCGAAGACGAGAAACTTCCTGACCGGGACCGGGTAGCGCTGCGCCAGTTTCACCAGCAGCCCTCGAGTATAAGCATTGGCTAGCGTCTCGAAACCGACAGGAATCAGTATCGCTTCCGTCGCCATACGAGAGAACAGGTCCTTGACGAGTTCGCGTGCGGAGCGCAGCGCGCGCAAGTCGAGCTTCGCCCTAAGCTTCGGATCGTCAAAGCCGCCCAAGAGATCGCGACCGGCGCCGCCTTCGCCAAACATGCTGGAAAGCGGCGTGAGGCGGTGCATGGCGAGAACGCCACGGTCGAGTTCCATGACGGGGCGCGGTTCGAAGCGGATCTTTTCCAAGATCGCGTCGGCGGTCGGGAACGCGTCCTCATCGTCATCGTCCTCATCGGCCAATTCCGACTCGAGGTCAATCTGGGTCTTGGTTTCGACCTTCGTCCCGCGCTGGAGGTCGAGATAGCTGAGCGGGCGGAAGCTCATCGAGTCGGACGCGGCGTCGTAGATCACCGCCTTCGCCGATACTCCCAGCGGCCCTAAATCTTCGCCGGTCACGGCGAACATGATCGCCTGATCGATCCGAAACGCGGTCGCCGCGGCCTCCCTTTTGGGGCCGCCGCCCACCATGACGATGTAGTCGATACCCTCGTTCACCGGCACCATGATGTCGACGCTGGCCAACTTTTCCCTCAGCGCGGTCTTGGCTGTCTTGATCGCCTTTTCGCCGACGTAACCCCAGGTATTGCCGAACCTCGCCCGATGTCCCTCGAGGCTGAGGATGAACAAGCGTCCTTCCATCTTCTCCGGCGATATCGCGATGATCTTCCGCAATGCCGCGTCGATCTCGTCGAGCTCCTGGAGCCTCTGCAACTTCGCGTTGCCGGCACCCTGCTTCGCCGGCGCAACGATCGGCGGCGCCTGCATCTTGCCGGTGAAGAGGTTACGCAAGAAACTGAACATGGGAGAGAGGTGGAACCGTTTGATTGCGAAAACTGAGGGTGTATATCCCACTTGGCTCGGGTGACCGCCAGGAGAGATGACTTCAACGACCGGTCCATTCGGACAAATATCACTTCAGAAACGGATCAATCGCCCGATCGCGATTCCCATCGCTGGCAGCTCCTGACCATCATAGCAGCCCTCCGCCCTCGTCGCCGGCGGCAGATCCGCACATGAAAGCGAGGCAATGACCTCGTTGACGAGGTCTAGGAGCTCCTGCCTTAGGCGGTCCTCGTCGTGTTCATCGCCTCCCGTCGCGAGATGGCCGGAAAGGATCCCAAAGACCATTTCCCGCAAAAAGGGCACGCGCGACTGGAGGATGAGAAATGACGCCTTGGAAGGCAGCATGATGGTCAGGTCGGCCGAGATCCCCACTGGGCGGCCTCCGACGATTCCGCGGACAACGAATCCCGCCAGTTTTAAATCTGTCGGCTGAGGCGGAGGCGGCGGCGGTTCGACCGCGGCAAGGGGTTTCGGCACCGGACGCAGCAATGCGACGGCGCCGAAGCCGAGGCCAAATGCGGACAAGGCCAGCGCGACTCCGCCGCCTATGAAAACCGCACGGGACCCAAGAAGCCCCCGCTTCCCTAAAGGCGCTTTCGCCTCGATCGCAGTCGGAGCTGCCTCTTCAGGCTCCGGCGCCTTGCTCTTGGACATGCCGGACTATCGCCTAGACGTGCCTGCTAACCGGCATTCGGGAACAGCCGCAGCAGGTTCTGCGGCATCTGGTTCGCCTGTGCCAACATCGCGACACCCGCCTGCATCAGGATCTGCTTGCTGGTGAACGTCGTCATTTCACGTGCGACGTCGAGGTCGAGAAGGTCGCTTCGCGCTGCTTCCGTGTTCTCGATCGACGTCGCCAGGTTCGTTGAGGCAAATTCCAGACGGTTCTGCGACGCGCCGACATTCGCGCGCACGGTGCTCAACTTCAGGATCGCGTCGGTCACTTTGGCGGACGCAGCCTTCGCGACGCTCTCGTTGATGACGCTGCTTCCCTTCAGCTTCAGGGCATCGGTGGTGATGCCATCGACGTTAAAGGACAGAACGTCCGTATCGCGAGCCGCAGTTCCAAGCTTGAAGTTAAAGCGCTTAGTCTCACTCACGGTGGTGCTGTTGGCGCCAACAAGCTGCGACAAGGTCGCGAGGTATATCGAGCCGTAGTCTGAATCGGGCTTGGCTTCGTTGTTCGTGCTGAAGCGTATTGTGCAGACAAGATTTCGGTCGGCCTCGCTCGAGATAGTGTTGTCGCGGAGCTCCGCCGTGTAGACGTTGCCCTCGCGCTGGAGGATGCCAATAATGGCGGGAGCCACGACCGCACTCTGCTTGCTCAGTAGCGTCTCGATTTCTGCGACCGACCGATAGGTCGGGGTTGTATCCGATATGGTCGTGCGATTATCAAGGGTCAGTGCTGACCCCACCCGCAGGGTGGAAACCGCCGTTGCCCCATCGGAAGTGGAGGCGGCAGCGTCGAAACCAGCAGCAGTGGTGATCTTCAGCCCAAAAGTACTAAAGGTATAGCTCTTTTCACCAGTGCCGGATGTTACAATCGTCTGGGTTTTGACTGCGTCAGGATTGGTGTTATCGGTAACCGTGATGCTCGGCCCGCCATTGTCACCCGTCTTGTTGACTCTGATCGTGAGTTTAGATGGATCGGTCGCCTTAAGATCATACGGGTGAGTGACCTCCACCTTCGCCAACTTGCCGGATCCGGTTAAATTACCTCCGATCGTGATCGTCTTCAGATCACGTTCCTTCGTCCCATAAACGTAGAAGTTACTGCCAACCGTCGACATTCTTAAGAGCCGGGGAAGGCGGCCGAAGGCTGCGCCGACCTTGGTGAGGTTGATGCCGTCGGCTTCGACCGCGTTTTGCGTTAGGCCGAGCGCCTTCTCAACCGGCGTGACGTCGACAGACGGCGCTAAGTACTGATTCTGAAGTTCGAAAATGTCACCGACCTTGCGTTCGGCCGAGAATCCTTCGGCCAAGGGAAAGCCGCTCTGGCCCTTGTTGAAAAGGTTGTTTAAGGACACCGTGAGGCCGAGCTGCGAGAATTTCACTGTCTCGAACTGTCCTTCGACGATGCTTCGGTTCGCCAGTACGACGGTCTGGCTGGTGCCGGTATCAATATTTCGTGCTGTCAGCGCGCGCGTCGACTGGTTGTAGGCGAAGCGAAAGACCGAGCTCGAAACGTCCTCTTCGAAGGTGATGCTTTCGAACCCGTTCTGCTTGCTGAGAAAGTTCTTGTACTCGTCGGCCTGCTGACCGAAGTAGTTGAGCCCGTTGGCCTTCTGGGCCACTTCGACACTGCCGTTGACCAGAAGGTTACCGGCGAACTTGGTGGTGATAGCGATACGATCGATTTCTGCCAGGAGCGACTGGTACTCGTTGTCGAACATCTGTCGCTCGGTCGACGAGAACTGTCCGGAAGAGGCTTGCACCGCCAACATCTTGCCTCGAATCAAGATCTCGCCGACGTTCGCCATGGCGCCGTCGGCGATCTGCAGAAGACTGCCGGCCTGGCGTGCGTTGACCGTCGCCTGCTCCATGGCCATGACTTCGGCTTTAAGCGCCGATCCGATGGCCATTGAAGCCGCGTCGTCCTTCGCCGAGACCACGCGGGAACCCGAGGACAGCTTATTCAGCGAGTTGGTCGCCTGCCCGTCGGCTGCTTTCAGGTTTCGTTGAGCAATGTTCGCCGCGAAGTTCGAAATAACGTTCAACGCCATAGTTGCATTCCCCTTTAGCGTCGCCTCTACCAGGACCTCTAGATCCGGTAGACGGCGTACCCGCCCTGAGCAAGGTGCATGCCAACCAAATTTTGGCAGGGGTCAAAAGGACGAGCCGAAAGTCAGCGAGCCGCTCCGCAAATACGCCTTGGTGATCTGCTCGGGAGGAACCGGGCGAGACAAATATTAGCCTTGACCCAGGGTGCAGGATGCGGCCCGCGCCGCCGAAAAGGTTTCAACATTCTCGATTCCCTCCGCGCATATATGTAAGCCAAGGCGGTGACCCAGCCCGACCAATGCCGAGAAGAAACCAATGCCGAGAAGAATCTGTGGCCGGCATCGCCCTTGGCCGCCTCCATGACGAAAGCCCTGTCGATCTTGATCTCGCTGAACGGCATCCGATAGAGCGACCTGAGCTCGGAATACCCCGAGCCGAAGTCGTCCAGGGACAGGCCTACCCCCATCATGCGCAGCCGCGACATCGTTTCCATCGTCTTCACGGCCTGGCCGAGGACTTCTGTCTCGGTCAGTTCGATGATGAGCCGGTCCGGGGCAATCCGATGCTGCGTCAGCGCCGACGAGAGTCACTGGAAAATGGCCGACTGCTCCAACGACCGTGCGTTGACATTCACGGCGACGGCAAGTTGCACGCCTTGCTTCTCCCAGGCAGCCGCCTGGGCGACACCACGCTCGATGACGAAGTGGCACAGCCGGCTCATCTGGTCGAACTCGACGAGCCCCCCCCATGAAGGCGCGCGGGGGCAAGAGCCCGAAACGATCGTGCCGCCAACGAAGAAGCGCTTCGACGGACGTCACATTTCCCGTCTTCAGGTTGACCTTCGGCTGATAGTGAAGGATCAGTTCGCCGTCCTCGAACGCGCGATCGATCGCCGGAAGATCGAGTGAGAGCACCTCGGTGAAGTTCTCATGCAGCGTCGATCGCAACATCACCGGATCAATCGGCTTAGACAGGGTCTTGACCTTGGGGAACCCCAGATCCTCCGCGATCCTGCGAGCCGATAGGAGAATTCTCGGATCTGAGCCGCTTACCAGAAGCAAGGACCGGATCGCCGACTTTCCGATGAGAATGTTCAACAGGTCGAAACCATCCAGCCCTGGCATTTTCAGATCGAGCATCACGAGCCGAGGCTGAAATTTCGCGACGGACTCAACGAATAGCGACGAGTCCGTCACTGCCTCGGTGACATATCCGACATCGGCTGCGATGTCGGCCACCTCCTCGGCGAAATCCGCGTCGTCATCACAGATGAGGAGACGGTCCTTTCCCAACGGCACCGCCGAATCGGCGTCCGGAGCATCCATGGCTTTGTCACCTGACATCATCGGCGGTTCCTGTCGAGGAAGAGCTCAGCGGTTCGTAGCTCGCCGCGCGCCTCGACGACGCGGTCCTGGGCGGCCAGGAGCCGTGCTTCCTCCCTGAGGAGCCGCTGATCGAGGTCCTGGCCTTTCAGCCGAACCTCTTCGCTCAACTGGACGAGCAGGTCCGGCTCGCCGCGCACGGTCGCCGCAAGTGATGCCGCCTCACGGTCCAGGGACTCCAACGCCTCATCGGCGGCAGCGACCGCGTCGCGCGCGTCGACGAGCGCGGCTCGCCGCTGATCGAGTTCCGCCCGACGGATCTTGGCAACTCGCTTCACTACCTCACGGCGACGCTCCAGGCTCAATTCTGCCCCCCGTTCAGCCGGCTACGCAGCATTTCGAAGCCGGTACTAAGATCCACGACCGCCCCAACCGGCTGATCGAGCATGACCTCCAATCTCCCATGAAAATCAATGGCTTGATCTATGTCTGAATTGCTCCCCTTCTTGTACATCGACAGCTTATAGAGATCCTCGATATCCCGATAGACGGCCTCGAGCCGAAGGGCTTCGGAAATTAGCCGGCCTTCCCCTTCGTCATTGCAATGAGGCATGGCGCGCGAGACGCTTTGGGCGATGTCGATCGCCGGATAACGGCCGCCATCGGCGATCTTTCGATCCAGAACCAGGTGCCCGTCCACGATACCGCGAACGGCATCGGCCACCGGCTCATTCATGTCGTCGCCCTCAACCAAGACCGTCAGGAAGGCCGTTATCGCCTTTCCCTCCTCTCCAGGCCCAAGTCTCTCGATCACTTTCGGAAGCTCCGCGAATACGCTCGCCGGATAACCGCTTGGGCCAACCGGTTCGCCTGCCGTCAGGCCGATCTCGCGAAGCGCCATCGCGTACCGTGTGAGGCTATCCAGGAAGAAAGCGACGTGCAGGCCGTCGTCGCGCAGTTTTTCCGCAATCGCGGACGCGACAAGGACGGCCCTGCGCCGAAGTATGGCAGTTTGGTCCGATGTGGATATAACAACCACGGCGCGACGGCGCACTTCCGCCGGCAGATACCTCTCTATAAACTCACTCAGTTCCTTTCCGCGCTCACCGACCAGGGCGATGACAAGGGCATCGGCTCTGACATTGCGTGCCAGCATGCCCAGAAGTGTCGTCTTTCCAACGCCTGATCCGGCGAAGATACCCAGCCTCTGTCCGCGGCAGCAGGTGGCGAAGGTGTTTATGGCGGCGACTCCTGTGTCTATTCGCTCGGCCACGAGCCCTCGCCTGGACGCTGGGGGTGGCGACGCGCGCAAGCGGTAGGCGCGCCTTCCGATCGAGGGAGGCGGGCCGTCGTCGAGCGGCTCGCCGACCCCATCGAATATCCGGCCGAGCCAATCATCGGAAGGTCGGATCTCACCAACGGCCTTCGCCAGCCGCGCCGCACAGCCCGGGCCCAGATTGGTGAGCGGCTGCAGCCCCATGACGACTACACGCCCGTCGCGGATGCCGACGACCTCTCCGAGAAGCGAGGAGCCACCGCGATCAGTCAACTCAACGACCCCGCCAACCGTGGCGAAGGCCGAGAGGCCGGCGACTTCGACGACATGTTCGCTCGCCGCGACCACGGCACCGCGAACCTCTACGGGCGAGTCGGACGCCAACCTCGCGATGGCGACATCGGCCAGGGAGGGGCCCGGCATTTCCCCAGCCGCCAAAATTTTATCTGGCATGTGCCTTGCTCTATCGGCCATCAACCGTGCCAAAAGTCGCCGGTTATAGGCGGAGTGTAAAGTGCAGATCTCTTCATTCCTGACGTTGTCGAAGCAGATGGCGCTTACGCGCCAGATCGAGGTAACGGCCAACAACTTGGCCAACGCCACGACGAACGGCTACCGACGGACGGCGATCCACTTCGACTCGATGATGCAGCAGCCCAACACGACCGACGTGGTCGCCTATCCTTTCGAGGCCGAGACCTACGTCGACTTCACCGAAGCCGCCATCCAGGACACGAACAACCCGCTCGACCTCGTCATCCTCGGCAATTTAAAGGCCTTCTTCGTCGTAGAGAAGGACGGGGAGCGCCGATTGACGCGGAATGGCAACTTCCAGCTTGGCCCGAACGGCTCTCTGCAGACGATGATCGGCGAAACCGTTCTCGGCGACCGGGATCAGCCGATACGGCTGAACCCATCCGCTCAGCAATACTCCATAGGTCCAGATGGCACGATCTTTTCGGACGCCGACCGCTCCGGCCGCGTGCGCGTCGTTCAGCTTCAGGATAACTCGCCCCTTAAACGCGTGGGCTCCGCGGGCTTTCGCCTGGACGAAGCCGGCGTGGAGGAGACGACCAACTTCACTATTCAGGGTGGTCGCATCGAAAGCGCCAACGTTGTCCCCGTCTTGGAGATGACGCTGCTAGTCGAAGCATCTCGACACTATGAAATGCTGCAGCAGGTCCTCCAGATGGAAGACGACCGGCAGAGCCGCGCGATCGACAAGATTCCCTCAGCCTAAGGAACCACCATGTTTAGATCGCTCAATATCGCCGCCACCGGCATGGCTGCACAGCAGCTGAACACCGAAGTCATCGCGAACAACATCGCCAACCTGAATACCACGGGGTTCAAGCGCCAGCGTGCGGACTTTCACGATCTGCTGTACCAGGATCGCGGCGTCACTGTCGGCTCCCGTACCTCGGACGCGGGTTCTGTGGTTTCGTCCGGAACCCAGACCGGCGTCGGTGTCAAGATTGGCGGAACCTACCGTATCAATTCGCAGGGCGCGCTGACCGGCACCGAAAACAATCTCGATATTGCGATCAACGGCCGCGGCTTTCTGGTCGTCAATCTGCCCAACGGGGTGACCGGATACACGCGTGCCGGATCGCTTCAAATCAGCCCAACCGGAGAAATCGTCACCGCTCAGGGATTCACCGTGCGCCCCGGCCTTACCCTCCCGGCCAACACCAAGCAGATCAGCATCACCGATCAGGGGCTGATTCAAGCGACGATCGACGGCCAGTTGGTTCCTGTCGACGTTGGTCGCTTCGAAATGGCCATTTTTCCCAACGAAGCCGGCCTCGCCAATATCGGGAACAGCTTTCTCGCAGCGACCCCCGCCTCCGGCAATCCAACCACGGGAAATCCCGGAGATGTCGGCTTCGGAACCGTCAAACAGGGCTTCCTCGAAGCCTCGAACGTCGACATGGTCTCCGAGATCACCGCTCTTATTTCGGCACAGCGCGCCTATGAGATGAATTCGAAGGTCATCAAAGCCTCCGATGACATGCTCCACACCACAACTCAGTCGATGAGGTAGCCATGCGCATCCGGACACTACTCCTGGCGGCCGTCCTGACCGGCCCCTCGCCCGCTGGCGCTCAGGCACTGCAGCTCGCGTCCCTCTCCCAGCAGGCGCCCGGCTGCCGGGATGTCGCTGCGGCAGAGCAGGGTGCGCTCGCGGAGCTGACCATCGCTTTGGAACGCCGCCTCGGCTACTGCGTCGAGATCGAACTCAAGCCAGAGGATCTGCGACTCGTCGGCTCGATCCCGAGACTTTACGCGTCGGACCTCTCTGAGCTGCGGACTTCCGCGGTCGACGGCACGTTCGTCGCGACGATAACGGAACAAAGCCGATCCCCGCTCACCCCCGGCTCTGTCCGACTGCTGCAGGGAAGATTTCATCGGGCTCTCGCCGTCGCCGTAGCGACCCGGCGGCTGAGCGCCGGCGATACGATAACCGATGAAGACATCGAATTGGTCCGGCTTCGTGCCACCCGCGTGCCGCATCAGGCGGCCGTCGACACAGCGCGCCTCGTCGGCATGCAGGCCCGGTGGCCGATCCAGCCGAGGACGGTCATGCTCACGTCGCAATTGCGCGCCCCTGTCGTCGTCGACAAAGGTGCCTCCGTCAGGGTCATCGTCAAAACCGCGAACTTGATAGTCGCTGCAGCGGGAGTCGCCCTCGAACCGGGCGCCTCCGGACAGGTCATCGACATTCGAAGCCAGAGTTCCAACAAGAAGCTTCGCGCTAGGGTGCAGGACGCGAACACGGTCATCATGGAGTAGATCCATGCGCACGAACACTCTCTTCGCCATCGCAACGCTGACCGCAGGCAATCTCCTTTCCGGATGCACGACGATGGATCGCCTATCAGAGATCGGCCAGCCTCCAAAGCTCACACCGATCACCGAGATCGCCAACCCCGCCCCGGCACATAAGATCACCTATCCAACCCAGGTTGAACCGCCGGCGCCCCCCACCAGCAACTCCCTCTGGCGCCTAGGTTCCAAGACCTTGCTCAAAGATCAGCGCGCCGCACGTCTGGGAGATATTCTCACAGTCGACGTGCAGTTCTCAGACAGCGCGACCCTGGAGAATGGGACTTCGAGGGAGCGCTCCAACACCGATGCACTCAACCTCGGCAATCTTTTTGGTTACGCATCGAAGATCGCGCAAACCCTGCCGGGCAATCCGACTCTAAACACCGCAGCCGCGCTCGGATCGAGCGGATCCGGTCTATTCAAAGGAACAGGGAGCGCCCAACGCAAGGAAAGCGTCAGGCTCAAAGTCGCGGTAGTTATCGTCGATCAGCTCAGAAACGGCAACTTCGTGGTCTCGGGCCGCCAAGAGCTGCGAGTGAACAATGAACTCCGTGAAGTCGTTGTTGGAGGCATCGTGAGACCGCAGGACATCGACGCCGAAAACACGATCGCATCAGAAAAGATCGCCGAGGCTCGGATCACCTATGGCGGCCGCGGCATGATCACGGATTACCAACAGCCGCCCGTCGGCTCCCAGATCGTCGAGATGCTGAGGCCGTTCTGAGTGCGGCTAAGCTAGCACCGCCTGGGCCGCTATATGTCGGAAAGGGAGTCCAACAGACTGCTGAGGTCGCGCGTGAAACGTCAGTCCGGCTTTCCGAAGCGCACCAAGAACTTGCACCTTGCCGGGTCGGTTCGCGCAACCCGACTCCAGAAGCTGAGAGAACGATCCCCGTTGGTGCCCAAACAGCAGCGCATCAGTAGGGGCGTTCCGATGCTCGGGACTTGGCCGCCCCATGCGAGGCTCGCGTAACGGAGGCTGATGTCCGTTGCCGGAACCTTCTCGCCGGCGATCACGGTGTGAATCGGCAGAGATACGTGTGAGCTTTATCGGCGATCCTGCTGGCGCACGAGGCCAGAGACACTATTCAATGAGCTCGTTTCCTTCGCCTTCCTCGGCCAGCTCTATCTGCCCGCTGGAGATGAGATCTTTTGTGGTGTTCACAATGCGCTGCTGAGCTTCGTAGACGTCCTTAACACGCACCGGCCCCATCCCGTCGATTTCGTCGCGAAGCAGCTTGACTGCGCGCTCCGACATGGCCTGGAAGAATTGCTTGCGCTGCTCCTCGCTGGCCCCCTTCAACGCAATCGCCAGAGCATCCTTGTCCACGCTGCGAAGAACAACCTGAATGTCCGCGGGCGTGAGCTTCTTCATGTCCTCGAAGGTGAACATGAGGCTCTTAACCTTCTCGGCGCTATCAGGCAGGATTTCCTCGATCGTCGATATCACGCGATTAAGGTTGGTGCGATCCATGTTGTTAAGGATCTCAGCCATGTTCTCGTGCGGATCACGCTTCTGGGTGCGGCCGAGCGTAGCCATGAATTCCGTTCGCAGCGTCTGCTCGACGTCCTCCAGGACATCTCGCGAGACGGTCTCCATCTTCAGCATGCGCACGACGACGTCCCGCGACAGCGACTCGGGCAACAGCCCGATCACACGCGATGCCTGATCGGGCTGAATGCGGGAGAGGACGACCGCAACCGTCTGCGGATACTCGTTCTTCAGGAAGTTGGCGAGGACTGTATCGTTAACATTGCCGAGCTTCTCCCAGACGGTCCGCCCCGACGGACCGCTGATGTCCTGCATGATCAGTTCGACAGTCTCCGGCGGGAGCACCTTCAGCAGGAGCTTCTGGGTCGCCGACGCAGTCCCCCTGACCGAGCCGCCCGAAGAGATCTGATTGGCGAAGTCGACGAACAACCGCTCGACCGTGCGGGCGTCGACCGACCCCAAGGTAGCCATCGCCTGGGAGAGATCGCGGATCTCTTCCTCGTCCAGCATCGAGAAAACCTTGGCGGCATAATCTTCGCCAACAGCTAACATCATGATGGCGGCCTTCTCGCCGCCGGTCAGCTTTGCGAAGTCTTTACTCGCCATGACGTTCCTGGCTCTTCAAATGATTTCACCCACGATCGCTACCCGATGCTCCACCGTCGATCTCCGCACGGAGCTCACTTCTCAAGCTCTTCATCTTCTGCTCGGCGTCCGCAAGTCCCTGTTTGGCCGTCTGAAGGTTCTCGGTCAGCAGCGAGTTGTCGCGCTCAAGCTCGGCTATCTGTCCGAGCACCGTCTTCAGCTCTCCGCTGGCCCTGATGTTGGAGACCAGGAGGTAGACGATGACCACAGACAGAAGCAGGGCGAGAAGGAGGAACAGAAAAGTCATTGGGTCATGCTGCCTGGCTACTGAAACGAGAGTTCCTGAAGGTGTGCCTTGATCTTGGTGTGGCGGCCGAGGCGACGCTCGGTCTCCAGCTCAATGCGCTCTTTCAGGATCGTCGTCGAAGGAGCTTGCGGTGCCATGCGCCGGGCCGAGGCGAGGAAGTCGAAGCCGGCCAGGAACACGACGTCCTGGAGAACGCCGGTGTTGCCGCGCACGCTCTCAAGCTGATCGACCTTGACCTCGACTGCCACCTTCAGACCGATCCCTTGCGGTGTTCCGGTTGCGAAACGAATAGTGATCTTGGGCAGTGGAAGCAGCTCGGTTTCCGCGACGGCCAAGCCCGGGGACATCATCAGTATTGCGGCGATCGCGAGGGCGGCGCAGCGCTTCATTGGGCCGCCGTCGTAAGCTTGGCGAGCTCGCTGGCGAAGGGGGTGCGAAGAAGCGCTCCGGCGATGGCCGGGTCGAGTTCGGAGACCACCTTCGCGCGCTGTTCGTCCGGGAGGAGATAAAGCACGGTAGCGGCCTCGACCGCGTCCATCTGCGACAGAACGGCGGCCACCTTCTTAGGCTTCATGCTTCGGTATGCTGCGATGGTCTTTTCGGTCTTCTGCGTCGCGTCCTCGCGAATCTTCGCCGCCAGAGCCTTGAGGCTCTCCTCTCTCTGTCCAACCTCGGCCTGAAGAGCCTGCAGCTCGCGGCGTTTACCCTCCAGCTCGGCCTCGACGGCGGCCCGCTGGCTCGCCGACTCTCTCTGTCCAACCTCGGCCTGAAGAGCCTGCAGCTCGCGGCGTTTACCCTCCAGCTCGGCCTCGACGGCGGCCCGCTGGCTCGCCGAGGCCTGCTCTATGGTCTTCTTCGCGAGGTCCAGGCGGCGCTCGAGTTCCTGGCGAGCCACCGCGAGCGCGCGCTCGCGCAACGCAATCGTCTCCTCGCGGCGGCGAACGGCTTGGCCGTAGGCGAGCGCCTGCTCAAGCAGAGCCGCCTGACCGGGGGTAAGGTCGAGCGGTTCGAACACCGGAGCGTCGCCAAGGCTCTGCTTGCCGCCCGTCGAGGCACTTTCCTTCGGCGGCGGCGCCGAGGAGGGTGATTGTGAGGAGGTGGAAACGGGAGCCGGTGGTGGTGCCGCTTCGGGTGCGGGCTCCGCCGCCGCGGCCTTTGGCGCCTTGCCGGGATCCGCCGCGATACTGGTCTTGATTAGCGACATGTCGGATGGCCCCTGATGGACCAGGCCATTCCAAATGCCGAACGTAGCGGTCACGGCCGTGATCAGGAACCCGAAGACCAGGAGAACTCGAAGGATCTTCATTTCAGCGCAGTCCCGCGAGCGGATGATCGGGCGTAGACGCCTCGCGCAAACCCGTCGCTACGCGTGCGCGACGCGGCTCTGCAGGCTCATCGTCGATCCTCACATCAACAGAGGGCCGGACGCCGGCCGTCGCCGGGCGCGCCGCCGGCCTGGCTTCGGTGGCGGCTGCCGGGCTCGCACCAGCGAGCCGAATGGACGAGGCCGCCCCGCCGGACCGCAGCTGGTCCGCTCGGGCCAGCAAGTCCTTGAGGTCGTTTTGCGCGACCGCGACGCTCTTTTTCAGGTCCGCCGTCGTCGTGATACCGGCGGAGAGCACACGCCCGAATTCCTGCAGCCAGGCCTGCGCTTCGCTTCGGGCGTTGCGCAGCTCACTCAGGCGGCGGTGGACGCCAAGCAGGTAGATGAACACCAGCACGAGAAGTCCGGTGTGAAATGCTGCAGCGAAAGCCGTCACAATCCACATTTCCTGACTCAAAGTAGCCTCACTACAAGTTGCGTGCCGTTCCGGCCGAGTTCGCCCCTCGCCACGATCTTTGTTCCAATCTTCAGATCGACTGGAGAGGATCGGGTGGCGTTGAGGTGGAGCTGAGATCCGGGCGCCCACCCCATGACCTCCGCCAAAGAGACGGGGATCGTATCCAGCACGACCTCGACGCCTACCTTCGTGATCATCGTTTGGCTATTGACCTGATTTGTCCAGCCGATGTCCCCATCCGCGCTGTCGCCGTAGAATGGCTGGCTAAGGACGTCGCGCACTTCGTGAAAAAGCGGCGCAGGAAAGACGATTAGGATCTTTCCTCCCCGGTCCTCCATGTAAAAACGGATCACGGAGACGATCGTGGGAGTGTCCGGGCGCGCCGCTCTCGCGAACCGAGGGTTGGTCTCGATCCCTTCGAGCGAAAATTCGGGAGCGCCAACTGGCGCAAATGCGACCTCGAGATCCGCCAGCATCGTTCCCAGCATACGGCGGATCAGCCTGCGCTCGATCGAGGTAAAACTCCGGCCTTCGAGCGAGTCGCGGTCTCCGCCGCGTCGACCGCCAAGCAGAACATCGACGACCGCGTAGATGAGCTGCGATTCGACACAAAATAGTGCCATACCGCGCCAGGCCGATGACCGCACCAGACCGATCATCACCGGCGGCTCAAGAGAACTGATGACGTCGCCGAAGCGCGCGTTGTACATGTTATCCAGCGAGATATCGACGTTCTCGCTGGTGAAATTTCTCATTGTCGTATTGAGTGCCCGCACGAAGCGATCGACGATGATGTCAAGAACCGGCAATCTGCCGCTGATGCTATTCTGCTGGCTGAGCTTTTGCAGATAGCCCTTGATCCCGTCGCTCTGCAGCTGCTGCCGCCCCTCCAGGAGATCAGCCACCTCCTGCTGGGTCAGGACCGCGCCGACGGTGCCCTCGGCGGGCTCGGCTACACCGCCACCCGTCATGGGCGACCGTCTCCGGACGGCTGACCATAGGCAGCAAGACGCCCAAATGTGACCTGTCCGTACCCGACGAGTTCGGCGCCCAGCCACGGTCCGAGCAGGATCACGCTGAAGAGGATTGCGGCGAGTTTCGGCACGAAGGTGAGCGTCATCTCGTTCACCTGAATGATCGCCTGCACCAACGCGATGACGGTCCCTACGACGAGGCCGAGAAGCAGAGCCGGACCGCTCACCTTCACGATCATCATCACGGCGTCCCGGGTTAGGGAGAGGAGATCAAGGTCCGCCATAAGGGCCTATATCGGCGTGCGCACGAGCTCGTTGTAGAGCGAGATGACCTTGTCGCGGATGCTGACGACGGATTCCAGCATCAACTCGGCCTGCGCGATCGTGGTCGCCACCTCGGTCGGATCGGCCGCTCCCAACGCAACTGCCTTCGACGCGCCCTCGACGGCTACAGCGGAGCCGGTGGCCTGAGCTGCTAGATCGGCGATCGTCTTGGCAAATCGACCACCGGCATCGGCGCCGGCGGATTTCTGGAGAGCCTGGCTCTGGTTAATGAGATTGGAGATCTTCATATGCGCTCCTGAGTGCTAACGGATGATTTGAAGGGCGGAACGGACCAGCCGCTTGGCGCTTTCGATCACCTGAAGGTTCGCGCGATAGCTCTTTTCTGCGTCTCGAAGATCCGCCATCTCAATGATCGGAGATACCGACGGGTACAGGACATACCCCTGGTCATTCGCCTTCGGATGAGCCGGCTCGTACTTGAGCGACCCCTCTTCTTCCGATTCAGCGATTTCGCCGACCCGGACCATCGCCGGCCCCTTATCACGGCCCGAGACGGCCTCGAGGACGACGATCTTGCGCTTGAACGATTCTTCGCCAGGCGCGTTGACCGTGCCGGCGTTCGCCAGGTTTTCGGCGGAAACGCGCAGACGTGTGCCTTGGGCCGATAGGGCCGAGGAGGCTACGTGAAGGAGGTCTGTGAACTTCATGCGCTAGGCTCCTTCCTTCGATCCCCTGACCATCAGGCGAAGCAACTGCAAATTCTTCTTGTAAACGGCGGTCGCCATCTCCTGCTGCGACGTCACCTCCGCCAAGACGGCCATCTCCTTTTCGAGATCGACGCGATTTTCGTTTAGGCTCTCGTCGTTAGAGACGTCGGCCACTTCAGGGGCGCCGGCACGCGGCCGGGGCTCGATATGCATCTCGGAGCTGGTAGTCAGGCGCAACCGGGTTTGAAGCGGTGATCGGACCAGATCGGCGAAGGACTTCCGGAAGTCGACAGGCCGATAGGTCGGTACATCCGCTTGCGCCACGTTTTGAGCAACGAAGTTCTGCCGCTGGTCCAGCCACCTGAGCGCCGACGAAAGAAGTTGCTGACTTGCGATGCGCATTGGTTCGTCTCCTCGTGCCCACTTTGATCGCCATCGAGAGAGGCGTCACTCGCCGATCACTTCATAACGGATCGAACTAGGGGTGCAGGGATTCCGAATTGCACCGATGTTGGCCTCCTGCAACACCGAGGCTGCGCTCGTCCGGGGCAGCTTCGCCTAGCTTAGGAGCGTGATCGTGCGCGTGCTCTGCCCATCCTGCGGCGAGTATACCCAATTCGAAGCAATCGAAGTTCCCGCCAGGGGCCGTCTGATCATGTGTCAGAGCTGCGACCTGGTCTGGACCGTTAAGCCAGCCGAGGTCCTCGAGAATCTTCCGTCCGAGGCACAGGAGTCCCCCGTCCAATCTGACGACGCAGCCCCGCCAGCCCCCCGCTCACGCAAACGTCTGGCCGCGGCGGTCGGCAGCATTCTGATTGTTGGCATCGCGGCTTCCACGGCTGCCTATTTCTGGCTGGGCCGCCCGCAGGAAGCCTCGGTCGCCAACGCGGCTGAGCCTGGCCTGTCGATCGTCAATTCCGAGGTTAACCGGGATATGACCAGCAAACTCCTCACCGTCGACGTCAGCGTCAGGAATGAGGGCACGGCCGCAGTAAGGTCCTATGATCTTTGCGTGAGGCTCATGAACAAGCGCTCCGAGCCGCTATTTCGATGGTGCGAGCGCGTCGTCGACCGACCCGTCCCCCCCGGCGAACAGAGTTCGGTTCGCCTGCAGATCGTGTCGCCGCCGTCGGAAGTCGCGAGCGCCGAAGTACAAGTCAACTAGGCGGTGCATTCATCCACTTTGGCTGAAACTGAGATCAGTCCTCGCCAGTTCGAAGTGATCGTGGATATCGATCCCAACCGTACCGGTCGCAAGATGCGGACGTGGAACACGATGACGCAGTATCGGAGGAGAGAATGCGGCGCGAAGGCGAACAGAACGAAACCTCTCCTGCAGCGGCAACCGAGTTGATCGGTGAGATCTCGGTACGCCTTTCCTCCCTGGAGCGGAGCCTCCTGGCCGGCACCGACATCGACTTTGATCCTATCATTGGGCTCGTCGACAAGCTTTGCGACGAGGCCCGCCTGCTTGCCGAGCGCGACAGGGTATCCACAGCGGCCCGCCTGCTCGGGGTCGTTGCCGACTGCGACTCTCTCGTTTCGCGACTCTCGTCGACTCTGGAGTCGCTGCGCCGGTCGGCGGAGGAACAGGGCGGTCGGGAGCAAAGCCTGCTGGCCTATGCACGGAACGCGCATGGAGCGAGGTAGGAAACGCCTCGCGAACAGCCGCGGACGCCGCAGCTTCGGGAGAGTTGGGCGCTTCGGGATCGGGTGCGCCCTAGCGCTGCTCACAGTTGTCGATACGGCATCGGCACAGACCGTCACCCTCGACCTGTCAGGCGGCTCCATGAGCCGCACAATGCTGCAGCTGTTCGCGCTAACGGCCTTCCTTGCGCTCGCACCGGCCATCGTCGTCACCATCACCAGCTTCACGCGCCTTGTGGTCGTCCTTTCCCTCTTGCGGTCGGCGATCGGGTTGCAGCAGTCGCCGCCCAACATCGTTCTCACCAGCCTCGCCATCTTCCTGACGATCTTCATCATGGGACCGACCCTCGAAAAGGCCTTGAACGAAGGCGTGGCTCCCTACATGGACGAGACCATATCGGAGCAGCAGGCGTTCGAAAGAACCGCCGCCCCATTCAAGGCGTTCATGCTGCGTAACGTGGGCGAGGGCGAGCTAAACCTCATGCAGGGTGTCGCCGCGCGGCGGCTTGGCATTCCCGCTCCTCAGACCCCCAGCGAGGTGAATCTGCGGGTGCTTGTTCCCGCCTTCATGCTGAGCGAGCTGCGCATCGCCTTCGAGATGGGATTCCTGATCTTTCTGCCGTTCCTTGTTATTGACGTGGTCGTCGCCTCCGTCCTGATGTCCATGGGCATGATGATGGTGCCGCCGGTGCTGATCGCTCTCCCCATCAAGCTCATCTACTTCGTCTACTCAGGCGGCTGGATGATGTTGGTCGGCGCGCTGATCGAGAGTTATCTTTGATCAGAATTCTGACGATCCTGGCGGTCCTGGCGACAACTCTGGCGAACGGTGGTCCCGCGGCTGGGGAAGGCTCGACGATCTCGCCGGCGCAGGCGATCCTCGGGGCTCGAAAACTCTATGACGCCGGCGAGGACAGGCTCGCAGCGCAACTGCTCTCCGCCACGCACCGCCTTCAGTCGTCAGTTGCCAAACCCCCGAGCCCCGGTTCGCAGGAGCAGGTCGACTACGCTTTCACAATTGGCTGGATGGGGCACGAGGCGTTCAGCGCCGGCCTGCCACAGACGCAGCGCCGTCTCGCTGCAGCCATCGGCCGGCTTCATCAGGGTCTTGCCTCTGCGACCCGCGCACTGGACCTCCCTGACGATCTCGGTGCTTCCGAGATCAATGCTCTCTGCGATGCGCTCGCCGCGGCGGCGCATTTCCGGCGGAAGCCCTTTGGCGAAGTACTCGGACAAGCCGCCGAAAGCCTAGCGTCCGCCGCCCAGAAATCTGAGGGGTTGCGCCAATGCCTCTTCAACGAGGTCATGCCGGGAACCGACGGCTCTGAGCCGATTGCCCAGATCTTTGCCCGGATCGGCTCAGAGAATCTGCACGAGGTAGCCGCTCCTCTCGCCATTCGCTACTCCCTGGAGGGCAGATACGGGGACGGAGTTGCCGTGGCCTCCGCCGCCGGCCAAGGGAGCGAGTCCTCCCAGCTCACAAAGGCCGCCGTCGCGATCCGCCAGGTCAAGGCCCTCAGCCTCTCCGAGGAAACCTTGAGCCAGGCGCTGCTTGCGAACTGGCAGACGCAGCCGGGGCTGGCCGGACTGGCCTTCGGATGGACCTATCTATCCGCTGGCTCACCGTCCCGGCTGGATCGGGACAAGCCGGCCATCCTTGCGATCCTACGCCAGGGCGAACCGCCAGGTCTCCGGCGTCGGGCCGCCCTTGCCCTCCTCGAAGGAGGGTTGCCGGAGTCCGCGGCCGATCTCATGCGGACCGGAGATCCGGCGTCTCTTTCGCGCATCCTCGTCGCCGCCGCCTTCTTGAAAAACGGGCCGGCCGTCCCGGCCGAGATGCGCCGCGTCGTCGATTCTCGAATGCTGGGCCAAGAGTCGCGCGGGAATCTAGGCCTCGCCCTGATCCATAGGCTGAACGCCGACGGCGACTCCGCTTCCGCCAGGCGCGCGCTGCTGGCGGAACTGGATCGGATCATCGCCGCTCCGAACGGACCGACGCCCACCGCCTATCTTCGGGCGATCGCCGCGAGCAAGATCCTGGAGAAGCGATGACCATCGCGCTCCGCATGCTCGTATTACTCCTAGCCTTCGCGGCTCCCGCTACGGCGACTCCCGCCGCGACAACCCCATCAGCAATCGTCGCCGCAATGTGCCGGGGCGACCTCGCGCATGCCTGGGCTTCGGTCAAGTCGGCAAAGCCGGGAGCCGAGGTGCTGGAGGACCTAGTCGCCGCAGTATGGCTTGCCGCCTTCTTTCGCGATGCCACCCTGCAGGCAACTCTGATGGGAACACTCACTGGCATGGCACCGCCAGTCGGCGCCATGATCGATGCATGCACGGGTCAGCCGGTGGAAATCGAGTGGCGCGAGATCGTCCAACGACTGCTCGATCGCAATCTCGACCGGCTGCCCATTCCGACAACTCTGCCTCGCACGAACGTCGCGGCCGGGGCGCCCGCACCGCCGGCGTCTGCTCCTTCTCAAGCCAGCCCGAAACCGTCCGAGAACGCTCCGGCACCTCCGGCGATCCCGCCTGCTGATAGAGGTGCCCCCTCGCCCCCTAACCCGCCCGTGGCGGATTCCAAGCCCCCAGCACCGCCCCCGGCGTCTTCCCGTTCCCCCGCTCCTGCGCCGCAGGTCCCGAGAACCATTGTCACGAAGCCCGCTCCGTCACGGGCCGCCGAGCCGATGGGAGTAATACAGGTCGGCGCCGCTCGAAGCGAAGCATCCGTGCCCGCCATCGTCACCCGCGTGCTGGGCGCTATCCCCCACCTGGTGACGGCGGAAGACGTCAAGGTGTTGCCCCCCGGATCGGGCACCAACAGACTCTACCTCGTGCGCTTCCACACGACGAATCCGAGCGGCGCCTGCGCCGAGTTATCCGCCCAGAGTATCCCCTGCCTGGTCCAGGCTAAGCCCTAATGTCGCGATGCCGGATGCTAACCGCCGAGACGGACAGCCTCCTCAAGCATCTTGTCGATCGTATTGATCACTTTGGCGCTCGCCGAGTATGAGTTCTGCGTAACCAACATGTCCGTCATCTCTTCCGCGATGTCGACCGTCGAACCCTCCAGAGATCTAGAAACAATCTCACCAGCCCCCCCGATGCCTGCGAGCAGCGGCAGGCCTGAGCCGGACTTGACGGTCTCGCGATAGAGACTGCCGCTCGATAAGGAGAGAGCGTCCGGGTCAGGGAAAGTCGCCAGCGGAATGCGATAGGCCGGCCTGGATACGCCGTTCGAGAACTCGAAACTTAGGACACCATCACTGCCCACATTGATGCCCGCCAGCTGCCCGGCCGGCGCTCCGTTCTGGTTAAGCGCCGAGAGCGAGAAGCGTCCCGAAAGCGCCGTCATGTCATCGAAGCTGAGCGTGATAGTACTGGTATCCGTGCCGGCTCCCACTGGAAGCTTAATCGTTGCGGCAGCGGCCTTCGCATCTGCCGGAACCAGGCGGCCTTGGGCATCGAAACTGAGCTCGAAAGATCCAGCTTCCGTCTTGGCACCGCGTTCCTGCACTGCAACCTTCCATACGCGCTTAGCGCTATCGGCCGTCGACCAGACGAGATCAAGGGTGCGCGCTTTTCCAAGCGGATCATAAACATCAACAGACGCAACATAGGGTGATGTTTTAGCATCGACGATACCGGCGTCGGACGGGAGGTTTGCCGCGACGGCAACTTTCGTGGTGGTCGCAGCCGACAGCGTGCTCTGGGGCACGCGAACGTTTTTGAGATCGCCGTAGCTCGGTGCCTTTGCCGGGACGCCATCGACGATGGCAACACCCTGAACATACGCCCCCTCTCGGGTTCGAAGGTCTCCCTGGCTGTCGATCACGAAGGACCCGGAGCGGGTGTACCCGAACCTGTTGACGTCCGACCGGTCGCGAACAATGAAAAACCCGTTGCCAGAGATGGCCATATCTGTCGGTACATCGGTTTTTTGAATCTGGCCCTGGCGATCGACATCAGGCTTCGCGACCATGGTGACCGTGCTCGAGGCACTACGAAACGACTGAGCTTCTCCGGCAATGATATTTGAGAAGTTGCTGCGAACCGCCTTGAAGCCCGTCGTATTGACATTGGCGATGTTGTCCGAGATCACGCCGAGACGGCGGGACTGAGCACCGAGACCGCTCACGCCGGTGTTGAAGGTGTTGTAGAGGCTCATCTGGTGGGACTCCCGCGCTTACGACTTTGTTCCGAACGACACCACGTCACCAAACCTCACGCTTCCCAAGGTGGTGGAAAGACTGATGCTGCCATCCCCCCCCCGTGAGACCGACGTCACCGTCGCTCTCGCGTTGGCGGTGACCTCCACAGGGTTGCCGGACGCATCTCGGCCCTGGATCTCGACCTTGTAGACTCCCTCAGCAACGCCCCTGCCCCGATCGTCCAGCCCATCCCAGCGCATGCGCCCCTCACCCCCGCTAGCCGCCATGCGCAGCGACCGAACGACGCTTCCGTCATTCCTTTTAATTGTGGCCGTCACGCCGGCCACGCCAGGGCCCGCATTGAAGGAGATCTCAGCGCTCCCTTTCTCGAGCCGTACCGTCGGCGACTTAAACGTGACGTCCTTGCCGATTAGCTGGCCGGCCGACATGAGATTGGCTTCGGACATCTGGGTCGAGATGGCACCGAAGCTCTCCTTCAGCCCCATCATCTCCTCGACCTGCGAGAACTGTACCAGCTGGTTGGTGAATTGATGCGTGTCCATCGGCGCCAGCGGATTCTGATTTCGGATCTGTGCCGCAAGGATATTCACGAAAGAATTGAAGTTTTTGCCGAGCGCGCTGGTTGGCTTGCTCGTCGCCGCCGACGATCCGGCGACTGGATTGACAAGGGTCATAAATCCTCCGAATGAAGACGAGACGACGGCACACTGAGCGCCGCTAGCGAGGTCTGACGCCCGTTCGGCCCGACAACTTTCCAACGAATCCGCTCACCCGCAGCACGAAGTGGCGAGGTGTCGGCAGCTCGGGTCATCGAAAGTGCAAGCTCCAGCGCCGCCGGTTCAGAGACATAAACCGTTCCGTTGAGCCCACCCTGGGGATCCTTTGCGACACGAATGTCGACTGCTCCGAGTCCGGGTATCGGACCCCGAAACTGCCAGGCATCCCCCACCCTGGTGACCGTAACCGCACCGGCGCGTAGGCGCTGGATCAGGCCCTTGAGCGACTCGTCGAGCGACAGCGCGCTGAGATCGGCCGAGCCGGACTCGACGGACGCCGCTTCCGCATATGAACTGTTGGCCTGAGCGCGCGCATAGCCTCCGGACCCGGCGAACAAACGCCCCCCGGCAGGAGCGCGCGCGCCCAAGGGTAGGCCTTCCGGTGAGGTGGATTTCTCGGCTCCGGCCTCGCCCTGAACATGAAGCAGCGTCGCGAAGATTACGGCCGACTGCCTGCTCGCCCCTTGCCCGTCTTCTGGCCTGGAAAAAACGGTACTGGCCGACCTGGCCCGCGGGCTCGTCTTCGAGTCGGCAGTGGTTTCGCCAAATACGCGGGAGCCTCGTTCGACGTATGACGCTTCCTTGGATGCCTGCCACGCACGCTCGGCGCCGTCACTCAGCAGATCCGCTGTCCGCTTTGAGAGGGGTACACCAGATCGAAAGTCTTGTGCCGGACCCTCCGGAAGGGAGTCGCCACGATTGGTCGAGGCCGGACGCAACTGCTGAGCGGTTGCCGGGCTCGACACCGTCTTATGCTGATCGGCCACGACCTCATGCTGATCGGCCACGACCTCATGCTGATCGGCCACGACACCACGCCCGCTGCCGGACGGCGATGCCATGACCTCGCTCCGCCGGCTGTCCGCTGCGACAGACGCCGGCGCCGAGGCTTCCGCTGCTTCAGTTGCGGCCGATGGTACCGGGAGGTCTGAACCGAAAGCATCGCTGAGCAACGCAAGGAAGCGGGCTCCGGCAGCCGCCCGTACCGACGCGCTCTCCCCGGCCTCCCAGCCGGTCGCGGCCCTGCGGGACCAACTGATCTCTTGAGCGATCATATCCGCGTCATGTCAGTCAGCGGCCATCACGAGCGCGGCCCGGTCATCCTCGACGCGCCGCGCTGCCGGCGGAGCGTCGCAAGAGTCCAACGCGGCCCACGCGAGGCGAAGAGGTTCAAGCAGATGGCGCGCCCGCCGCAATAGCACCCAGTCGTTGCGGACATTGGCAAGGGTCATTAGACGAAGCGCATCTTCGTAGATGGCATGTGTACGACCACTCCAGTCGTCGTCAGCCTTGGTATCGACGCCGCTGTGCAGATCGCAGATGACGCCCAGGGCCTCATTGACCGCGTTGCAGCGATCCTCGATCCGACTCTCGACGGCGGCCTCGACCGCGACGTCGATGTTCGCGGCGACAATCCCCAGCAGGGCGGCCACGATGCCAGCCGGACGGCCAACCTCGATCGCCGAGGCCAACGCCAACTTTGCTTCTTCTACCGATCCGTTCATTTGCCGAAATCCTCCCGAACTCTGATCAAAAGATATTACCCGCCCTTCACGCAGCAATCCTCGTGCCATTGCCACCCCATAAATCATCCATAGCTTCAGATCTTAAGCGAGTAGGCCACGGGAGCAGCGGCAGCGCCGCTCCTCGCTCGCTGAACCGCCAGTTGCGAGGCTTCGGGCAGCGAGGGCTGCTCGTTCGCCAAACTGCGCCAAGACTCCCCGATCGGCGCCAGGACGCTGATGGCCTCTTCTGCATGACGCGCGTCGTTCTTGATCTCGAACTCCGTAAGCCGCAGGAGGGCGAAATGATAGAGCCTGTCCAGGCTCGAGGCGATGGCCCCGCCACGCTCGAGGTCGAGCGCCCGACGCAACCCCATCAGCGCGGCCGTCGCCTTGGAAACCTGCTGGTGCCGTTCGTCAATGCGGCCGTTTACTGCCGCGACCTTGGCAGCGTTGATCGCGCCGATGATCTTGGAGAATAGCTGACTCAGCACCTCGACGCTGGACACATTGGCGTCGCGATTTTCCTGGTATGTACGTGTCGCTAACTCAAACATTTTCCTATCCCGATTGCTTGCCGGTCATCGAGTTGACAATCGATGTGATCTGCTGCTTGACCGAATTCATCTTCGACAGGGCCGATTCCATTCGAGTGAACCGCTCCAGCAGATTTTCTCTCTCGCGCGCGATTCTTTCCTTGAGCGCCGTGATCCGCTCCTTGATCGCCGAGCTCGAATCGCCAATCGACTTGCGTTCCACATCAATGTCACCGTTATCCGCCGCCAGGAGCGACGTCGTCCGGCCAAACACGCGGCTGCCGATGCCATTGCCGAGCACCACGGACGTATCGAGGGCCTCGCCACCCGTCATCAGCAGGACGAGGCCTTTCGCGCTCCCCGACGTGACCGTGAAGACGTCGCCATTCTTGACGATCGACTGCGGCGTGCCGTTCTCGAGGAACGTCCCGGCCGCAGGAGTCGCTCCTGCCGCCGGGGTGAAGGCGAACTGATAGTTCCCGCCGCTTCCAAGAGCGGTGTCCTTGTTGAAACCTACGACCGAAAGGCGCCCGCTCCCAGTAGTCGGAACCATCGCGAACACCTGACGAACGGCGTTCGGATCCGACTGGATGACTTTTGTCAGCTTGGCCTGGTCAACCAGTATTTCGCCCTTGGTCGACGACGACGGGTCCTGATCGATTGTGATGCCCATGTCTCCCAGGGTCTTCACGACCGTCCCGCCCGAGCTCCCGTAGGCCGAGATCCTGAGGTTCGACTGGAACCATTCGTTCAGGCTGCGAACCACGCTCGAGCGGGCAAGAACCGCACCGGCAGACGGCACTCCCGTGGATGGGTCATAAGCCGTCTGCTTCTTGATGAACTCGGCGATATCGTTATAGGAGTTGAGGAATCCCATGATTTCCGCCTGAACTCCGGCGGAGTCGCGCTCAACACTGACCGTGATTTCGGTGCCGACCTCGGCCTTGTAGCAACTCAGCGTGACTCCCGTCAGGAGATCGGACACGCTGTTGGTGTTTCTCTCGACGAACTGCCCATCGAGATTGACCCTCAGGCGATGGCCCTGCTGAATCACCTCGGGCAGTCGCGCGGATGCCACGGCAGCACCCGCGGACGCCACCGGCACCGATGTCAGCGTGGTGACGGCACCACCCCGCGCATCGGTGATCGTGAGCTTGCCGCTGGCTCCGTCGAAGGCGACCGTGATGTCGCGCCGCCCGCCATCAATCGCACGAAGCGTCGACTGCAGCCGGCTCGCGAGCGCACCGCCGTCGGCCGCTCCTGCGACGGAGATTCCCTCGCCGACCACCCGATCGACGCCTGGGCGCGCGATGGTCACGGACAGGGAGGTGACTTGGGTCGGATCGGCGACATCGATCGCGCGAGACGAAGGAAGCGCAAATAGGTTCAGGCTCGCCGCCGATCGCAGGGAACTCGACACCTCGGAAAAGCGCAGATCGCCGGCGGCCTCGTTCGCACCGAGGACAAGATAGTTCTCCCCCGGCCTCACTGCCAGAATTGACGCCGAAACCGAAGGCGTCTGGCTCGCAGATGCCACATTGTTGATCTTGTTGCGAATATCCTGGAGCGAATCCGAGGCCGAGACATCTACCTCGACGCCTGCATCGGGCGCCGTGGTCTCGATCGGCCGAAACGTTGCGCCGCCGACGACGCCGACACTGACGGGAACCTGTTGCGAGGTCCTCGGCGGCCCAATCAGGACGAATCCACCCGGCGTCCGCGAGAGCTGGAAACCGCTTCCGCTGGCGGCCGCCGACTGGTTGAACGCCGCTTCGAGCGCAGCGGCGTCGGAAGCGCTCTGGTTGAATGTATGAACGGAGGCTCCGGATCCGATGGTGATGCTGATCTGATCCGCACCCCACGAGACCCCAGCAAGCGCGTCCGTCGAGTAGCGCGCCAGTTGCGTCTGGGCACCCACAACAAAGCTACCAGACAGACCAAGAGCTAGTGTCGCATCCGAAACAGCCGCGGATCGGATCTTTTCGCCTCGCGCCGTCTGCAGTATCTCGACCCTATAGGTTCCGGCGGCGGCGCGATTGTCCGCGCTGATGGTTGCCAGGTTCGCGGCGGAGCTGGCGACGACGCTTCCATCACCGACCCTCCGAGCAGAGCTCGCGACCGTCTTTCGTGCGAAAGCATCGAAACTGCGATCGGCGGTCATCTTGCCGTAAAGGTTCGCGACCGAGGTGTTGAGCGCCTTGACCTTGGCCTTGAACTCGTCGAGCGCCTTGACTTTTGAGGTGTTGGTATCGACCCGCGCGTTCAAGGAGTCCACCTTGACGCTCCGGGCCTTCATGATGGAGTCGACGGCCTGCCGAGCATTGATGCCCGAGGCCATGCCGGTGAAGGTTACCTTCCCCTGGCCGTCGACATTGAAGTTGCTCGCGTTGAGAGCAAGTGCCATGAAAAAACCTATTCCGCCTGCGGGCCGTCAGCGCAGCCTATGGCGGATCGCGTACCGATCGTTCGGCAGGATCTTCTGCCACGCGCTACGCCGACGCAGGTCGACGAAGATCGGTGCACGCAAATTGACCGTGACGGAAACCTCAGCGTCCGTGCGGCGAATGGTCGACACCAGCAGCAGGCCGCAGTCTTCAAACGTAATGCCCAACGCGCGCACCGCGTCGGACAGATCCTCCGTCCTGTAGATTTCGCAGAGGATGTCGAGCGGAAGCACGGCCATCGAGGGGGTACCACCATCGATGGCCTGCAGCAGGAGGAACGGCGAGAAGCGAGGGCTCTCAAGGTCGATCAGCACGAAGCGCCTGGTCTGCTCGAAGCCAGGTATCCCGCCGGGAAATTCCAAGATCTGCCGCTCGACGAGCGCGATCTGTCCGAAGCGGGTGTCAATGTAACGGGCAGACTCGGACTGGGGATCATGCTGGAGGCGAACCGCGAAGACGCCGGCGATCGCGCCAAGCAGGAGGCCTTCAGGGGCAATCAAAGACACCGCTCGCTCCACTACTTGAGGAAGTTAAGTAAGGACAAGGATCCCAGCCGTGCGAGCATCATGTAGGCAGCCTGCAACTGGGTTTGGTTTGATGAAAGCCGAGTCATAGCTTCGCCGATATCGAGGTTCTCCAGCCCGTCGACGGTATCCTGCAACTGGAGGCGCGTGAGTTCGTGCGAGGCCGCAAGATCTTCTGCGAGAACCTGGCGGCTGCCCAATACACCGACGAGCTGACCGAGTTGATCGATCGACCCGTTGATGAGATCGAGTACCGATGCCAAAGACGCTTTGCCCGAAGCGTCGAGCGATGGCGCGGCCTTAAGGGTTTCGAGAATGCGCAAAGCGCGAACAAGCTTCTCGATGCCAGGCTGATCGGCCGCGATTCCGGCCGGCTGTGCGATGCCGTCACCGAGGGCGATCTTCTGAATGTCTGCGCTCGCACCGCCCCAGTAGTAGCTGAAGGACTGGCCCTGCGTTTCGGGCGGCACCGCGCGCTCAGCGAAAGTTGTCACCGATGCACCGAAGCCATTGGGCGGCACGACACGAACGATCAGCTGCGAGTCCGGAGACGAAGGACGGATCAACAGATTTCCGCTCGCGGTCACGATGACATCGCCGATCCCGAGGTCGTTGCGACGGGCAGCTTCGAGGAGCGCATTCCGCGCCACCTCTGTCGGCTGCCCCCCAGGCGCCACCGCGATATCGACGTTGATAGGCGACGCGCCAAGGGAAACGCGCAGGGTTCCGCCGCCCACACCGAGCGTCCCCAAGTTGAGGGAAACCATGGTACCGAACCCGACTGGTGGCGCTTCCGTCACTTGGCCGCCGAAGACATAGCGTCCTTCGAAACGGGCATTGAGCACGCTTAGTGTCTCGTCGAGCAGCCCGGCCGCCTGACCGTTTAGGTCGTATTCATCGACATTCGGATTGTCGATGCCCTGCGCGCGCACCACCAACGCGCGCGCGCGGGCCGCAACATCCGTCAAGGTCGACAATGCCTGGGTTTGGCTATCAAGCTGTTTTTGCAAAGACTTAGCATTATCGGAGTAGGTATTGAGGAGAGCGATCTCGGCGGATGTGGAGAGATACCTACCTGCTTCAAAGCCCAGATCGGAAATCCGACGCGCCGCCTTGCCGTCGGCGACCTTGCTCTGAAGATCACTCAGAGCGGCGCTCGAGCGACCAGCCGAAGCGGAAAGGATCGAGGTCCTCGCGAAATCCCCGATGCGGCCACTCAATCCACTCATTGCCCGATCCGTATGAGGTCTTGAAGCATTTGACTGGCCACCGAGATGACGCGCGCGGCGGCCCCGTAGGTGCTCTGGTACAGATTGATCTGTGCCATTTCCTCGTCGATGCTGACCCCCGACACGGTCGCGATCTTCGATCGCACTTCGTCGGCGGTTTTGGCCGAGACGTCCCGATCTGCAGCCGCACGCGTTGCTTCGCCGGCGAGCGACAGAACGATCGACTGACTCACGTCGCTCAGGCCGCCGGCGCGTTCCGGACGCCCGTCAGCACCACCGATCACAACTTGGGAGTCGAGGCCGCTTATAAGCGCTGAGAGATTTCGTCCGTCCGCTGCGCCGGTCACCACCGCGCCGAAATTAGGGGCTGAAGCCGAAAACTGGGGCTTTGCATGCGCCAGAAGTTCAGGTCGCGCTAGCAGGTCGGGGCGTACCGCCATCGCTCTATGGTCCGCCGAGAGCGTCAGCATGTCATTCAGGCCCAGGAACTGGGGTAGCGAGACGCCGGTATCGGTCTCGCCACCAGCTGTGGCTAAAGTCACCGTCGATCCTGGCTCCGCGGACCAGACGAGATTCCGTGCGGGAGCGGCGGCCCTCGCGTCGATGGTCAATTTTCCCTGATTGAAGGCCGCCGTGACACCCGGTAGGTCGATGCTGTTGACGAAGCCTTCAATGGTCGCGGGCCGGGGAAGGACGATGGTTTGCGACGCGGTTACCTTTCCATCGCCGTCCACCAGCATCAAGCGTAACTTGCCGGCGAACGAGAACGGCTCGCCGGCGGAAACCCTGGGTTGCGCCTCGACGAGCGGGCGGCCCGGAATGCTGGTGCCGGAGCTGTGCGCAGCGTTGAGGGCGCGAACGACGGACGCCGCGAGATCACGGATATCCGCATCGGTACGAGCGACCAGTTTGTTGACAACGTCGAGGTTGCCTTTGATCGAACCGGACGCCACCCCATCGGTGATCGTAAGCCCATCGATCGACAGAGCGACAAGGCCGGACGAGTTCGACGACGCAGCAAGAGGCGAGGCCCTGCTGCCGGAAACGACCTGCCTCCCTGCGACGAGTACGTCGATCGCCCCGCCATCACGGCGCAGCAGCTTCAGATCGATGAGCCTCGACACGTCGCCGATGACGGCATCACGCTGGTCCTCTAGCAGACCAGTCTCCATGCCCGTCTGGCGAGCCGATACGATCTTTTGATTTAAACCTGCAATCGAGGCGAGCTGACCATTGAGCTTAGAAACGAGGTCCTTGCAGGTCGCGGTCGAGCGAGCCCGGACACCGGTTACCGCTTTAGAAATCGAGCTGAACCCGCGCGCCATGGCATCGGCCGCCTCAACGACAGCGCGCCGCTTGGAGACGTCCTGCGGTGCAGCCGTTGCCGCGGTCAAGGCTTCACGGAGCTTCGAGATCAGGCTGGAGAGGTCCCGTCCGGTTCCTGGCTCGCCAAGCGCACCATCAAGTTCCGAGGCCATCGCCGAATAGGCTTCAGAGCGGCCGCGATCGGCAGTCGCGGCGACATCGGCGTCATGAAGAAATGCATCGGTGAAGCGGACGATGCTCCGGACCTCGACACCGCCGCCGCCACCGGATGAGTCCGCCCTGGCTGAGAGATCGACGGCCTTTCGCGCGTAGCCGACAGTATTGGCGTTGGCGACGTTGGCCGAGATCGTATCAAGGGCGGCGCGGGCTGCGTACAACCCCGACAGCGCATTCCCGAGTGAAGCCGATATCGACATGCCAATTCCTAGTGGACGCGATTGTTGCGCGCCCCCACTCAGCAATCACCATGCCAACCAATAATTTTGATCCGTCCGGATCGGATCAACATTGACACGTGAACCACCCTTTCGGAGCGAACTGGCATCCGTGCGTGCCGCGACCGGCTGTATCAGTTGATGCGCCAAACATTTACCTGATCCCTGAGGACCCACCGCCGTGTTCGTCATCATCGGCCTCGTCATCGTGATGGTCTGCGTGCTTGGAAGCTTTGTCGCCATGGGTGGCAAACTCGGCGTGCTCTGGCAGCCCTTCGAGTACGTGATCATCGTCGGTGCCGGCATTGGCGCCTTCATCATCGGCAACCCGATGAAGATCGTGAAAGGCTCGATCGGAGCGACAATCGCGGCACTCAAGGGCCCCGTCTACAAGAAGGAGCATTATTTGGAGCTCCTTTCCTGCCTCTTCGAGCTGTTCAAGCTCGCGAAGCAGAAGGGAGCCGTTGCGCTCGAGCCGCACGTGGAAACACCGGATTCGAGCGACATCTTCGGCAAGTACCCGAAAATTTCGAAGGACCATCACCT
>VGEN01000035.1 GCA_016869285.1 Alphaproteobacteria bacterium
AGGCGGTCGAAGGCGGGAAAGCGCGCCGGATCGGCGAAATTGTCGGCCATGGAGTCGAGGTTGAGCGATGTGGCGAACAGCATCGCCGAATAGGCGATCTTGCCCCAGAGATAGCCCCAGATGTTGTCGCTGAGCTTGGCGTTCGGCTCGAAGACCTGCATGAGCGCGTGCATCGCCTTGGTGCGCTCGCGGATCGAGCCATCGATCTCGCCGATCACCAGCGCGCCGCGGCTGCCGAGCATGATGCGCCCCGGCCCCATCAGGTCGCCCGAGAAGTTCACGAAGCAGCCCATGGTGCGATCACCACCGAGCTTCCTTGCGATCGCCACCTCGTTGAGGCCGTTCTGGGCCGAGAGCACGAAGCCGCCGGGCGCCACATGCTTCGCCAGCATGTCGACCGCGGCCTCGGTCGTCTGAGCCTTCACGCCGAGCACGACGCGGCGATAGGTCCCGGTCACCTCCTCCGGCATCCGGGCATCGAGCTTCTGGGTGAACCGGTCGACGGGGCCCTCGATGATCATGCCCCTGGTGCGGCAGGCTTCGACGTGATCGCGCTGCACGTCGACCGCGACGACGGGGATGCCGGCGCGCGTCCACCAGGCGGCGAGCGTGCCGCCGATCGCCCCAGAGCCCCAGGTTAGGACCGGATCGCTCATGCCACGCCCATCGCATGCACCTCCTGGTGCGTGGCGACGTAGACGCGCCCGTCGGTCTCGACCCAGCCGCGTGCCATGCCGAGCGTATTGAAGGGCGCGTAGACCTTGCCGCCGGCGTCGACGGAGATCAGCCCGGCTCCGATCTTGTGCGAGCCGACGGCGGCGATCACGGCGTCAGCCGCCTCGCGCAGCCCCTTGCCGGCGTAGCGCATCCGCGCCGAGACATCGTAGGCGGCGACCCGGCGGATGAAGATCTCTCCCATGCCGGTGCAGGAGACCGCGCAGATGCCATTGGCGGCATAGGTGCCGGCACCGATGATCGGCGAGTCGCCGACGCGCCCCCCTGGCTTGTTGTTGAAGCCGCCGGTCGAGGTTCCGGCGGCGAGATTGCCTTTGGCATCGAGCGCAACCGCGCCGACGGTGCCGTGGCGCTCGGCCTCGCTCGCCATGGCAATCTCCTGGCGTGCCGACTTCGCCTTGAGCGAGGCCAGCGCCTCGACACGGCGCGGCGTAGTGAAATAGCTGTTGGGTACGATATCGAGCCCGACGCGCTGGGCGAACTCGTCCGCCGGCGCTCCGGCGATCAGGAGCAGGTCGGACTTCTCCATGACCGCGCGCGCCGCCTTGATCGGATTCCTGATCGTGCGCACCGCGCAGATGGCGCCGGCGCCGAGCGTTTCGCCGTCCATGATCGAGGCATCGAGCTCATGCTCTGAATGCTCGGTCAGCGCCGCGCCATGGCCGGCATTGAAGTGCGGCGAGTCCTCCATGACGACGACGGCGGCCTCGACCGCCTCGACGGCACGGCCGCCGCGCGAAAGAATCTTCCAGGCCGAGTGCAGGGAGTCGGCGAGGTGCTGGCGCGTCTCCGCCCAGTCCACCTCGCTCAGGAGGTGCGGGGCGAGCGTACCGCAGCCGCCGTGAATGCCGATCGCAATGTTGGCCATCTCGAAAAAACGGTGGCGCCGTCTCCGGCGCCACCGCTCTCTTTGGTTGCTTGCTCCCTACTTCGCGGGCTTGATGTTCATTGCCAGCGTGTCCTCATCGACCCGCGCCTTG
Organism: Alphaproteobacteria bacterium; assembly: GCA_016869285.1. GTDB lineage: Bacteria > Pseudomonadota > Alphaproteobacteria > SHVZ01 > SHVZ01 > SHVZ01. The sequence continues at coordinate 1,716 of VGEN01000035.1, forward strand.
ATCGTGACCTTGTCCTTCTGCATCGCCCAGGCCGAGCTCACGGCGACCAACGGCAGGCGCGGCCGGTCGAGGGCGACAAGCTCGTTGGCCTGCTCGAGGAACGAACGGCGCTTGTTCTCGTCCATCTCGACCGCGGCATCCTGGATCAGCTTGTCCATGACCGGGTTCTTGTAGTGATGCACGTTAAACGCCCCGAACCTCTTCTCGGGATCGTTCGAATGCGCGATCGACGAGAGCGTGTAGTGCGCCTCGCCGGTCAGCGTGCCCCAACCCGACATCGACATCGAGAACTCGGCGCGCGAGCGGGCCGGGAAGAACACCGCGCCTGGCTGCGAGTTCGCTTGCGCGTCGATGCCGACCGCGGCCAGCATCTGCGCCACCGAGGTCCCAACCTGGCGGTCGCCCGGCAGGCGGTCATTGGTGAAGCTGAAGGTGACCTTGAAGCCGTTCGGATATCCGGCATCCGACAGCAGCTTCTTCGCTGCCGCCGGGTCGTATTTCCGTTCCGGCAGCTTCTTCGAGTAGCCGAAGATGCTGGGTGTCACCAGCTGGTTCTGCGGCTTGCCAAGCCCTTCCATGGCGATCTCCGCCAGCGCCTTGCGGTCGATCGCGAGATCGATCGCCTCGCGCACGCGCGGGTCCTGCATCGGATTCTTCGGCAGCGCCGAGCCGTCCTTGGCGGTGATCTGCGGGGGCTTGTCCCGCATGTCGAGCTCGATGTTGAAGACATAGACGCTGTCGATAGTGACGACATTGAGCTTGGGATCGCGCTTGAGCGAAGCGACGTCGGTCGCCGGCACACGGACGATGAGGTCGACCTGCCCGGCCTTGAGCTGGGCGACGCGCGCCGCATCGTTCGGCAGCTCCTTGCGGACATGACGCGCCCAGGGCTCCTTCGGGCCCCAGAAATTATCGTTGCGATCGAGGACCAGCTGCTCCTTCGGCGTCCACGAGACGAACTTATAGGGGCCGGTGCCGATCGCCGCCTTGCCTGAGTTGAAGGCCGGGTTGGAGGTATCCTTGTCGAGACCGGTCGCCGCCTTCGCCGAGACGATGAACAGGCGGATGAAGTCGTTCGGCAGGTTCGGCGCAGGACCGTCGGTCTTGATGCGGATCGTGTGCGGATCGACGATCTCAACCGACTGCACGCGGCGGACATAGATGGTGAGCGGGTTGGCGCCGGTCACCTCCGGAATGCGCTCGATCGAGAACTTCACGTCCTCGGCGGTGAAGTCGGAGCCGTCGTGAAACTTGACGCCCTTGCGGAGCTTGAACTCCCAGGTCGTGTTGTCGACCGCCTTCCAGCTTTCGGCCAGCCTGGGCTCGATCTCGAGCCCGTCGCCCGACCAGGTCAGCGTATCGAAGATCTGCTTCAGCGCCTCGGCATGGGTGCCGGTGGCGGTGAAGTGCGGATCGATCGATTCCGGACCCGCGCGCACGCCGATGTTCAAAGTCTGCGCTTGCGATGCCATCGCCGCAACCGCTACGGCGCCGAATACGATCGCGGCGCTGAGTCCCAGTCTGTGAAGCCTCATGTCCGTTACTCCCTGTGTTCTTCAGTGGGCCAGTTCGGAGAATCGACGACGAGCTTGGCGAGCAGCTTGGACAAAACTTGCTGCTCGCCCGGGGTAAGTTCGGAAAGCATCCGTCTCTCATGGGCAACCATCGGCGGCACGCTCTCCGCAAGGATGCGGCGAGCCTCCGCGGTCAGGTGCAGGACGAAGCTGCGGCGATCGCTCGAATCCAGCGCGCGACGGATCAGCTTGCGCCTAATCAGCCGGTGAATGGCTCGGCTGATCGTGTTCTTCGGGAATCCGGCGGTATCGCAGATGTCCTGGGCGGCGATGCCATCGCGGAGCGACAGCGAGTAGAGCACCAGATATTCCGGTCGCGAGAGGCCATGGCGATCCGCGATCCGGCCATAGACCGGGCCGTTGAAGCGCAGCGCCAGATAGTTGATCCGGAAAGAGAACCAGCACGGATTCTCCCAGAGCTTGGTCGCGATCAGGGGATGAATGCGCGCATCGGCGAAGGCTTCGGCCTCCGCCGTGCGGCTTCGGTTCATTGGTCCGGAATCGGGCACCGGGCCACCCTCTTGATAGTTCCAGATGGAACTTGACGACGTTTGCACGTCTCGGTCAAGTTCCTCTTAAGAGCTTGGGGAGGCCGCGATGCGAATTGCCGACATGACCTGGATGCAGGTCGAGGAGCGAGTCAAGCGCGACGATCGATGCGTGCTGCCGCTCGGCAGCGTCGAGCAGCACGCCTATCTGAGCCTCTGCGTCGATCAGATCCTCTCGGAGAAGGTGTCGGTCGACGCCGCCGAGCCGCTCGGCGTGCCGGTCTATCCTGCAGTGCCCTTCGGGCTCACCCCGTATTTCTCCGACTTCTCCGGCACCGTGTCGCTGCGCGTCACCACCTACATGGCGCTGATCGAGGACATCCTCGAAAGCTTCTACCAGAGCGGCTTCCGCCGCATCGTCGCGGTCAACGGACATGGCGGCAACTCGCCCGTGCAGGGGCTGCTCAAGGAGTGGATGGGCCGCCGGCGCGATGCGCGTGTGAAGTTCCACAACTGGTACAACGCACCCAAGACCTGGGCGAAGGTTCAGGAGATCGATCCCGCCGCCAGCCATGCGAGCTGGATGGAGAACTTTCCCTGGACGCGCGTGCCCGGCGTTTCGCCGCCCAAGGATGCCAAGCCGCTGGTCGACGTGAAGCGTATGGCCCATGCCAATCCCGCCGAGGTGCGCCGGATCGTCGGCGACGGCAATTTCCACGGCCGCTACGAGCGCTCCGACAACGAGATGCTGGCGCTGTGGCAGGTCGCGGTCGAGGAGACGCGCGATGTCATCGACCGCGACTGGGCCTAAGTCCGGACCTCGATAGGAAGAGCCGCCATGCTCGGCTTCCTCATCCAGCGCCTGCTGCAGGCCGTGGCCGTCATGGTGGTCATCTCAGCGTTGGTCTTCGTCGGCGTCTTCGCCATCGGCAATCCGATCGACGTGCTGATCGCGCCCGACGCGACCCAGGACATCCGCCTCGACACCATCCGCCGCTACGGCTTCGACCAGCCGCTATGGAAGCAGTACCTGAACTTCGTCACCAGCCTGGTTCAGGGCGATTTCGGGCGTTCCTTCGTCTTCAACATGCCGGTGCTCCAGCTCATCCTCTCGCGCCTGCCGGCAACGCTGGAGCTGACCCTGGTCGCCGTCATCGGCGCCACGATCATCGGCGTGCCCTTGGGCATGTATGCCGGCTACCGCCCCAACGCGGTCGCCTCGCGCGCGATCATGGGGGCCTCGGTGCTGGGCTTTTCCCTGCCGACCTTCTGGATCGGCATCCTTTTCATCATGGGCTTCGCGGTCGAGCTCGGCTGGCTGCCGGCAGGCGGCCGCGGCGACACGGTCGAGGCCTGGGGCATCCAGTGGAGCGTGCTGACGCTCAACGGCTGGTCGCATCTCGTCCTGCCGGCGCTCACGCTCTCGCTCTTCCGCATGGCGCTGATGATCCGCATGGCGCGCGCCGGCATGCGCGAGGCGATGCTCTCGGACTATGTGCGCTTCGCCCGCGCCCAGGGCATCTCCGACGGCAAGGTGATCTTCGGCCATGTTCTCAAGAACATCTCAATCCCGCTGGTCACCGTATTCGGCCTCGAACTCGCGGCCACCATGGCTTTTGCTGTGGTGACCGAGACGATCTTCTCCTGGCCGGGCCTGGGCAAGTTGATCATCGACTCGATCCAGTCGCTCGACCGGCCGGTGATGGTGGCTTACCTGATGCTCGTCGCCTTCCTCTTCATCATGATCAACTTCTCGGTCGACATCGCCTATGCGGCGCTCGATCCGCGCGTGCGGTCGGGGCGGACCTGATGCGCCGCGACGCCTCGCCCTTCATCCGCTTCTGGATCGAGTTCGCCGAGAACCGGCTGGCGCTGGCGGCGCTCGGCGTCGTGATCCTGGTTGTCGGCGCCGCGATCCTGGCGCCGTTGTTCACGCCGCAAGATCCTTACGACATCGGCAAGCTGGTCCTCGGCGATGCGCGCCGCCCGCCGGGGCATGTCGGCTCCGGCGGCTATGTCCATCTTCTCGGCACCGACGCGCAGGGCCGCGACCTGTGGTCGGCGATCCTCTACGGGTTGCGCATCTCGATCCAGATCGGCATCACCGCCGGCGCCGTCGCCTTCATCGTCGGCGGCTCGCTCGGCACGATCGCCGCCTTCGCCGGCGGTCGTACAGAAGCGCTGATCATGCGCTTCATCGACCTGCAGCTCTCCTTCCCGGCGATCCTGCTGGCGCTGGTGATCTCGGCGATCCTGGGCCAGGGCAAGTGGCAGCTCACGATCGCGCTGGTCGCCTCGCAATACGCCTACTTTGCCCGCACGGCGCATGGCGCCGCCGTTGCCGAGCGCGCCAAGGAGTACATCGAGGCGGCGCTGTCGACGCCGCTCTCCTCGCGCGTCGTCGTCTTCCGCCACATCCTGCCCAACTGCATGCCGCCGCTGATCGTCGTCGCTACGGTTCAGATCGCCAACGCAATCTCGCTTGAGGCGACGCTTTCCTTCCTCGGCCTCGGCTTGCCAGTCACGCACCCTTCTCTCGGCACGCTGATCTCGAACGGTTTCCAATACATGCTGTCCGGGCGCTACTGGATCTCGATCTATCCCGGCATCGCGCTGATCGTCCTGATCCTCGCCGTCAACCTGGTCGGCGACCAGATCCGCGACCAGCTGAATCCCAGGCTTCAGCGATGACAGCGGCACTCGAAGTTCGAGGTCTCAAGACTCACTTCTTCACCCGATCGGGTGCGGTGAAGGCCGTCGACGGCGTCGACCTGACAATCGAGCGCGGCCGCGTGCTCGGCCTGGTCGGCGAGTCGGGATCGGGCAAGAGCGTGACCGGGCTCTCGATCCTGGGCTTGATCGACCATCCCGGCCGCATCGTCGAAGGCTCGGTCAAGCTCGACGGGCAGGAGCTCGTCGGCCTCGATCGAGATGCGGCGCGTCGGGTGCGCGGGCGGCGGATCGCGATGATCTTCCAGGACCCGATGATGACGCTGAACCCGGTCTTGCGCGTCGGCACGCAGATGTCCATGGCGCTGCGCGCGCACGAGACCGTCTCCAACGACACGGCACGCGAACGCTCCGTGAGGGCCCTTTCCCGCGTCGGCCTGCCGACGCCCGAGCAATGCCTCGCCGCCTATCCGCACCAGCTTTCCGGCGGCATGCGCCAGCGGGTGGCGATCGCGATCGCGCTGCTGCACAGCCCTTCGGTCATCGTCGCCGACGAGCCGACTACTGCGCTCGATGTCTCGATCCAGGGGCAGATCCTACAGGAGATGCAGCGTCTCGGCGCCGAGACCGGCGTCGCCCTGGTCTGGATCACGCACGACCTCGCGGTCGTCTCCAGCCTCGCCCACGACATCGCGGTCATGTATGCCGGACGCATCGTCGAGCACGGGCCGACCGCCGATGTGCTCGCGCAACCGCGCCATCCCTACACGCGCGGCCTTCTGGATTCGGTTCCCGGCGAGGCGAAGCCGGGCGAGAAGCTGGCGCAGATTCCCGGCAGCATCCCGGCCCTGATCGACCTGCCGCCCGGCTGCGCTTTCCGCGCGCGCTGCAGCCGCGCCAGCGGCGCCTGCGAGGCCATGCCGGAGATCGCCGAGATCGGCGGCCGTCTCGCTCGCTGCTTCCATCCGCTGGAGGCGGCATGAGCGCGCCGCTGCTCGAGCTTGACGCCGTCTCGCGCCGGTTCAGCCGCAGAATCTCCCTCGGCGACCGGATTGCCGCCAAGCTCGGCGCCACCGTCGAGATGCGGGAAGTCCGGGCGGTCGAGAGCGTCTCGCTGTCGGTCATGAAGGGGGAGACGCTGGGCCTGGTCGGCGAGTCCGGCTGCGGCAAGTCGACCCTGGGACGCATCGCCGCCGGTATCCTGGCGCCGAGCGCCGGCACCGCCCGCCTCGACGGCAAGCCGGTGATGTCCGAGACCGGCCGGCGCGAGAAGCTGACGACGCGGGTCCAGACTGTGTTCCAGGACCCCTTCGCCTCGCTGAACCCGCGCAAGCGCATCGGCGAGGCTATTGCCGAGGGGCCGCTGGCGCATGGCCTGATCGATCGCGCCGGGTCTCGCGCCTATGTCGCCGAGCAGCTCTCGCGCGTCGGCCTCGATCCATCCTATTCCTCGCGCTTCCCGCATCAGTTCTCCGGCGGCCAGCGCCAGCGGATCGCCATCGCGCGGGCGTTGGCGATGAAGCCGGACCTCCTCATCTGCGACGAGCCGGTGGCCTCGCTCGACGTGTCGATCCAGGCGCAGGTGCTGAACCTGTTCCTCGACCTTAGGCGCGCGCTGAACCTGACCGCGATCTTCATCAGCCACGATCTCGGCGTCGTCCGTCACCTGAGCGACCGTGTCGCCATCATGTATCTGGGACGCATCGTCGAGATCGGGCCGGCGAGCGAGATCTACGCCGCACCGAAGCATCCCTACACCCAGGCGCTGCTGGCCAGCGTGCCGCGCCTCAACCGCCATCGCGAAGGGCGGACCGCCTTCAAGCCGATCGCGGGCGAGCTGCCCTCGCCGCTCTCGCCGCCTCCCGGCTGTCATTTCCACCCGCGCTGCGGCTTCGCGACGGAGCGTTGCCGCTCCGAGCCGCCGCAGCTCCGCCCGCTTGGGCCCGAGCGCTGGGCCGCCTGCCACCTCGCCGAATAGCCTCGCTTCCGGCCGTCCGATAAGCTCCCGGCGCAACCCGGGAGGTATGGGCATGAGCGAGAGCGAGCAATTCAATAAGGGACTGGAAGTCCGTCGCGCCGTTCTCGGCGCAAGCTATGTCGATGGCAGCTTAGCCAAGGCCGACGACTTCATGATGGCATTCCAGCGCATCACCACCGAGTGGTGCTGGGGTTATGCCTGGACACGGCCGGGCCTCGAGCGCAAGACGCGCAGCATCATCAACCTCGCCATGCTGACCGCGCTCGGCAAGCCGGCCGAGCTCAAGCTCCACGTCAAGGGCGCGCTGACCAACGGCGTCACCGTCGAGGAGATCAAGGAGATCCTGCTTCACGCCACCGTTTATTGCGGCATTCCCGCAGGCCTCGAGGCGTTCAAGGCCGTGCATGAGGTGCTGACCGCCGAAGGCGCCCTGAAGAAGTAGCCGCGATGACAAGGATCGCCTTTCTCGGCCTCGGCAAGATGGGCCTGCCGATGGCGAGCCGCCTCGTCCAGGCTAGTCATGACGTGGTCGGGTTCGATCCGGTCGAGATGCCGCGCGCTGCCTTCGCCCAGGTCGGAGGAAAAGTCGCCAGGACGGCGCAGCAGGCGGCCGAAGACGCCGCGGTGCTCATCACCATGCTGCCGGACGGCAAGGCCGTGCGGGCGGCCGTGCTGGACATCGTCGACAGGCTTGCGCCCGACGCCATCATTATCGACATGAGCTCCTCGGCACCGCTCGGTACGCGCGCGCTTGCCGAGGCGTTGCAAAAGAAGGGGATCGCGATGATCGACGCGCCGGTCTCCGGCGGAGTCAAGCGCGCCATCGACGGCTCGCTCGCGATCATGGCCGGCGGCGACGCGCAGGCGATCGAGAAGGTCCGGCCGCTGCTGGAGACGATGGGCAAGTCGATCTTCGCCACCGGCGCGGTCGGCTCCGGCCATGCGATGAAAGCGCTTAACAACTACGTCTCGGCAGCCGGTCTCGTCGCCGCCTGCGAAGCGCTTCGGATCGGCGCCATGTTCGGCCTCGATCCCGCCCTGATGACCGACATCCTCAACGTCTCCACGGGCCGTAACAACTCGACCGAGGTCAAGCTGAAGCCTTTCGTCATCCCGAAGAGCTACACCTCGGGCTTCTCGCTCGGCCTGATGGCGAAGAACCTGAGGACCGCCGACGACCTCGCCCGCGCGCTCGGCGTTCCTGCCCGCTTCTCTCATGTCACCGCGGCGCTCTGGGAGGAAGCGCAGGAAGCGCTCGGGGCGCAGGCGGATCACACGGCCATTGATGTCTTTCTAGGCAATCCGGAACCTCCGGCTGACCGCGATCGCAACCTCGTGGAGTAAGGCGAATTCGGCCGTTCCTTCGCCTCCGTCCTTACCTTGACTGGGGGGCAGGCATTGGTTCCACTCATCGAGCCCGCCTGGGGGGATCCTGCACTCCGATGAGTCCGAGATGACGCGACAAGCAACGAGCGATCCGCAAATCGACGCGGCACTCTCGCTGCTCGACGCGCAGATCACCGACGACGTCGCCCGGCAGGCCGCTCCCGGCATCTCGGTCTCCATCGTCCGCGACCAGGCAACGATCTGGTCGCGCGGCTTCGGCCTGGCGGATATCGTGCGCAAGGTCCCGGCGACGCCGGAGACCGTCTATGCGGTCGGCTCGATCACCAAGCTGTTCACCGCGACGATGCTGATGCAGCTCCGCGATGCCGGAAAGCTTCGCCTCGACGACGCGGTCACGGACTATCTGCCGGATGTCGACGTGCCGCATCGCCACGCCGAGGCGCCGCCGATCTCCTTTCGCAACCTCGTCACCCATACCTCCGGCCTGAGCAAGGACGCGCCGACCGACTACTGGGCGACCAACAGCTTCCCGCCGATCGAGCGGCTGCTCGAGCTGATGCCGGAGACCGAGCAGCCCTATCCGCCGCTGACACGCTGGAAATACTCGAACCTAGCGATCGCGCTGATGGGTCATGCGCTCTCGCGCATCGCCGGCGAGTCCTGGGACTCCTATGTCGAGCGGCGCATCCTGGCGCCTCTCGGCATGACCAAGACGGCGCCCAGGCTCACCGACAGGGTCCGGGCACAGACGGCACAGGGCTATGCGCGGCCGGTGTCGGGCTGGCCACCTTCGTCTTTCCCCCATCGGGACCTGGGTGGCATCAGCTTTGGCGGCAGCCTGCACTCGTCGGTCGCTGACATGGCCAGGTTCATCGCCGCGCAATTCTCGGCCACGCCGAGGCTGTTGAAGCGCAGCACCGTGCTTGAGATGCAGCGCCTTCAATGGCTCAATGACGACTGGCAGACCGGGCAAGGGATCGGCTGGCGCGTCCATCGCGCCACCGACGGCTCGACGCGCATCGAGCATGGCGGCGGCGTCTACGGCTTCACCTGCAAGCTGCTGCTGTCGCCGGCTGACCGGCTCGGCATCGCCGTCTTCACCAATGGTTCGGACGGAACCGTCGGCCAGAAGTGGGCGACCCGAGCGCTCGATCTGCTGGCGCCGATCTGCCGGCAGAGCGAGGCCCCCGCACCGCCGACCGCGATGCCGGAAGCATGGCGTGCCTATGTCGGCCGCTATCGCTGGGCGCTGGGCGATGTCGAGGTCGTCATTCGTGGCGATGAGCTGATCCTGCTGTCGCCGCTTGGCCTCGGCGTCGAGGAAGTCAAGCTGCGGCCGGAGTCGGATCAAGTCTTCCGCCTGCTCGGCGGCAGCGTCCATGGCGAGCGCCTCAGATTCATCCCCGACGCAGGCGGCCGGATCGCGCGCGCCTGGGTCGGTCCGCATCCGCATGACCGTATCTGAAACAGCAACTGGTTCGGGATCGCCGCATGCCTAAGTAACGCTTCAAACCCGGAGACGGAGGCAACGATGTCCAGCAACAAGCGCACCGGTCGCATCTCTCGTCGGAACTTCATCAAGTCGGTCGCCGTGATCACCGGCTCAGCCGCGCTGCCAGGAGCAGCACTCAGGCGAGCCCAAGCGCAACCGGTCAGGGGCGGAACGCTCCGCTACGGGCTCTCGGCCGAGCCTCGCCGCATGAACCAGCTCAACACGACCTGGATGACGGATGCGACGCAGCACCTGTACGACCGGCTGGTGACTCGCTCCCCAGACGGAAAGTATGTGCCGCACTTGGCGGAGTGGTCGGTTACCGACGACCAACTGACCTGGACATTCAAGCTCAAGCCCAACGTCAAGTTCCACTCGGGCGAACCCTTGACCTCGGAAGCGATCAAGTGGTGGTTCGAACAGGCGCGCGATCCGAAGGGATTCTACGGTTTTAAGGGCTCCTACGCCGGCGTGCGCGAGATCACCACACCCGATCCGCTGACAACTGTGGTAAAGACCGAGTATCCGTCGGCTGGACTCCTGTTTATCCTCTACACAGTCTATTCGAGCATCCACAACCCGAAGACCTACGACAAGCTCGGCAAGGATGCCTATGGCGTCAACAGCGTCGACGGCACCGGCGCGTTCAAGCTCAAGGAGTTCACGCCGGGCAACCGCCTGATCATCGAACGTAACGACGACTACAAATGGGCGCCGCCCTTCGCCGCCAACCAGGGTGCTGCCTATCTCGACTCCATCGTCTACCGCCATTTCGCCGATGACGCCTCGCGCACGGCGGCGATCGAAGCCGGCGACATGGACATCATCGTCCAGCCCAATCTCGCCGACGTCGACCGGCTGAAGCAAAACGCTAATTTCACCGTAATCTCCAAGCCGATGCCGGCGACCCGCACTGTGTTCTTCAACAGCGAAGCCAAGCCGTGGAGCGACAAGCGGGTCCGCCAGGCGATGGCGCACGCTATCCAACGCGGCCCGATCATCGACCGCCTCTTGTTCGGCCATGGCGTCGCCGCGCACAGCGTTGTGCCGCCGATGTTCAAGGAGATGTTCCTGGCGGATACTGCGACCTACTTCCCCTACGACATCAGGAAGGGAAAAGAGCTGCTGGCGGCCGCCGGGCTCGAGGATAAGGACGGCGACGGCTTTGTCGAGTTCGAGGGCAAGGTCTGGGAGCCGGAGATGCTGGTGGCGGCTGTCTCCGAGCTAAATCAGCTCGCTCAGGTCGTGCAGGCTCAGGCGGGCCGCATCGGCATCAAGATCAAGATTACCCAGCTCGACGCCGAGTCGGTCAACGCCCGCACGCTCAGCGGCAATTTCGGCATCCTGACCGGCTTCTATCTCTGGGACGGGCCGGACACGATCCTGGACTGGTGGATGCACTCCGGGAACATCCCTTCGACCAACCGCAGCCGGACCCGCGATCCCCAGGTCGACGCCGTCATCGAGAGGATGCGTCGCGCCGGGACGATGGAGGCACGGAACGGAGCGACGCTTGATCTGCAGAAGATCCTGCACGGCGACCTTGCCACCGTCATCCCCGTCTATCACCCGCTCGACACCTATGTCATCAGTAAGAAGGTGCAGGGCTATACGCCCAACCCGTACACGCTCTACCCGCGCATGCACGACGTCTGGTTGACTCGATAGGCGCTAGGCGAGGCCGCCCTCCGCCGCTGCCCGGCGCGGCGGAGGAGGGCGGCCCTGAGCCTTCATCGGCGAATGACCCGGTATCTCATCCACCGCTCGCTGTTCCTGCTGCCGATGATGCTCGTCATCTCAGCGCTGGTCTTCGTCGCCATGCGGATGATCCCGGTCGATCCGGCCGAGCTTGTCGTCGGTCCCTATGCCACTGCCGAGCAGCGCGAGCTGGCGCGCCAGAAGCTCGGTCTTGATAAGCCGATCATCGCTCAATATGGAATCTATCTCTTGAATGCGCTCCAGGGCGATCTCGGCCGCTCGTTCAAGTCGGGAAAGGAAGTCACCGCGCTCATTGCAGACACGCTGCCGAACACGCTGCTCCTCGGCAGCGTGGCGCTCACCTTCGCCTATTTGCTGGCGATCCCGATGGGCGTGCTGGCGGCGATCCGGCAAAACACGCTGATCGACCAGGGCGCTATGACGATCGCCCTGATCGGGATCTCGGTTCCCAATTTCTGGCTCGGCCTGCTCCTGATCCTGACCTTCGCGGTCGGGCTGCGCTGGCTGCCGGCGACCGGCAGCGGCACCTGGGCGCATCTGGTTCTGCCATCGATCACGCTCGGCCTGCAGTACACGGCTATCGTTGCCAGGATGACGAGGTCCTCCGTGCTCGAGGTGCTACGTCAAGACTATGTCCGCGCTCTCCATGCCAAAGGCCTAGAACGCCGCAAGGTCGTCTATGTTCACGCGCTCAAGAATGCGGTGATACCGATCATCTCGCTGATGGGACTGCACATTAGCGCCGTCGTCGGCGGTTCGGTCATTGTCGAGACCATCTTCGCCTGGCCGGGAACGGGACAGCTCCTGATCAATTCGATCATCGGCCGCGACTTCCCCGTCGTCCAGGCCGTGCTCACCTTGCTGGGAGCGACCGTGCTGCTCGCCAACCTTCTGGCCGATGTGCTTTATACCTTGGCCGATCCTCGTATCAAATATTCGGCTCATCGATAGGTCTCCGCGTGAGCGACACGACTCGCCCCTTGAGTGCGCCATCGGCGGAAGCCGAGGATGCCCCGGCTGCCTACTCACCATGGCGGGACTTTCTCGGCCGGTTCGTCCGCAATCGCTCGGCCATGATCGGCATAGTCATCATCGTGACGCTCTGTATCGTCGCGGCTTTCGCCCCGACCCTGGCGCTCCATCCGTTTGCTGAGCAAGACCTGATGCGCTCGCTCGAGCGGCCTCTGACACCGGGCCATCCTCTGGGAACCGACGTTTTCGGCCGCGACATCTACAGCCGTATCGTCTGGGGGGCGCGCGTCTCTCTGCAGGTCGGCCTCATGGTCACCAGCGTCTCGATGGCGATCGGCATCCTGATCGGCTGCATCTCGGGCTTCTACGGGGGGCGCGTCGACCTCGTGCTTTCGAACCTTATCAATCTGGTATGGGGTTTCCCGCTGATCCTCGTCGCTCTCCTGTTCGTGACGGTGATAGGACCCGGCCTCACCGGCGCGATGATCGCTACCGGGCTGGTGATCTGGTCGGGCTTCGCACGCATTGTCCGCGGCGAGGTCTTGGCGCTGCGCTCGCGAGAGTTCGTGGTCGCCGCCCAGGCGCTGGGTCGCGGCAATCTCTGGATCATCTTTCGCCACATCCTCCCCAACATCATCGGCCCGGTTCTGGTCATCGCCTCCTTCACCATGGCGGTCGCCGTCATCATCGAGACCTCGCTGAGCTTCCTCGGCCTCGGCGCGCAGCCGCCGACGCCGAGCTGGGGCTCGATGCTGAACGAGGGCCGCGCCGTCCTCTACCGCGCCTGGTGGCTCGCGACATTTCCGGGCATCGCCATCGCGCTGCTCGTGCTCGGCTTCAACCTTCTCGGGGACGGCTTGCGGGACGTCCTCGATCCCCGCATGCGAGACTAGATGCGATGCCGGAGGACCAGACGGCACCGCTGCTCGAAGTGCGCGACCTCCGAACCACGCTCTACACCCGTAAGGGCGTGCTCAAAGCCGTGGCCGGTGTGTCTTTCACCCTCCGTCGCGGCGAAACCCTGGCGCTGGTCGGCGAGTCGGGCTGCGGGAAGTCGATGACCGCCCTGTCCATCATGCGCCTGGTTCCCGACCCGCCGGGGCGCATCGACGGCGGCGAGGTCCGCTTCGACGACTCCGACCTCCTCGCCAAAAGCCCGGAAGAGATGCGGCAGATCCGAGGCGACAGGATATCGATGGTCTTCCAGGAGCCGATGACCTCACTCGATCCGGTGTTCACGGTCGGCCGCCAGCTCATGGAGACCGTGCAGGCGCACCGCGACACCGGCGACAAGGAAGCATGGCGCCTGTCCGTCGACATGCTGCGGCGCGTGCGGATCCCCGAGCCCGAGCGCCGCATGAGCAACTTCCCGCACGAGATGAGCGGCGGAATGCGCCAGCGCGTGATGATCGCGATGGCGCTCGCCTGCAAGCCCGATCTGCTGATCGCGGACGAGCCGACGACGGCGCTCGACGTCACGACCCAGGCCCAGATCCTCGATGTCGTCCGCGAGCTGCGCACCGATCTCGGCATGGCAGTACTGCTGATTACACACGCGCTCGGCGTCGTCGCCGAGATGGCAGACCAGGTTGCCGTGATGTATGCGGGGCGCATCGTCGAACGGGCGCCGGTCCACGACATCTTCCGCTCGCCGCGCCACCCTTACACGAAGGGGCTTATGCAAGCGATCCCCGACATCGCACGCGAGCAGGAGCGGCTGCTGACGATCCCGGGAACCGTGCCGAACCTGCTCAAGCCGCCGTCCGGCTGCCTTTTCTCGCCGCGCTGCCCGCTCGCCGACGCGCAATGCCGCGAGCGCGAGCCGTCGCTGGACGAGGTCGCACCGGGCCACCGCGCGGCCTGCTGGAAGACCAAATGACGGCCGCTACGCTCCCCCTGATCGAGGTCCGTGGCCTCACCAAGCACTTCGCCGCAGAGCAATCGCTATGGGGAACGGTGCGTAAGGTCGTGCATGCCGTCGACGACGTCAGCTTCGACATACATGCCGGCGAGACACTCGGTCTAGTTGGCGAGACCGGCAGCGGTAAGTCGACACTCGGGCGCCTGATCCTCAATCTGATGCTGCCGACCTCCGGCACGGTCCGCTACCGCGAACACGAAATCTTCGAGGTCGACCGCGACCGGATGCGACGCCTTCGTGGCGAGATGCAGATCGTCTTCCAGGACCCTTTCTCCTCCTTCGATCCGCGCATGACCGTCCGCGAGATCATTGCCGAGGGCTTCGTCCACACCGACATCCGCAGCCAGGCAGCCCGGAACGACCGGGTCGCAGAGTTGCTGCGCACCGTCGGCCTCACCGGAGCGCATGCCGACGGCTATCCGCACCAGTTCAGCGGCGGTCAGCGCCAGCGGATCGGCATTGCACGGGCGCTCGCCGTCAACCCGCGCTTCATCGTGCTGGACGAGCCGGTCTCCGCGCTCGACGTCTCGGTGCAGTCGCAGATCCTGAACCTGCTCGCCGATCTCAGGGCCGAGTTCGGCCTCACCTACCTCTTCATCGCGCATGACCTCAGCGTGGTGAAGTACCTCTGCACGCGAGTCGCGGTGATGTATCTCGGCAAGCTGGTGGAGATCGCCGACCGCAAGGATCTCTTCGCCAATCCCCGGCACCCCTACACCAGGAAGCTGCTCTCCGCCGTCCCCATCGCCGACCCGGCGCAGCGCGATCGACCGCGCAGCCTGCTTGAGGGTGACATCCCGAGCCCAATCGACCCGCCCAAGGGATGCCGCTTCCACACGCGCTGCCCAGAAGTGATGGACCGTTGCCGGACCGAAGAGCCTAGGCTGACCAAGTGCGGCAGCAATCAGCTTGCCGCCTGCTACCTGGACGGCTAACCCAGACTTCTCACACAGGTTGCAGCCTGCGTTGCGCTTTCGGCGCCGCAGGTGCGGCGTTGGGCGGCCAAAAGTATGTCGAGCGTATGGCTGATCCCTCCAACGCCCTATCCGCCCTCGCGCCATACGCCGAAGCTATAGAACCGATGCCGACCCGGCATTTCCGTTGATGCCGGCCGCAGCTCGGAGTGTGCGTCATCGGAGGCCGCGACGGCCTTCGGGATCGAACCACACCTTCCAACGGAGAATCCTCATGAAGTCGTCCGCTCCCATCCGGGCCCCCGCGCACCCTCGCGCCGCTGCCAGTATCGCCGCCGCCGATCGGTGGTCAATACGCCGACGCTGTATCCATCGAATATCCATCGTGCGTATAGTCGGCGCCGGAGCTGCGAGTTCGGGGCAATGGCGAAAGCGGTCGTGATCGGGGCGGGTGCCGTCGGCGTGGCGACGGCGATGTACCTGCAGCGCGAGGGCTGGACGGTGACGGTCGTCGACCGCGAGGAGCCGGGCCTCAAGGGCGCGTCCTACGGAAATGCCGGCCTCATCGCCACGCACATCGTCGAGCCGATCGCGCTGCGCTCGATCCTGCCGAAGCTGCCGCGCATGCTGCTCGACCAGACGGCGCCGCTCGCGATCCGCTGGTGGTATCTGCCGACACTCATGCCTTGGTTGGTCCGTTTGCTGCGCGCGACGGCGCCGGCGGAAGTCGAGCGGATCTCGGCGGCACTCGGCAGTCAGCTCGCGCATGCCGATGCGGCCTATCGCGTGCTCATCGAGGACGCCGAGGCCGAGGCGCTGATCAAGCGCAAGGGCATCATGGTCGTCTATCCGGATCGCGCCTATCTCGACGAGAATGCCGGCTATCAGCTCGACCTGCGCCGCCGCAACGGCGTGCCCTTCGAGATCCTCGGCGACAACGCGCTGCGTTCGGTGCTGCCGGCGCTGTCGCGCGACTACGGTGTGGGCGTGCTGTTCACGACGGCGAGCCACACGGTCGATCCGTACCTCCTCGTCTCCGCGCTCGCCCGCCGCTTCGCGGCGCGCGGCGGCGTGTTCTACCGCACGCATGCCACGGGGTTCTCGGCGCAGGGCGACAAGGTGACGGCGGTGCGCACCGAGGCCGGCGACGTGCCCTGCGATCTCGTCGTCGTCGCCGCCGGCATCTGGTCGCGTCCGCTGGCGCGCCAGCTCGGCTCGTCGGTGCCGCTCGACACCGAGCGCGGCTACCACGTGATGCTCGAGGAGCCGGGCATTGCCCTCGACCTGCCGGCGATCGTTGGCGACGTCCGGTTCTCGATCACGCCGATGGCGAAGGGCATCCGGCTCGGCGGCACGATCGAGTTCGCCGGCATCGACCCGCCGCCCAATCCGCGCCGGCACGAAGCCCTGCTCGGCCACGCCCGGCGCGTATTCCCCGGACTCATGACGGCGAAGCAGACGCGCTGGATGGGCCATCGCCCGTCGCTGCCCGACTCGATGCCCGTCATCGGCCCGTCGCCGCATTACGCCAATGCGTGGTTCGGCTTCGGTCACGGCCATCTCGGCCTCACCTCCGCCGCGATCACCGGCCGCACCATCACCGACATGGTGGCCGGCCGCCGCCCGCCCTTCGACCCGACGCCGTTCCGCGTCGACCGGTTTTGAACCCATGACCAAGAAAGCCTCATGAGCGCCGTCACCCGCATCGCCGCCGATATCGGCGGCACCTTCACCGACATCGCCGTCGTGCTCGACGACGGTCGCGTCGCGACGCGCAAGCTGCCGTCGACGCCGCCGAATTTCGCCGAAGCGGTCGTCTCGGGCGTGACGGGCCTGTTGACGGAACTCGGCTCGCCGCTCGGCGCCATCGAGCAGGTGCTGCACGGCTGCACGGTCGCAACCAACGCCATCCTCGAGCACAAGGGTGCAAGGACCGCGCTGATCACGACGCGCGGATTCCGCGACGTCCTGGAGCTGCAGCGCGTGCGCGTACCGGCGCTCTACGATCCGCTGTTCGAGAAGCCCAAGGCGCTGGTGCCGCGGCGGCTGCGTTTCGAGGTGACCGAGCGGCTCGATGCGACCGGCCAGGTCCTGACCCCGGTCGCCCGCGCCGACATCGAGGCCGCGATCGCGGCGATCCGGGAGGAGGGCGTCGAGGCGATCGCCGTCTGCTTCCTGCACTCCTACGCCAATCCAGCGCATGAGCGCGAAGCCGGCGAGATGATCCGCGCCTCCCTGCCGGACAAGTTCCTGTCGCTGTCGATCGACATCCTGCCGCAGAAACGCGAGTACGAGCGGACGAGCACGACCGTCATCAACGCGTATGTCGGCCCGCCCGTGTCGCAGTACATGCGCGCGATGATCGACGACCTGCACAAGGCCGGCGTCGGCGGCCGCCTGATGGTCATGCAGTCGAGCGGCGGCGTGATCGACGCGGAATCGGTCCTGCACAAGCCGGCGCAGATCGTCGAGTGCGGCCCGGCCGCCGGCGTGATCGGGGCGCTCGAGATCGCGGGGGCGAGCGGCTATGCCAATCTCATCACGCTCGACATGGGCGGCACGACGGCCAAGGCCTCGCTGATCGAGAGCGGCCGCCTGAGCATGGCCGCCGAATACGAGGTCGGCGGCGGCATGTCCTCGCGCAGCGCGCTCGCCGGCGGCGGCGGCTACGCGCTGAAGCTGCCGGTCATCGACATCTCCGAGGTCGGCGCCGGCGGCGGCAGCCTCGTGTGGATCGACAAGGCGGGCGCGCTCAAGGTTGGGCCGCGGAGTGCCGGCGCCGTTCCGGGCCCGGTCTGCTACGGCGCCGGCAACGAGCAGCCGACCGTGACCGACGCCAATGTCGTGCTCGGCTATCTCAACCCGACGGCGCTCGCCGGCGACACCGTGCCGATCGACGCGGCGCTGTCGCGCAAGTCGATCGAAGAGAAGGTGGCGAAGCCGCTCGGCCGCAGCCTGCTCGAGACCGCCTACGGCATCCACCAGGTCGCCAACACGAACATGATGCGCGCGGTGAAGGCGGTGACGACCTATCGCGGCCGCGACCCGCGTGACTTCGCGATGTTCGCCTTCGGCGGCAATGGCGGCGTGCACGCCGTCGACCTCGCCCGCGCGCTGCAGGTGCGCGAGGTGATCGTGCCGGTGGCGGCGGGCGTGTTCAGCGCGGTCGGCCTGCTCTTCGCCAAGCTCGAGGTCAACGAGACCGCGGCCTTCCTGCAGCTCGCCACCGAGGCGCGGATCGAGGACGCGGCGCGCGCCTTCGACCAGCTCAAGCGCCGCATCCTGCCGCTGCTCGGCGTCGCCGAGGATCGGATCCGCTTCGAGCCGCAGGCCGATGCGCGATTCAAGGGCCAGGGCTTCGAGCTCACCGTGCCGTTCGACGCCGGTGTCCTGAAGACTTCCGACGCGACGATGTTCCAGCGCTTGGCCGCCGCGTTCACCGCCGAGCACGTCGCGCGCTACGGCCACTCGTTCAACGACGCCTTCCCGGTCGAGATCGTGAACCTGCGGCTGGTCGGCACGGTGCTGACCGAGCGCCGGCCCGCCGTCACGGCGAGTGTCGCGGCCGGGGCAACGGCAGCCGGCAACCGACCGGTCTATTTCGGCGGCGCGCACGGGACGGTCTCGACCCCGGTGATCGGCCGCGCCGCGCTCGACCGCACGGCGCGCCGCGGGCCGTTCATCATCGAGGAATACGAGGGCACGTCGGTCGTGCCGCCGGACTGCACCGCGCGGCTCGACGCGGTCGGCAACATCATCATCGCGCTGCCGTGAGGAAGGAAACGACGATGAGCAACGACATCGACCCGTTCCAGCTCGAGGTCATCCGCCACAGCTTCGACGCGGTGGCGGAGGACATGTCGCTGACGCTGATGCGCACGGCGCACTCTGGGATCGTGCGCGACTCGCTCGATTTCTCGACCTCGATCTGCGACGCCAAGGGCCAGCCGCTCGCCCAGGGCATCTGCACACCGATGCAGCTCGGCAGTTTCTACGACGCGATGGTGAAGCTGATCGACCAGTATCGCGGCCGCATCAACGCCGGCGACGTGTTCATCGGCAACGATCCCTACGAGGCGGCCGGCCAGCATCTGCCCGACATCTACATCGCCATGCCGATCTTCGACGGCGATCGCGTCGTCGCCTGGTCGACGACGATCGCGCACCACTCCGACGTCGGCGGCATCGTCGCCGGCTCGAACGCGCTCGGGGCGGAGGAGATCTACCAGGAGGGCCTGCGCCTGCCGATCGTCAAGTTCGTCGACGCCGGCAAGCGCAACGAGGCGCTGTGGGACGTGATCGCGATCAACGTGCGCACGCCCGACAAGGTGCTCGGCGACCTGCAGGCGCAGATGGCGGCCTGCATGAGCGGCGAGCGCGAGATGAAGGAGCTGTTCAAGCGCTACGGCACCGACACGATCCTGCGCTACGGCGAGCATCTGCACGACTACACCGAGCGGCTCACGCGAGCCGAGCTGCGCGAGATTCCCGAGGGCGTCTACCGCTTCACCGACCACATCGACGGCCTGGGACAGAACCCCGAGCCGATCGTGCTCGAGGCCGCGGTCACGATCCGCGACGGCTCCGCGATCGTCGATTGGACCGGCACCTCGCCGCAGGTGAAGGGCGGCATCAACCCGAGCTTCCCCTTCACCAAGGCCTGCGCCTACACCGCGTTCCGCTCGGTGCTCAAGGCCGACCTGCCGACCTGCCACGGCTTCACGCGCGCGATCGAGGTCCGCGCCCCGCTCGGCTCGCTGGTCAACCCGACCTTCCCGGCACCCTGCGGGGCGCGCGGCATCACCGGCTATCGCATGATCGACTGCCTGATCGGGGCGCTGGCGCCGGCGGCGCCGCATCGCGTCACGGCGGACACGAGCGGCGGTTCCACCTTGCCGACGATCGCCGGCTACCAGAACGGCAAGGCCTTCGTCTTCTGCGAGACCTTCATGGGGACGTGGGGTGGCACGTCGGGCCATGACGGCCAGAACGGCGTGCCGCACATGGGGGCGAACCAGTCCAACGTGCCCGTGGAGATGATCGAGTCCGACTACCCGATCCGCATCGAGCGCTACGGTCTCGTGCCCGACACCGCCGGCCCGGGCCGCTATCGCGGCGGTCTGTCGCTGACGCGCGAGTACCGCATCCTCAACGACGAGGCGATCCTCAACATCCGATCCGACAAGCGGCGCTATCCGCCGCACGGATTGTTCGGCGGTGGCACCGGCGGACCCTCGTTCAACCTCATCAACCCGGAGGCCGAGAACAAGCTGCTGCCCGTGCTGATGACCGAGGTCGAGCGCCTCAAGCGCGGCGACGTCTACCGCCACATCATGGCCGGCGGCGGCGGCTACGGCGATCCGCTCGAGCGCGATCCGGCTGATGTGCTCGAGGACGCGATCGAGGAGAAGGTGTCGATCGCGCACGCGGCCGAGGCCTACGGGGTCGTCATCGCTCCAGGCACGAAGCCGCGACTCGACCTTGAGCAAACCGCGAGACTGCGCGCCCGATTGCGGGCCGAGCGGCCGCCCGCCCTATACAGCCGGACCACCCTGTGACAGTGTGCGCAAACACGAGATGATCGAGCGGAACGGATCTGCATTGGACCGGAGGATTTGACGCACCACACCGCAACCACGAAGGAGGACAGACTATGTCGTGCATGAGAGATCTCGCCCGCAGGCTTGCGCTGGGCGCCTGTGGGATTGCAATCGCGCTCGTTGGCGCGGGCTTGCCGACCGATACCCGAGCGGAGACCAAGCTCCGACTGACGCATTCGGCGCCGGTCTCGCATCCCAATCACATCGCGGCCGAGAAGATGGTCGAGGCCATCAAGGCGCGCACGAATGGCGAGGTCGTGATCACGATCTTTCCTAACAATGCGCTTGGCAACTCCTTCGAGACCACCGACCAGGTCCGCCGCGGGGTCATCGACCTGACCCTGGTCGGCTCCGACAATCTCGATCGCTTCCCCGAGGCGAAGTCGATCGCGCTGATCGGGGCGCCATTCCAGTTCGACGATTACGCCCACGCGCATACGACGTTGGACAAGGTAGCGTTCGACTTTCTGCGCAAGCAGTTCGCGGCCGTGAACATGATGCTGATCTCCAACTACGAGTGGGGATTCCGCTCGGTCTCGAACAGCGCGCGACCGATCAACGTGCCGGATGATCTCAAGGGCCTGAAGCTTCGCGTCCCGCCGGTGGCGGTGAACAAGAACACGGTCGAGGCGATGGGGGCGACCGCGGTCGCGATCGCGTTCCCCGAGCTCTACATGGCGCTCTCGACCAAGACGGTCGACGGCCAGGAGAATCCGGTGTCGACGATCTGGTCGGCCAAGTTCCACGAGGTGCAGAAGCACGTCGCGATCACCCACCACATCTACACGATGATGATGTTCGCCGCGAACATGCGGGTCTGGGACCGGTTGACCCCCACGCAGCGGCAAATCATGTCGGAGGAGGGCTGGAAGGCCGCTGCCGAGACGCGCCGCATCACCATGGAGCAGGAGACGTCCCTGATCGACGACCTCAAGAAGGCCGGCGTCACGATCACGATGCCCGACAAGGCCAAGTTCCGAGCGGGGATGGGGCGAGCCAACGCCGAGCTGCGCAAGGTGGTGGGGGATGACGATTGGAACCAGTGGCAGCGGTTCCTCGAAGAAGGTCGCAAGCTCAGGGGTCCCTGAGCTGGCCTTGCATCATCCGAATTGCGGTAGGGGCCGCGGGCCGGTGCGACATCCGGCCCGCGGCAGCGCAACGGGGCTTCGCCGCCGCCCCGACGCATGACCATCATCGCCGTCTTCTCCCTGCTCGTCGGCCTGATGATGGTCGGCATGCCGATCGCCGTCGCCATGGGGCTGTCGGCCGCTATCATCATGCTGTTCATGGGCGGCTTCGACCTGCTGGTCATGTTCCCGCAGCGGCTCTACTCGGCCACGACGTCCTTCCCGCTGCTTGCGATCCCGTTCTTCATCCTGGCCGGCAACCTGATGAACACCGGCGGGATGACCCATCGCATCTTCAACTTTGCGCACCTCTTCGTCGGTCGCGTCCGCGGCGGCCTCGCCCATGTCAACGTCGTCGGCAGCATGCTGTTCTCGGGTATGTCCGGGTCGGCGGTCGCCGACGCCATGGGACTCGGCACCGTCGAGATCGCAGCCATGAAGAAGGCCGGCTACAGCGCGCGCTACGCTGCGGCGATCACCTGCGCCTCATCGACGATCGGGCCGATCATTCCGCCGAGCATTCCGCTGGTGATCTACGGCAGCCTCGCTGAGGTCTCGGTGGGTGCGTTGTTCCTCGGCGGCATCCTGCCCGGCATCCTGATGGGGGTGGGCATGATCGTGGCGATCGCACTTCGCGCCCGCCGTCTCGACCTGCCGCGCAGTGAAGGTTGGCCGCCGCTGCGCGACGCCGTGCGCATCGCCGTGGATGCCGTCCCCGCCCTGCTGACCCCAGGCATCATCATGGGCGGCATCCTCACCGGGGTATTCACGCCGACCGAGGCTTCGGTTGTGGCGGCCATCTATGCGCTGCTGCTCGGCATATTCTACTACCGCGAGCTGCGCGTCGAGGATCTCGGCGAGATCCTGATGGTGACCGGACGGCAGACGGCGCAGGTCATGTTCATCATCGCCGCCGCCGGCGCCTTCGGCTGGGTGCTGGTACAGCAGCAGATCCCGAACCTCGTCATCGACGCCGTGCTGTCGCTCTCGCAGCGCCCGTGGATGGTCCTGCTCCTGGTCAATATCGTGCTGTTCATCCTCGGCATGTTCATCGAGGGAATCGCGATCATGATCATGGTGTTCCCGATCTTCGTTCCGCTGATGGCGAAGATCGGCGTCGATCCGGTGCACTTCGGCATCGTGATGACGCTCAATCTCATGATCGGGCTGCTGACGCCCCCGGTCGGCCTGTGCCTCTACGTCGTCGCCGACATCAGCAAGGTGCCGATGTCCGAGCTCGTGGTCGAGATGTGGCCCTATCTCCTTGCCCTGGTGGCCGTGCTGGGCTTCGTCACCTATGTGCCGGAGTTCACCATGTTCCTGCCGCGGCTGTTCGGCTTCGCCTGAGCTGCGATGCGCCGGGGGCTGCTGCTCCTCGACGCCTGGGTCGCCCGGCTGCTGCGCTGGGGCCTGATCGGCTGCGTCGTCGGCTGCCTCGTTCTGCTGGCCTTCGGCGTCGCCGGACGGATGGTCATCACGCTCAATCTGTCAGGCTACCACGAGCTGATCGAGATCCTGTTCGCCTGGGGAACGTATCTCGGCGCGACGCTGCTCTGGCGTGAACGAGCGCTGCTGCGCGTCGATTTCGTCCTGCATCTCCTGCCGCCGGCCCTGTCATGGGCGCTCAACGTCCTGATCGAGCTGTGCATGCTGACATTTGCCGCGATGATGCTCTACTACGGCTGGGACTTCGCGACCGGGATCTTCGAGCTGACGCCGTTCCTGCAGGCGAACAAGGTCTACTGGTACCTGTCGATCCCCGTCTGCGGATCGCTGATGGCGGCCTACAGCCTGGCCGGTCTCTGCGACCTGCTGGCCAACCCCTTCGTCCCGAGCCGCGCCTCGGGACGCCAGCAGGAGATCTCGTGAGCATGCCAAGCGGCATTAGGATCGGCGTCGACATCGGCGGCACCTTCACCGACATCATCGCCGTCGCTGCCGACGGCACGATCGCGCGCAAGAAGGTGCCATCCACGCCGGAGGACTACAGCCTTGCGATCCAGCACGGGTTCGCCGCCCTGTTCGAGGAGAACGGCATTGCGTCGCGCGATGTGGCCGCCGTCGTCCACGGAATGACGGTGGCGACCAACGCGATCCTCGAGGGTCACGGCGCCACGACCGCCCTGATCACGACGGCGGGATTCCGCGACGTGTTGGAGCTCTGCCGCATCCGCCTGCCCGAGCTCTACAACCTCGCTTACGAGCGGGTGAAGCCGCTGGTGCCGCGGCGCCGGCGCTTCGAGGTTCGCTAGCGCATGGGGCCGCGGGGCGAGGTGCAGGTCCCGCTCGACTTGCGCACGGCAGAGGCCGCGATCCGGCGCGTCAAGGACTCGGGCGCAACGGCGCTCGCCATCTGCCTGCTCCACGCCTATGCCAATTCCGAGCACGAGCGCCGGCTGGTCGCGCTCGCGCGCAAGCACCTGGGGCGCGGCGTGTTCATCTGCGTATCCTCCGACGTCCTGCCGGAGATCCGCGAGTACGAGCGCACCAGCACCACCGCGATCAACGCCGATGTCGGACCGGTGGTGCGCGCCTATGTCGGTGCGCTCGCCCGCCGGCTCGCGGCGCTCGGCATCGGATCGCCGTTGCTGGTGATGCAATCGAGTGGTGGCATCCTCGGTGCCGAGGCGGTCCTCGACAAGCCGGCCTATATCATCGAATCGGGGCCTGCCGCCGGGGTGATCGGCGGCGCAATGCTGGCGCGGCGCACGGGCTACACGAATGTGATCACCATCGACATGGGCGGCACGACCGCAAAGGCGTCGATGATCGAGAAGGGTCGCGTCACCCGGACGTCGGAGTACGAGGTCGGCGCCGGCATCAATCTCTCGAGTCAGATGGTCAAGGACCGCGGCCACGCCCTCAAGCTGCCCGTGATCGACGTCTCGGAGATCGGTGCCGGCGGCGGCAGCCTCGCCAGGGTCGACCGATCCGGGCTGTTGTCGGTCGGTCCGCGCAGCGCCGGGGCGGTTCCCGGGCCGGTGTGCTATGGCCGCGGCGGCGAGGTGCCGACGCTGACCGATGCGCTGGTCGTGCTCGGCTATCTCAATTCCGAATACCTCGTCGGCGGGGCGGTGCGCATCGACGCTGGCCGGTCGCGCAAGGCCATCGCCGAACACATCGCCGGTCCGCTGGACATGAGCGCGATCGAGGCGGCGCGCGGGATCTTCATCGTCTCCGCCGCGTCGATGACGCGCGCGGTGAAGGCGGTGTCGACGTTTCGCGGCCGTGATCGGCGCGACTTCCACCTCTGCGCCTTCGGCGGCAACGGGCCGATCATGGCGGCCGAGATCGCCGATGCGCTCGGGATCACCGGCGTGGTCGTGCCGCCGATGCCCGGCCTGTTCAGCGCCCTCGGCCTGCTGATGGCGGGACGCAAGCAGGAGTTCTCGCAGACGCATTTCCGCCGCACGACCGGCGTCGCGCCGGGTGAGATCGAGACCGTGATGGCGGCGCTCGAGACCAAGGCACGGCTTGCGCTCGCCGCCGACGGCTGCCGCGCCGACCGCATCGAACTGCGCCGCTCGGCCGACTTGCGCTACGCGGGCCAGGCCTATGAGCTCACGGTCGAGCTCGAGGGCGGCCCGGCCCCGTCGCCGCAGCAGCTCGCCGACGCCTTCGGGCGTGAGCACGAGCGGACATACGGCCATCGCGCCCAGGACGAGCCGGTCGATCTGGTGAGCCTGCGGGTGTCCGCGGTCGAGCGGCTCGACGAGCTGCCGCTGAAGGTCGTGCTCTGGGGGCGCGATCAGCCACCGCGCGAGCGGCCGGCCTATTTCGGCGCGGCGCACGCCACCGTGACGACGCCGATCGTCGATCGCGGCGCGCTGTCTTGGCATCCGCGCGCCGGCCCGATGATCATCGAGGAATACGATGCCACGACCGTCGTGCCGCCGGGCTGGTCGGCACGGCTCGACGACCAGAGCAACATCCTGCTGTCGCGAAAGGCCTGAAATGCGCGGCGATTTCGATCCGATCACGTTCGAGGTCATCAAGAGCGGCCTCGACTCGGTCGCCGACCAGATGGCGTTGGTGCTGATGCGCAGCGCCTATTCGCCGATCGTGCGCGACTCGCTCGACTACTCGACCGCCGTCTTCGATCGCGACGGCCGCATGGTCGCCCAGGGCCTGATGACGGCGCTGCATCTCGGATCGTTCCCGATCGCGATGCGAAACCTGATCGGGCGCCACGGCGGCCGGATGAAGCCTGGCGACCTCTACCTGTTCAACGACCCCTATGGCAGCGGCGGCATGCATCTGCCGGACTTCTATCTGATCAAGCCGATCTTCGACGACGGCCGTCTGGCGGGCTATGCGACGGCGCTGGTCCATCACACCGATGTCGGCGGCATCGCGCCCGGTGCGATCGCGACGCACGCGGTCGACATCTACCAGGAGGGCATCCGGATCCCGCTGCTGAAGCTTTATGACGGCGGCGTCCTGAACGACACGCTGATCGCGATGCTCGAGACCAATGTCCGGGTGCCGCACAAGGTCCTCGGTGACCTGCGTGCGCAGATCTCGGCCTGCCATCGCGGCGAGCAGGGATTCCTCGAGCTCATGCGGCGCTACGACCCGGCGACGTTCCAGCGCTATCTCGACCTGATGCAGCATTTCGCCGAGAAGGCGATGCGCGAGACGATCGCCAAGATCCCGGACGGGGACTACGTCTTCACCGACCATATCGACGGCATCGGCGAGAACCCCACGCCGATCCGCTTCGCGCTGAAGATCACCATCAAGGGCGAGGAGGCCGTCGCCGACTGGACCGGAACCTCGCCGCAGGTCAAGGCCGCGATCAATGCACCCGGGCCGTTCATCTATTCGGCGACCTATATCGGCTTCCGCTGCCTGGTCGAGGGCAGCATCCCGAATGCCGAGGGCTACATGCGCCCGATCACGCTGATCGCGCCCAAGGGATCGATTGTCAATCCCAAGCTGCCGGCCGCCGCCAATGCGCGCGGCATCACCGGTTTCCGTGCCCTCGACACGGTGCTCGGGGCGCTCGCCAAGGCGGTGCCCGACCGCCTGCCGGCCTGCGGCGAGGGCGGGGCGATGAATTTCGGTGTCGGCGGTATGGACAAGGGCCAAGCCTACGTGTTCGCCGAAACGATGATGGGCGCCTGGGGCGGCCGGGTCGATCGCGACGGCATTGACGGTGCCTCCAACCTGGCGGCCAACCAGACCAGCCAGCCGATCGAGATCCTCGAATCGGAGAACCCGCTGCAGATCCTGCGCTACGGTTTCATCCCCGACTCCGGCGGGCCGGGCCGCTATCGCGGCGGCCTGGCGCTCGCTCGCGAATACCGGCTGACCGCGGCCGAGGGCATGCTGACCTTCCGCACGGATCGCCGCCGCTTTCCACCCTACGGGCTCAACGGCGGCAAGCAGGGCACGCCGTCCTGGAACGTCCTCAATCCCGGCCGCGACGGGCAGCGCATCCTGCCGGTGCTGCCGCTCGAGCCCTACGACATGAAGCGCGGCGACGTGTTCCTGCACGTGCTGCCGAGCGCCGGCGGCAACGGCGACCCGCTCGAGCGCGATCCGCAGCGCGTGCGCGAGGACGCGCTCGACGAGAAGATCACGTCGACCTTCGCGCGCGAGCAGTACGGCGTGGTGCTGCGCGGCCGTGAACTCGTGATCGACGCCAAGGCGACCGCGGCGTTGCGCGCGCGGCTGCGTCGGCACCGGAAGGCGCCGCAAGCGGCGTGCGATCATTTTGCCCGGTTCATCCGGGCGCTCGGGATCGATGTCGGCCGGGGCCGCGGCGGCACGCGCACTCGCCGAGGCCGATAACCTCCCCGCGACTCCCTTGGATCGGGGAAACAGGGATCTCAGCCGGAACGGGTGCCGTCGCGCCGCGCGTGCAGCGCGGCCCGCTGCCGCGTCGTCGCATCCGCATCGATCGCCGGTGGCTGCATGTCGGCGATGACGATGCCGTAGGCCTCGCGCGCGCGCTGTCGCGACACCCGTCCCTGGACGACATCGCGCAGCACCGCCTCGGGCGGCCGCTGCAGAGGATCGCCATAGCCACCGCCGCCGGCGGTGACGTGCACGTAGAGGTCGTTGCGCCGGAGCACGACCGGGTCGACGACCATCGCCGGCAGCACGCGATTGTCGTCGTCGGGGTTGATCACGTTGAGTGACGGCGCACCGGCACCGCCGCCGAACAGGCCGTGCGGCGGGAAGCTCCGCTTGTCCGAGCGCACCTGGAGCATCGCCGCGTCGGCAAGCAGACGATAGTCGCGCCGCAGCGCCATGCCGCCGGCATGGCGCCCGGCGCCGCCGCTGTCGGGCACCAGCGCGTAGCGCTCGATGCGCAGCGGATAGCCGGCCTCGATCATCTCGACCGAGACATTGGCCTGGTTGGCGCCGAGATGGGGCACGCCCTCCTGGCCGTCATGCGCCGATGTGGCACCCCAGGTCCCCATGAAGGTCTCGCAGAAGATGAACGGCCTGGCGCCCTCGCTGCCGGCGATGGTCGGCAAGGTCGAGCCGCCGTTGCCGTCGGCGGTGACGCGGTCCGGCACCGCCTGCGCGAGCGCACCCATGAGACAATCGATCATGCGATAGCCGGTGACGCCGCGTGCACCGCAGGCCCCCGGAGGCAGCGGGTTCATGACCGTACCTGGCGGCGCGATCGTGGTGATCGGCCGCGTAAAGCCGTGGCAGTTGGGAATCTCGGCGGCCATCACCGAGCGCAGCGCGGTGTAGGAGCAGGCGCGGGTGAAGGGCAGCACCGAGTTGATGCCGCCCGCAACCTGCGCGGAGGAGCCGGTCCAGTCGACGACCGCCTGCTCGCCGGCAATCGTCAGCGCCAGCTCGAGGCGCACGGGGCCGCGATCGTCACCAAGCTCCTCGATGTGATCGCTGAAACGGTAGGTGCCGTCGGGCATGTCGGCGAGCTCCGCCCGGGCGAGGCGCTCGGCATAGTCGTGGAGATGCTCGACGCAGGAATCGGCCCGGTCGGCGCCGAGCCGGCGCCAGAGTTCTTTGAGCTCCTCGCCGCCGGTGGCGGCTGCGGCGACCTGCGCCTCGAGATCGCCGAGTACCAGCTCCGGCAAACGGACATTGAGGGCGATGATGTCCCATACCGGCTGCACCGGCCGGCCGCGATCGAGGAACTTGAGGATGGGCAGGCGCAGGCCTTCCTGGAAGATCTCCCGAGCACCGAGCGCATTCGAGCCCGGCACGATGCCGCCGACATCGGCATGATGGGCGATGGTGGTGGCAAAGGCGATCAGCCGCTCGGCGGTGAACACGGGCTGGATGATGTAGATGTCTGGCAGGTGCTGGCCGCCGGCCGCATAGGGATCGTTGAAGATGTAGACGTCGCCCGGCGCCATGGCCGCGCGCTGCTCGGCGATCAGCCGGGTCATCGCATCATGGAAGCCGCCGAGATGCAGCGGCACCGTCAGCCCCTGGGCGAGGGTGCGGCCTGCCCGATCGCAGACCGCCGTCGAGAAGTCCATCGAGTCGCGCACGATGCCCGAATACGCGGCATGCATCAGGGTCACGGCCATCTGGTCGGCGATGGTGTCCAGGCTGTGCCGGAACACCTCGAGCAGGAACGGGTCGAGATCGCTCACAACAGGCCCTCGGGCGAGGAGGCGACGTCGATGACAACGTTGCCGTTGGCATCGAGCCAGACGCGGCAGTCCGGCGGCACGACGATGGTGCCCTCGTATTCCTCGATGATCAGCGGTCCGCTGCGTGGCGCCTGGCTGAGTTCGGTGCGGCCGATGACGGCGGTCGGGACGCTGCCGAACCGGGGGCCGAAATAGGCGCTGCGTTTGCGGGCACTCGGCCGGCTGGCGTTGACCTGGCGCGCGATCCCGGCCGGCCGCGCCGTCGCCACCGCGCCGACGATCCTGAGCGTCACGATCTCGATGGCACGGCCGCCGCTGTGGCGACGCCCGTAGGTCCGCTCGTGCTCGGCGGTGAAGCCCTGCTCGAGCTCGCGCAGCCACGCCTCGTCCGGCGGGCCTGGCGGGGCACCGACCGAGAGCTCGTAGGCCTGCCCGGCATAGCGCAGCCAGGCGAAGCGCCGGAACGCGACCCGGCCCTCGCTCGCACCGAGCTGGCGCTCGACCTGGCGCTCGAGCCGCTCATAGACAGCGGCGATGCCGGCTGGAGAGGCATTGTCCGTGCGGTGCAGGAAGGCCTGCGTGAGGGCGAGCTCGACCGGCGCGAAAAGCAGGCCGATGGCGCTGAATACGCCGGCCGCCGGCGGAACCACGACGCGGCGCATGCGCAGGGCCCGCGCCAGCTCGACGCCGTGGACGCCGCCGTTGCCGCCGAAGGCGAACAGCGCGAAGTCCCGTGGATCGCGACCACGATAGGTCGTGACCGACTTCACCGCGCGCATCATCGCGGTGTTGGCGACATTGTGGATGCCGAAGGCGGTCTCCAGCACGTCACGGCGCAGCGGTCCCGCGACATGCGCCTCGATCGCCTGTCGCGCCCTTGCGGCGCTGATCGGCACGCTGCCGCCGGCCAGCGCCGTACCGTTGAGGAACCCGAGCACGACATTGGCATCGGTGACGGTCGGCTGCTCGTTTCCGCCGTCGTAGCATGCAGGGCCGGGCACGGCCCCGGCGCTGCGCGGGCCGACCTTGATCGCTCCGGCCTTGTCGAGCCACACGATGCTGCCGCCGCCGGCGCCGACTTCGGCGATGTCGATCGCCGGCAGCTTGAGCACGTAGCCCGCATCCCTCACCAGCTTGCTGCTGAGCGTGA
>VGEN01000036.1 GCA_016869285.1 Alphaproteobacteria bacterium
TGTCGTCGGTCATTGCGGACTTTCCTCTCGGTCAGGTTTTTGTCTCGCAACCAAACCCTACCGGGAACCCGCAATGACCGCCTCAAACGAGGCTGCCTGAAGTTACACCACGTCCGGGGACGCTACCCCGGTGCGGCCGAAAGGCAGCTGCGTGACACCGAGAAGGAGCTGCAGTCTCTGAGCGCATCGCTCTCGGCCAAGGGAGGCGGGCACGAGCTCGATCTCCGCGCATGAGCGCCTTGCAAGAATGTTGTCGGATTCCGGTAGTCGATCGGATGGACGACCGAGGAGTGCCATGGTCGCGGACGTGACCAAGCCGCTGCCGCCTTTGGTTCTGACCGAGACGCAGGCGAAAACTCTGGCGACGGTGAAGGCCGTCGCCGCCGCCGGACGTGGCGCGACTGCGGCCCGGACTGCCGAGGAAGCGGCGCAGGCGGCGCGTATCAAGCTCCCAGGTCTCTTGCTGGCTGCCGGCAGCGCGGCTGCGACCGGCGATGTCCGTTCCGCCCAGCGGGTAGCGCGCGAGACCCGGATTCTCGCAACGAGCCTTCGATCAGGCCTTGACCAGGGTCAGGCGACCGCGACAGAGAGTGGCGAGCCACGAGCCCCCGCGGTATCCGCCGATCAGGCCAAGTCCTTGTTCAAACAGCTGAAGCTGGCGCTGATCCGGGCTCAGACCGCCCTCGTCCAGCCCTATGCGCCGCCAACCGATCCCTCGGTCAGGCGTGCGGCCGAGGCCGACATCCGCGCAACCGAGCGGGCGCTGGCCGATCTCGAGGCGCGCATCCGGGGCGGCGGCGGACGCACCAGGACGAACGCCGTCGACATCCAGGCCGATTGACGGATCGAAGCGCGGCTTGACGGGTCGTCGCCGCGCCTCTATCTCTGCCCGACCTTTTCGCGAGCGACCGCCATGGCCAAGCCGACCACGATCACCATCAAGCTGCAATCGACCGCCGACACCGGCTTCTACTACGTGACCAGCAAGAATCCGCGGAAGACCACGGAGAAGCTGGAGATGAAGAAGTACGATCCGGTCTCACGCAAGCACGTCGTCTTCCGCGAAGCCAAGATCAAATAGGCTCGGCCCTCGCGCCGAGCTTCTCGACCCGCTCTTTCAGGCCAGCGATTTCCGCCGCCAGGGTGACCGCTCCGGCGGCGGTGTCATTTGCGAGCACCACGCGGTTGCGGCCCTCGCGCTTGGCGGCATAGAGCGCACGGTCGGCGCGGCTCAGCAGATCCTCCGAGCGGTCGGCTTGGTGTCGCGAGACGGCGACGCCGATCGAGACGGTGATCGGCAGCGCCTGTCCGCTCTTCAACGTCATCGGGCTTTCAGCGACGCGAAGGCGCAGACGCTCGGCGACCAGCATTGCCAGCTCCGCCGTGATGTCGGGCATCACAACGACGAACTCCTCGCCGCCGAAGCGCGCCACGGTGTCGAAGTTCCGCGTGTGGTGCGTCATGCGCCGCGCGAGCTCGGCCAGTACCTCGTCGCCGGCGGCATGGCCATAGGTGTCGTTGACCTGCTTGAAGTTGTCGACATCGATCATCGCCAACGCCAAGGCCTTGCCGCTGGCCAGCGTGCGCTGCATAAGGCCCGAAAGGTGCGTCATCAGGTAGTTGCGGTTATAGAGTCCGGTCAGCTGGTCGGTCAGCGCCATCGACAGGCTCTGCATGTAGGAGGCGCGGAGCCGGTCCTGGAAGCGGCGCCGGCGGATCTGCGTGTGGACGCGCGCGAGCAGCTCATTCCGGTCGACGGGCTGCACGAGATAGTCGTTGACGCCAAGATCGAGGCTCTTCGCCAGCTTCGCGGTCTGGTCCTCCTCCGCGATCAGCAGGATCGGGGTCTGGCGCGTCCTCTCCTGCGCGCGCAGATGAGAGCAAAGGCGCAGCGCCTCGTCATCGCCGAGGGCAAGATCGACGATCACCAGGTCGACGTCGCCTGAAGCGGCGAGACGCTGGCTGTCCTGGACGGTCGCGGCAACCTGCAGGTCATGCCCGTCGCGAGACAGCACTTCCTGGAGGTTGGCGGTCTCGATCGGGCTCGCCTCGCAGATCAGGATGCGCGCGTGATGATAGCTTTCATGCTCGGGCGTGGATGTCGGCGGGACGATGCCGAGCTCTGAGGAGGTCTGCTGGCGCAGGCGCCACTCGTCCATCACCATCTTGAGGCGGATCAGCGAGCGCACCCGCGCGAACAGCGCGATGTCGCGAACCGGCTTGGTGAGGAAGTCGTCGGCGCCGGCCTCGAGGCCGCGGACACGATCGGAGGGATCCGAAAGCGCCGTCACCATGACGACCGGAATATGGGCGGTCTGCGGATCGGTCTTGAGCCGCTTGCATGCCTCGAAGCCGTCCATGCCCGGCATCATCACGTCGAGCAGGATGATGTCAGGCGCCTCGGCGCGTGCAACCTCGAGCGCCTGAGGGCCGGAGGACGCCGCGATGACGTCGAAATACTCGCTGCTCAGCTTGGCTTCGAGCAGCCGGACGTTGGCAGGAATGTCATCGACAACGAGAATGCGGCCGGGCATCTCGTAACCACTACTGCAGGAAGCGCTGGACCGTCTGCAGGAAAGTCGCGACGGAGATCGGCTTGGCGATATAGGCCTCGCATCCGCCTTCCCGGATCTTCTCCTCGTCCCCCTTCATGGCGAAGGCCGTGACCGCGATGATCGGGATGGATTTGAGAGTGTCGTCTTCCTTGGTCCACTTGGTCACCTCAAGGCCGGAGACCTCTGGGAGCTGGATATCCATCAAGATCAGGTCGGGCTTGTGCTGGCGGGCAAGCTTGAGCGCTTCCAACCCGTCTCGCGTCTGGATGATATTGTAGCCGTTCGCCTCCAGGAGATCGTTGAAGAGCTTCATGTTAAGCTCATTGTCTTCGACGATCATCACGGTCTTTGGCATGCGAACGGGCCTTAGTCCTGCGTCCGATTCCTGGCAGTTTTGAAGACAGTTTACCCGAGGCCGGGGGAAAAGACAGCATTGTCTCGAAACCATAAAGTGCACATCAAGGCCCGTCTCGGCATCGACCTCGGCGGCACCAAGATCGAGGGCATCGTGCTCGGCCCGGACGGTGCCGTGCTCGGCGGGCGCAGGCTCGCCAGCCCGACCGGCTCATACGAGGCAACGGTCGACGCGGTCGTCGAGCTCGCCCGCGCACTCGAATGCGAGACCGGCGTCGAGGCGACGATCGGGATCGGGATTCCCGGGGCGATGTCGCCGGCAACCGGCCTCGTCAAGAATGCCAACTCGACCTGGCTCATCGGCCATCCGTTCCGGACCGATCTCGAAAAGCGGCTCGGACGGCCAGTCCGCATCGACAACGACGCCAATTGTTTCGCCGTCTCCGAGGCGACCGACGGTGCTGCGGCCGGCGCCGATCCGGTTTTCGGCGTGATCCTCGGTACGGGCGTCGGCGGCGGACTTGTCGTCGGCGGCCGACCGGTGGTCGGTGCCAGCGCCATCGCCGGCGAGTGGGGACACAACCCGTTGCCGCGGATGACCGAAACGGAACGGCCCGGCCCGCTCTGCTATTGCGGTCGGCATGGCTGCGTCGAGTCCTTCCTCTCCGGCCCCGCGCTCGCCCGAGATCACGAGAAGCATACGGGCGAGCGGCTGACCGCCGCGGAGATCGCAACCCGTGCCGGCTCCGGGGACGCACGCGCGACGGCGACGCTCGACCGCCACGCCGAACGTCTTGCCCGGGCCCTTGCTGTCGTCATCAACATCCTCGATCCTGGGGCAATCGTGCTCGGCGGCGGCTTGTCGAACATCGAGCGCCTCTATCTCATGCTGCCCGAGCTGCTTCGCCCGCACGTCTTTTCCGATCAGGTCGCGGTTCGCATCGTGCCGCCGAAGCATGGCGACGCCAGCGGCGTGCGCGGCGCCGCCTGGCTCTGGCCTCCCACCGGATGAGCGGTCTCTGTCGCGACTGCCTGTCGCTTCTGGCCGAGATCAAGCGGCACGGCCGCTGCCTCGCCTGCGGCTCCCCTCGCCTCGTTCAGCATGACAAGCTCGAAGAGCTGCATCTCGCGCATATCGACTGCGATGCCTTCTATGCCAGCGTCGAGAAGCGGGACCGGCCGGAACTCGCCGACAAGCCGGTGATCGTCGGCGGCCGCCATCGCGGCGTCGTCACCGCTGCCTGCTATGTCGCGCGCCTCTACGGAGTGCGCTCGGCCATGCCGATGTTCAAGGCGCTCAAAGCCTGCCCGGAGGCGGTGGTGATCCGGCCTGACATGGAGAAATACGTCCGCGTCGGCCGCGAGGTGCGCCAGCTCATGCTGGAGACGACGCCTCTGGTCGAGGCGATCTCGATCGACGAAGCCTTTCTCGATCTTTCAGGCACCGAGCGGCTGCATGGCGGGCCGCCGGCGCGTACGCTCGCAAAGCTCGCGCTCAAGATCGAGCGCGAGATCCGTGTCACCGTCTCGATCGGGCTCAGCATCAACAAGTTCATGGCGAAGATCGCCTCCGACCGCGACAAGCCGCGCGGATTCGCCGTGATCGGACGCGAGGAAGTCCTGCCGTTCCTGGCAACCCAGCCGGTCGGCCTAATCTTCGGCGTCGGCGATGCCACACGCGAGCGGCTGGCGAAGGACGGCATCACCACGATCGACCAGCTCCAGGCGCTGCCGGAGCTCGAGCTGATGCGCCGCTACGGCAGCATGGGCCGCAGGCTCTCCCGCCTCTCGCGCGGTGAGGACGACCGCAGCGTCGATCCCGAGCGCGAGGCCGTCGGCATCTCGGCCGAGACCACCTTCTATGAAGACCTCAGCACCTTCGACGACCTCTCGAAAGAGCTCTGGGGGCTCGCCGAGCGCGTCTCATACCGCCTCAAGCGCCAGGGACTCTCAGGCAGTGGCGTTTCGCTCAAGCTCAAGACGGCCGGCTTCAAGATCCTGACCCGGCACCGCTCGCTGGACTCGCCGACCCAGCTCGCCGACCAGCTCTTCCGCGTAGCCCTCCCGATGCTCCGGCGCGAGGCCGACGGCACCCGCTTCCGCCTGATCGGCATCGGCGCCGACCATCTCAAGCCCTTCGACGGCGACGACACCGCCGACCTGCTCGATCCCTCGATCGCCAAGCGCGCCAAGGCCGAGCGCGCCATGGACAAGGTGCGCGACAAGCTCGGCGAGGACGCCGTGGTCAAGGGGAGAGGGTTCGAGAGCGAGGAATAAGCGAGCAGGCCGGCAAGCGCTGAGTCAGACAGGCCACCGGGTGTTCGCGCTGATCGAGGCGATTCTAGCGAGATCGCGGAAGCTCCGAGGAATCGCGAGGTTGAACGAAGAGAAAAGCGGCATTTTGTCTTACGATAGCCTTACTAGAGAATGGCGCCATGGCGATCACCCGGCTCTCGATCAAAGGCCAGATCGTGCTGCCGAGCGCCTTCCGTGCCCGATGGAGATGGCGGGCCGGGACCGAGTTCGAGGCTGTCGATACTTCTGACGACGTTTTGCTTCGTCCGATCGCCTTCGCTCCTTCCCGCGTCGACGAGGTCTTCGGCATGGCGCGCTATCGCGGACCGAAGCGATCGCTGGCCGAAATGGAGGGGGCCGTAGGCAAGGAGGCGTCGCGCCGACGGCGATCGCGCACGACACCAATGTCGTTGTCCGCTTCCTCGTCAACGACGACCGCGTGCAGGGCCGAATTGCGAAGGACCGGATCGAGCGTAACGCCTCGGCTTCGCCCACACGACCGTTCCTTGAGCGGCTGCCCTCGGCCTCAGCAATTCGGCTTGATCGCCTCGATCTCGCGCAGCTTAGCGCGCACCACCATGTCGCCGTAGTCGAGCGTCATGTCCTCGGCGACGCCGTTCTCCAGCAGCTTCATGCCGACCTCGTAGTCCGGCTCGGAGCCCGTCTGGTCCGGCTTGTAGAATGCGAGCCTCACCGACCAGCCGCGATGGTTGAGGATCGGCCTGGCGTTGGCGGGAGGCTTGATCGCCTGGCCGATCGCCGCCGTCACCTCGCTCGGTCCTTCCACCTCGCCACCGTCGAAGACCGGGCGCGTGATGAAGCGCTGGTTCTCGGCTGCTCCCTTCAGCAGCAGCAGGGTGTGGTCGGTCGGGAACATCGTTCCCTTCGGCAGCTCGATGCTCGTGGCCTCGGGCTGGGAGAAGTCAGCCTGGCCGGCTCCGCCGCGGCCGTACAGCTTTGCGCGCCCGCGCGCCTCTTCGGCAAGATCGCCGTCGCGGAGCTTGCGGATGAAGAAGCGATAGGAAAGCCCGTCCTTGCTTTCCCAGGTAGAGAAGCTGACGGTTACGTCGGAGTTCTCGGACTCGTCATTGGTAACCGTAAGCCGGTAGCGCTGATCGATCGTCCAGCCATCGCAGCTATCGGACCACTCGACCAGCATCGATCCCTTGGCATCGACGATCCCGCTCGAGGATTTCGCCGAGGCAAGGGAAAGGTCGTAAATGGCACGATGGGGGGACACATCGACCGCGTGTACCGAGGTCGAGAAAAGCAACATCGCGACGAGAATGCCCGCCGCGATCTGCCGCTCCCAGGCCGATACCTTCGCCATCGCACCCTCCGCCCCACGCCGCCGCAAGCTAGCATGGGGGGCCCGGCGGCGGCAGACGATGCCTAAAGAGCTTGGAAGATTCTGCCGACCTGTCTCGCGTGCGACACAGGGCACCCCTTTGGATCAAGGCCTTATGGGCAGATCCGGGTGGCACAGCGCCTGCTTTGTCGGGGACAGCCATGCCCCGCGATCGCTCCACGCTCATCTCCCGGCTCGCCCTCTCCTCGCCCCAGGCGACGGAGGCGGAGAATGCCACGCTGGCCGATCGCTTCGCCACGATGGCGGAAGCGAACAGCCTCGCCATCGCGCAGATCGATCAGCGCGTTCTCGACCTTGCCCTCGCCGCCGTTGCCGAGGCCGAGCGCCGTGTCCGGGTCCAGCGCGAGCGCATCGCCTATCTCGAAAGCCTTTCCATTACCGACGAGCTGACGCAGGTGTGCAATCGCCGCGGCTTCCAGGGAGAGCTTGCGCGCGCGCTCGCCGAAGCAGCGCGCACGGGCAAAGGAGGCGTCGTCCTTCTTATCGACCTCGATGGCTTTAAGGCGATCAACGACGCTCATGGCCATGCCGCCGGCGACTTCGTCTTGAGGACGGTCGCCGGCTGGCTCGACGGTCATGTCCGTCCGGGAGACACCGTGGCCCGACTCGGCGGCGACGAGTTCTCCGTCCTGATGCCGCAGACCGGCCCTGACAATGGCATCGCTCGCGCGGCCGAGCTCGATCGACAGCTCAATCGCCTGACGGCGCGCTGGAGCGGCCTCAAGCTCAAGATCCGAGGTTCGGTCGGCGTCGCCGCCTACGATCCGGGCGACGGGGCGGAGGATGTCCTCGCCCGCGCCGACCGCACCATGTATCAGAAGAAAAACGGCCGCAGCGGCCGCGTGCTCAGGCTCGTCAACTAGCCGAAAGGGCCGAAGGGTCTAACGGAGCGTCGAGGAGAGCCTGACCTGCTGGCCCTGCGCGGCCGGCATCAGCCACGGCTTGTCGTCAAGCTTCGGCGCGAGGCGGGCGCCCCTCTCCGGCTCGATCACGACCCGGTAATAGGTTTCGCCCTGGGCCTCGGCCTTCACCACTTTGGCGCCGGCGTGAAGGCGGGCCAAACGGCCAGCCATCTCCGGGCCCTTGAAGCTGCCGAGAACCATCAGGTAGCGCCCTTCATAGGCCGCGCGTACCGCGTCGCGCCGGGACGCCGAGTCGTCCGAGCGCACGACCGCCGCCAGATCCGGCTCAGGCGACGGCAGCGCCGCCGGCGCAGCAGGCACCAGCGCTGTCATCGTCATCTTCGCGGGCTTTGTACGCGTGTCGATCCACGGGGCGGCCGCCGGCAGAGCGACGGTCGCTTTGGTCGGCGGCACCAGGGCGGCGGCCAGCGAAGGAACAGCCTCGACCCTGGCCACGCCCGGAAGCGCCTTGGCGACGTCGGCGAACTCGACCGGAAGCACCATTGGCTCGTCCCGCTCGGCAACCGGTCGCATCGGCCCGACCGGCAGGATACCCGCTGCTTGAATGGTCAGGACGCGGCCGTCGTCTCGATCGACGGGTGAACGCATCGGCCGCGCCTCAGCAATCTGAGGATCGGTTCTCCAGTCCGTGCACACCTCGAGGTTCTGCACCATGCGGAAAAGCTTGCA
The DNA here is from genome assembly GCA_016869285.1 of Alphaproteobacteria bacterium. Taxonomy (GTDB): domain Bacteria; phylum Pseudomonadota; class Alphaproteobacteria; order SHVZ01; family SHVZ01; genus SHVZ01. Next base: position 8,166 of record VGEN01000036.1, read on the forward strand.
GTCCTGCTCCGTCGCTGCCGAGATTACATGGTCGGAAACCGTGCGGCCGCTGGCCAGCAGCGAAATCGCGTCAAGAGCATAGCTGGCGAAGCCGACGGCTGGCGGAATGGAGGCGCAGCCCCCGAGCAGCGTCACGGCCATCAACGGCACGAACCTGCGCATTCGGCTTCCCCCCGCCGGGCGAATCGCCCCTATAACAAGGTAAGACGATTGCGTGTTCCTGGCAAGATTTCGTTTGAAAATTGCGGGAACAAAAGGAGTTAGCAGGCATTCGCGCAGATAGGCGCTAGTCCTAAGCTGAGGAAATGCCTGCTCTGCGTCGTTTGCCTTGGGGTCTGAATCAGGGCCGACGTCGAGCGCCTGACTCGATCAAGCTTGGCCTATAGTGAGCCGACATGCAGCCTGTCACCACCACTGACGACCTTGCGGCGCTGTGTCGTCGCCTGGCGAGCCACCCCTATGTCGCCATCGACACGGAGTTCCTGCGCGAGCGAACCTATTACCCGATCCTCTGCCTGGTTCAGGTCGCAAGCCATGACGAGGCCGCCGCGATCGATCCGCTCGCCAACGGGCTCTCCCTTGATCCGCTCTACGAACTCCTCGCCAATCCGAAGGTGCTCAAGGTCTTTCACGCCGCGCGCCAGGACATCGAGATCTTCGTTCACAAGACCGATCTCGTACCGACCCCCCTGTTCGACACCCAGGTCGCGGGGATGGTCTGCGGCTTTGGCGATTCGGTGAGCTATGAGACGCTGGTCGCCAAGCTGACCGGCCAGCGGATCGACAAGTCGTCGCGTTTTTCTGACTGGAGCCACCGGCCGCTAACCGACCGCCAGCTTGCCTACGCCCTCACCGACGTCGTCCCGCTCTGCAAGATCTACGAGGTCATGGACCGCAGGCTTCAGGCGACCGGGCGCCGCGACTGGCTAGCGGAGGAATGGGCGACGTTGACCGATGTCGCGACATACCGACCTGATCCCCAGGCTGCGTGGCGGCGCCTCAAGCCGAAGACCGCAAAGCCGCGCGTGCTCGCGATGCTGGCCGAGCTCGCCGCCTGGCGCGAAATGGAGGCCCAGCGCCGGGATGTGCCGCGCCAGCGCATCCTCAAGGACGAGGCATTGCTCGACATCGCGCATCAGGGGCCGAAGACGCTGACCGAACTCTCCCGCGTGCGCCTGGTCCCGCAAGGTTTTGCCGAGGGAAAGCTCGGCGGCGAGGTGATGGCCGCGGTCGAGCGCGGCCGCCACGGACCGCCGCCGAAGCTCGACGAAGAGGGTCGCTTCGAGCCTCCGCCTGGTCGGATGCCGCTCGTTGATCTCTTGAACGTTCTTCTTAAGTTACGGTGTCAAGATTTTGAGGTAGCACAGAAATTAGTCGCCTCTTCATCCGATATCGAGGCCCTGGCGGCAAGCGACAGTGCCGATGTTCCGACCCTCCATGGCTGGCGCCGTGAGGTGTTCGGCGAGGCCGCGCTCAAGCTCAAGGCCGGGCAACTCGCGCTCGCCGGTCGCGCTGGCCGGATCGAGGTGATCGAACTCGCCGCCGATGGTGACGAAGCCCTCGCCGCCTCCTAAGCAAAGGCCGCGTTGGCAGACAACGCGGCAAGCCGGGCGCGAATCCGCGGCACCGCAAAGTCTAGGAAAGAGCGGACGCGGGCCGGCGCCTGGCGTCCTTCGATCGAGACCAGATGGACCGGTACGCGCGTCAGTTCGAGACGATTGAGAACGAGCCGGAGCTGACCGGCGGCGAGTGCCGCTTCGACCTGATAGGAGAGCAACTGCGTGACGCCGAGACCAGCGACCGCCGCATCCACGGCGGCCTCTGCCGTAGTGACCACCAGACGCGATTGCACCGCGATCGATCCGGACTCACCGAAGGACCAGCGTGCCGGAGAGGAGATGCCGGCAAAGGTGATGCAGTCATGTCCGCTGAGATCGGCGAGGGTTGCAGGCGTACCGCGCTTCTCAAGGTAGTCGGGGCTGGCACAAATGACGCGGCGGAGTTCCCCTAATCGTATCGCGATCAGCGAGGAGGCGGACAGCGAGCCGATGCGGACAGCGGCATCGATCCCCTCCTCCACCAGATCAAACACGCGGTCGATCAGGACGAGCCGTGTCTCGACTTTTCGATAGGCTTCGAGGAACTCCAGGACCGCCGGCAGCACATGAAGGCGGCCGAAAACAACCGGCGCCGTGATGGCGAGCGTTCCCCTGGGCTCGGCGTGGCGCCCGGCGACACGGCGCTCGGCCTCTTCGACGTCGGCGAGTACCCGCCGGCACGCCTCGGCATACTCTCGACCCTCCTCGGTCAGGGAGAGCCGCCGCGTGGTTCGCACCAGCAGCCGGGTGCCAAGATGGCCTTCAAGCGCGCCCAGTTTCCGGCTCACGGTCTGAACCGGCTGGCCTAGGCGCCGGGCGGCGCCGGCGAGGCTTCCGGCTTCGACAATAGCGACGAACAGGCCCATGGCCTCGATCCGATCCATAATTATCTCCTTTTTCGAGATAATAATACTCAAAGATCGAGGATTATCGCATCCGCCGATCTACCCGATCTTGGGAACCGGACAAGCGAGGTTCCCCATGAAGCCATCCTCCGACATCGCCTTCACGCCCAGGATCAAGTCGATCCAGACCGAGCGCGGCTCGCGCGCGGCCTATGCCCGGCAGGAGCAGAAGGGCGGCTGGCCAACCGCGGTCACGCCTCACCTGGCCGCGACCCTTGCCGAGACGAATTCGTTCTATCTGGCGACCGTGTCGTCGGAGGGACAGCCCTACATCCAGCATCGTGGCGGACCGAAAGGCTTCCTTCGCATCATCGACGAGACGACGCTCGGCTTCGCCGACTTTGCCGGCAACCGGCAATACATCACCACCGGCAACCTCGCCGACAACCCACGCGCTTTCCTGTTTCTGATGGACTACGTCAATCGGCGGCGCGTGAAGATCTGGGGGACGGCCAAGGTCGTCGCCGACCCGGACCTCCTCGCCCGCCTGTTTCCCGAAGTCTACGAGGCAAGGCCCGAGCAGGCGATCCTCTTCAGCATCGCGGCGTGGGACCGGAATTGCCCACAGCACATCCCGCAAATGTTTCCGGCCGAGGAGGTGACGGCGGCGGTCGACTCGTTGGTCGCCCGCATCAAGACGCTGGAAGCCGAGCTTGCTCAGGCGCGCGGGCCTAGTCCTCCGCCTGCGCCGGTGGCAGAGGCTGCCCCCGCTCGCGCATGATCCGGCGAAATCGCGCAACGTTGCGGTTGTGCTCGTCGAGCGTCCTGGCAAAGAGGTGCCCGCCATTGCCGTCGGCGACGAAGTAGAGCGCATCGGTGGCGGCCGGCTTCATCACCGCTTCCAACGCGGCTCGGCCGGGATTGGCGATCGGCCCGGGCGGCAGTCCGTCGATCGTGTAGGTGTTGTAGGGGGTCGGCTGCCGGAGATCGGCACGGGTCAGCGCACGGCCGAACTCGCCGCCGGGCGCGATGCCGTAGATCACCGTCGGGTCCGACTGCAGCTTCATGCGCGCCTTCAGGCGGTTGTGGAAGACACCGGCGACAAGCGCGCGTTCATCGGCGCGGCCGGTCTCCTTCTCCACGATCGAGGCGAGCGTCACCGCCTCGGCCGGCGTTGCCAGCGGCAGGCCCGGCGCGCGCTCGCGCCACAGGCGATCGACGAGCTGAGTCATGCCGGAACGCATCTGCACGATCATGCGGCCGCGATCGTCACCCCAGGTGTAGGAATATGTGGCTGGCATCAGCTCGCCTTCCCTAATGCCGTCTGGCGCGCTTCCTTCCATACCCTCGGCCTGAGAGACCGCGGCCAGCGCCTGGCGCACGGTCCACCCCTCGGGGATGACGACGCGGCGGATGACGACGCGTCCCGAAGAGAGCAGGGTCACCAGATCGCGAAGGCTGGAATGCGCCGCGATCTGATATTCACCGGCCTTGAGATCTCGGCTATGGCCGAGAGTCCAGGCGGCAAGCTGGAAGAGATAGCGGTGCGGCACCATCGCCGAGTCTTCCAACTGCCGGGCGATCACGGTGAGCCCGGCTCCGCGCGGCAGCACGATGGCGCGCGTGACCGGCAGCGGCCCCGGTTTAAGGACCTCGCGATCCCACCACTTGGCCCCGGCGACGCCGGCAATCAGCAAGCCGAGCAGCACGCCCGCGGCAATGCGCATGCGCATCGCCGCGGACCTAAGAGCCTATCTCGCCAATGGCCATGGCCTCAGTTGCGATGCACCGGCGGATGGCATTGTCGCGGGCGCTCGGCAATGCGTCCAGCATCGCCTTCGTGCCCGTTTCGCGCCCTCGCCGCAGCGCCTCGCAACTGAGGCTGTGGCCATTGGCGAGATAGGCTCCTAGTTCACGGCCGAGAAGACGAGCGAGGCGTTGGTGCCGCCGAAGCCGAAGGAGTTGGAGAGCGCGTGGCGGATCGGCCGCTTCTTCGCCTTGTGCGGCACCAGGTCGATGTCGCAGCCATCGGACGGGTCTTCGAGGTTGAGCGTCGGCGGCGCCACCTGGTCGCGGATCGCGAGGATCGAGAAGATCGCCTCGACGCTGCCGGCAGCGCCGAGCAGATGGCCGATCGCCGACTTGGTTGAGGACATCGACAGCTTGTAGGCATCCTCGCCGAACAGACGCTTGACCGCGCCGAGCTCGATCTCGTCGCCCAAGGGCGTCGAGGTGCCGTGCGCGTTGACATAGTCGATGTCGGAGGTCTTGAGGCCGGCACGCTTGATCGCCGCGCGCATCGAGCGATAGCCGCCATTGCCGTCCTCGGACGGCGCGGTGATGTGGTGGGCGTCGCCCGACATGCCGTAGCCGGTGACCTCGGCGTAGATCTTGGCGCCGCGCGCTTTGGCACGCTCGTACTCCTCGAGCACGACAACGCCGGCGCCCTCGCCCATGACGAAGCCGTCGCGGCGCTTGTCCCAGGGGCGCGAGGCCTTCTCCGGCGTGTCGTTGAAGCCCGTGGAGAGAGCGCGCGCCGCGGCGAAGCCGGCGATGCCGATCCGCGAGATCGCCGCTTCGGTGCCGCCGGCGACCATGAGATCGGCGTCGTCCCACATGATCAGCCGCGCCGCGTCGCCGATCGCATGCGCGCCGGTCGAGCAGGCGGTGACGACCGCATGGTTAGGGCCTTTCAGGCCGTACCTGATGGAGACATGGCCGGAGGCGAGATTGATCAGGTTCGAGGGAATGAAGAATGGGCTGATGCGCCGCGGCCCCTTCTCGTGCAGCGTCACCGCGCCCTCGGAGATGCCGATCAGGCCGCCGATGCCGGAGCCGATCATGACCCCGGAGCGCTCTTTCTCTTCCTCGGTCTTCGGCTTGGCGCCGGCATCCTCGATCGCCTGCTGGGCCGCCGCCATCGCATAGACGATGAACGGGTCCATCCGCCGCTGTTCCTTGGGCTCGACCCAATCGTCGGCGTTGAACTTGCCTTCCTTGGTCTCGCCTCGCGGGAGCTGGCCCGCGATCTTGGCCGGAAGGTCGGAAACGTCGAAGCTCTGGATCGCCCGGACGCCGGACTCTCCCTGGGTCAGCTTCGACCAGCTATGCTCGACGCCGACCCCGAGCGGGGTGACGAGTCCGAGGCCGGTGACAACAACGCGGCGCATGGGCGTTCGTCCTTAGAGAAGAAGTAAGGGCGAGCGCTGAGGCTCAGCCCTGCTTCGCCTTGATGAACTCGATCGCGTTCTGGACCGTGAGGATCTTCTCGGCGGCGTCGTCCGGGATCTCGATGCCGAACTCCTCCTCGAAGGCCATGACGAGCTCGACCGTGTCCAGGCTGTCGGCGCCGAGGTCGTCGACGAAGCTGGCATTGGCAGTGACCTTCGCCTCTTCTACGCCCAGGTGCTCGACCACGATCTTCTTCACGCGCTCTTCGATGTCGCTCATCTCTTCGCTTCCTTCGGAAAAACCTTCCTCCGCGCCGTCTTGGAGCCGGGCGGTCGGGTGGTAACACAGACGACCGGGCCGGTCCAGACGGGGCCGGGGCCTCCCGATCACAGCATCGCCATGCCGCCATTCACATGTAATGTCGCGCCGGTCACGTATCCGGCTTCCGCCGAGGCCAGGTAGACGGCCGCGGCGGCGATTTCCTCGGAAGTGCCGAGGCGCCCGAGGGGGATTCGTTCCAGCATCCGGGCCCGTTGCTCCTCGGTCAGAACGTCGGTCATCGGCGTCTTGATCATGCCGGGGGCGATCAGGTTGACGGTGATGCCGCGCGAGGCGACTTCCTGGGCGAGCGCCTTGGAGAAGCCGATCATGCCGGCCTTGGCCGCGGCGTAGTTGGCCTGGCCCGGATTGCCGGTCGCCCCGACCACCGAGGAGATGCCGATGATGCGGCCGAAGCGGCGCTTCATCATGCCCCGGAGGGCGGCGCGGGACAGCCGCATGCCGGCGGTCAGGTTGACCTCCATCACCGCCTGCCAGTCCTCGTCCTTCATGCGCAGGAGAAGGCCGTCCTTGGTGATGCCGGCATTGTTGACGAGGATGTCGAGCTGGCCGCCGAGCGCCGCCTCGGCATCCTTAGCCAGCCGCTCGGTGTCGGCGGGATCGGAGAGGTTGGCGGGAACCGCGACGGCGCGATCGCCGAGCTCGCCCTTCAGCGCCTCCAGCGCCTCGGCGCGGGTGCCGGAGAGCGCCACCTTGGCGCCCTGCCCGTGCAGAGCCTTGGCGATGGCACGGCCGATATCGCCCGAGGCGCCGGTGACGAGCGCCGTCTTGCCGCTTAAGTAGAACATCGGCGTCTCCTAGAGGGTCTTGAGGAAGGCCTCGAGCTCGGCCGAGGTATGCACGGAGGTCGCGTCGAGATCCTTGTGGATTCGCTTGGCCAAGCCGGTCAGCACCTTGCCGGCGCCGACCTCGACCTCCTTGGTGACGCCGCGCTCGACCATGGCAAGCACGCATTCGCGCCAGCGCACCATGCCGGTCACCTGGCTAACCAAGAGCCTCTTGATCTCGGCGGGATCGGAAACGGGCGCGGCGCGGACATTGGCGACGACCGGCACGGTCGGCTGCTTGAGCGCGACCTTATCGAGCGCCTCCCGCATCGCCTCGGCCGCCGGCTTCATCAGCGCCGAGTGGAAGGGCGCGCTGACCGGTAATGGCATGGCGCGCTTGACGCCCTTGGACGGCGCGATCTGGATGGCGCGATCGATCGCGGCCTTGGCGCCCGAGAGCACGACCTGGCCCGGACCGTTGTCGTTGCCGATATCGCAGACTTGGCCCTGCGCCGCCTCCTCGGCGATCGCCTTGGCCTGGTCGAGATCGGCGCCGAGCAGCGCCGCCATCGCCCCCTCCCCGACCGGAACCGCCTTCTGCATCGATTGGCCGCGCAGCTTGAGCAGCCGCGCCGCATCGGCAACCGAGAGCGCCCCCGCCGCGCACAGCGCCGAATACTCGCCCAGCGAGTGACCGGCGACGTGCGAGGCCAGATCGGCGAGGCGCTTGCCCGACTCCGTCTCGATGACGCGGACGACCGCGACCGAGACCGCCATCAGCGCCGGCTGGGCATTCTCGGTCAGCGTCAGATCCTCCTGCGGCCCGGCCTCCATGAGCTTGGAAAGGTTCTGCTTTAGCGCCTCATCGACCTCCTGGAAGACCTCGCGCGCAACGGGGAATGCCCTTGCGATCTCTACCCCCATGCCGACAGCCTGGGAACCCTGGCCCGGACAGACGAACGCACGCGTCATGGACTACCCTGCTCGAAGAGGGCGGGAGTCATCGCACGGAAGCCTGGGGTGTCAAGCCGCGCCGGGCACACCCTGGCTAAAAATTGTGGATGACTTTGCGCAGGAGTGATGAGGCTGCATTCGTTCTCCTCTTGTTCTGAAAAAGATCGAGGGGAAAATGATCAGGTTACGCGCCCGGGCTTCTTCCCTTCTCGCGGCGTTCATTTTCGTGACCTCAGGAGCCGGCGCTCAGGAGCGTGCGCCGCCGCCCTCGGCGGATCGCCAGGCCGCGACCGACCTGAACGCCCCGGCGGTCCTATCGGCGAAGTGCCTCACCAACCCCCTCCCAAGCACCCCGACCGGTGCCACCGCGACCTTCCAGGCATCGGATATCAGCCGCGCGAACTTCACGGCGGTCATCTGGCGGCAGCCTTGCGTTCACGATCCGAAGAAATCGGTCGTCCTGATGCGGGCGACGCCGAAGCCCTGCCATTCGGCCGCGGTCTGCGGCAGCGACTGGCGCATCGAGCAAGGCAACGCGATCGATACGATGCCGGCGTGGATCAGAAGCGTCGGCATCCCGAGCGTGTGTTCCGATTTCTACGCGCCGACGACAGTCGCGCTCGACCCGAGGAACAGCCGCCTCGACGATCAGAAGGCCTTCTCGCTCTCGAGCTGGCGGCTCCGCGTCAGCCGCGTCGAGGTCGCCGCATATACGCCCAATCTCACGCTCCGGACCCTGACGGTCGAGATGGTCGGCAGCGGCCAGGGCCAGATCGTGAGCCAAGCCGCGGGCATCGCCTGCATGGCCGGCACCTGCAGCGTCGCCATTTTCCAGGACACGCCGGTCGTACTGACCGCGACGCCGAAAGCCGGCTTCCTGTTCTCCGGCTGGGGCGGCGCCTGCCGCGACGCGGGAACCGCGACCAAGGCTCTGGTTACGATGACGTCGGATGCGACCTGCACAGCGCGCTTCATGCCACCGCCTGTCTCCCCCGAGACCGGATGGTGGTGGTCGCCCGACGAGCCAGGCCGCGGCTACTCGCTCGAGCTTCGAAACGGGCGCCTGTTCGTCGCAAGCTACGACTACCGGAGCGACGGAGCGGCGACGTGGCATCTCAGCCAAGGGAGCTGGGACGGGTACGCGCTTTCGGCGACGCTGTTCGAGTATGGCGGCGGCCAGACCATCGGCGGCCTCTGGCGTCAGCCGAGCGAGCGCGGGCCGGTAGGCGTTGTCACGTTCCGCTTCTCGACGCCGACCCGCGGCACCCTGAGCTGGAGCGGCGGCCGCAGCGTCGCGATCGAGCGGTTCGCCTTCGCCGGCAACCGCGAGAACGCGCGAAGCGAGACGCCAGCGGAGCCGGCTCAGGCGACCGATGACGCGGTCCGCCTCCAGGCGCTTCGCGACGCGACGCTGTCGCAAGGTCTCCAGCGTGTCATCGTTCGGCTGCATGGAAGCGGCGTGCCTGCCGCCGAGGGACGGCGGGTCGAAGGAGCGCTCGCCCCGAGCGGCAGCCAGATCGTCTCCACCTTCCGCAGCTTGCCGATGTTCGTCGCCGAGGTGACGACGGTTGGCCTCGATGCGCTGCTCGCCGACCCGTCGGTCGCGGCCGTGCATGCCGATGAATTCCGCTACACTTTTCTTGCCGATACCGTACCGCTCGTCGGAGCGCCCAGAGCCTGGTCCCGTGGCCATACCGGCAAGGGGCAACGTGTGGCCGTCCTGGATACCGGCATCGAGAGCACGCATCCGTTCCTCGCGGGACGCGTCGTCGACGAAGCGTGCTTTACGACACCGATCCCGGCAATTGGAGTCCGCAGCTCCTGCCCCAACGGTTCAAGCAGCATGATCGGCGCGGGATCGGGTGCGCCCTGTGTGAGCCAAGCCGCAGGCTGCTATCACGGCACCCACGTCGCCGGCATCGTCGCCGGTGGCGGGAGCGGCGTTTCCGGCATCGCACCGGATGCGCAGCTCGTCAGCATCCAGGTCTTCAAGATCCTGCCGGCGCTGTTCTGCTCCAGGTTCCAGCCCTGCGTCGGCGCGAGCGACTCCGACCTCATCCGTGCACTCGAGCATGTTCGCGACAGCGCGGCCCAACTGAACATCGTCGCCACCAATCTCAGCCTCGGCGGCGACTCCCACTCGAACTATTGCGATCATCTTCCGCACAAGCCGGTCATCGACCAGCTCCGCGCCGCGGGCGTCGCCACAATCGCCGCCGCCGGCAACGCGAAGGAGCGCGGCGCGGTCGCCGCACCGGCCTGCATATCGAGCGTCATTCGCGTGGGCGCCACCACGAAGCTCGACGTCATCCCTTTGTTCTCGAACGAATGGCGATTGCCGATGCTCCTGGCGCCGGGCCATGCGGTCGTCTCGTCCCTGACGGGCGGCACCTTCGGAAGCCTCAGCGGAACCTCGATGTCCGCACCCCACGTCGCCGGCGCCTGGGCGGTCCTGCGCGGCGCCGCACCGAGCGCCGATGTCGCGACGATCCTCTCGGCGGTGACCCGGGCCGGAACAGCCGTCGCGAGCTCCTATACAGGCCGCTTCTATCCGAGGCTCGATCTCGGCGGCGCGCTCGAAAGCCTGACCCAGGTCGAGACCGGCTGGTGGTGGAACGAGGCCGAGCCCGGCACCGGATACTTCGTCGAGATCAGCAACGGCGTGCTGTTCCTCTCCGCCTATGTCTATCGCGAGGACGGAAGCCCGGTCTGGTATGTCGCAAGCGGCAGCTACGCCCGCGGCGCGTTCCAGGGCACGCTGCAGGAATACAGCGCCGGATCGCCGCCGGGCGCGAGGATGATCGGCGATCGCGGCACCATCACGCTGCAATCGACCGGAGTCGGCTCAGCCCGCCTCACCCTGCCGAGCGGCCGTCAGGTGAGCTTGAGCCGGTTCAGCTTCTGAGCGGCCCGAGCCAGCCGATCAGAGCGGTGACGGTCCCGATCGAGAGCACCGTCGAAATCACGACGGAGGACACAACCGGCGCCTCGTAGACGCGGTAGCGGCTGGCGAGGACAAAGACATTGGCGCCGGTCGGCAGGCCCGCCGCCAGGATCGCCACGCCCGCCGTCTCCGCCGTCAGCCCGAGCGGCTCCGCCATCAGCCAGACCAGCCCCGGCAGCGCCACCAGCTTCAGGACCAGGATGACCGCGGTCGGTCCCAGCGACCCAGCGAGCCTGAAACGGGCGAGCTGGGCGCCGAGCGCAAAGAGCGCGCAGGGAATGCCGGAAGCGCCGAGCAGAACCAGAAAGTCATCGGCAAGGCGCGGCAGATCGAGGCCGAGCGCGGCCCAGGCGAGCCCCGTCATCATCGCGACGATGATCGGGTTCTTGGCGGCGCCCTTGGCCGACTGGATCGCGGCCGCCTTGGCGCCGCCGCCGCGACCGCGGGCGATCTCGATCAGGACCGTGGTGAGCCCGATCAGGATCATCGCGTGGAAGCTGATGATCAGCATCAGCGGCACGAGCCCGGTCTCGCCGAAGCTCCGCACCACCACCGGAATCCCGAGCTGAACCGAGTTGCCGAAGGTACAGGCGAGCCCGAGCATCGCCGCCTCCTCTAGCCGCATCCGGAAGACGCGCAACCCGATGACCATGGCGACCGCGTAGACGCCGAGCCCGGAGCCGAAATAGGCGATGAGCACACCGGGATCGAGAGTCTGCCAATGGATGTTGCGCACGACCGAGCGGAACATCAGCGCCGGGATGGCGATGAAGAAGGTGAAGTCGGCGAGCCCGTTCACCCGGTCGCCCTTGATGATCTCGAAACGCCCGACGATCCACCCCGCCAGCACCACGGCGAAGATCGGCAGCACGATCTCGAGAAGTCCGATCACTTAAGGATCAGACCCAGAGAAAGGGAACTTCATAACGCTGCAAGCGCCGATCGGCGGTGACAAGCGTAAGCCTCTCGACCTGGCACTGCGCGATCAGCATGCGGTCGAACGGATCGCGGTGGTGGAAGGGCAGGATCGCAACGCGCTCCATGTGGCGAAATCCGATCGGCAGCGGCTCGAAGTGACTCGCGACCAATCGCTCCTCGACCGTGCCGGACATCCGCAACTTGCCCATGGACACCTTGATCGCGATCTCCCATGCGGTCGCCATGCTCACGAAGACGGATTCCGCGCCGCCGATTGCCGCGCGAACCTCCGGCGACAGTCGGGCCTCGTCGACACGCCACCAAAGGAAGGTGTGCGTATCGAGCAGCAGCCTCACCTCGGATCGTCCTTGCCCTCGAATGCTTCGAGAATGTCGTCGGGGAGCGGATCGTCGAAGTCGGGCGCTATCCAGATCTTCCCTTTGTCGCCGCCGGGCACTCTGAGCGGTTTCTTCGGCTGCTCGAGCGCAACGAGCCTCGCCTTCGGCTTCCCGCCTTTGGCAATGACGATCTCCTCTCCCGCGGCGGCGCGATCGACCAGCGAAGAGAGCTTGGTCTTGGCTTCGTACAGATTGACCTTGGCGGACATAGGTGAAATCTGGCCCCTGGCCGCCAGTTGGTCAAGTTGGTCAACTCAGCCCTGCCGGACGGGTTCCGGGGTCATCGTCTGCCCGGCGACCCAAAGCCAACGGTCTCCCTCCTTGCGGAAAACGCAGAGCGACAGGTAGGTGCGATCCGCGGTCCCGCCGGGATGGATGAACCGGTCATGGAGGGTTATGGTGGCGACGGCGAAGCTGCCGTGGTCGACAACCTGAAGATCTTCAACGATCTGGTGGCCGAAGCTCCAGTCGACCGCAGCGCAGACCCGGTCGATATAGGCCTGCTTTTCGGACCTTCTGCCGCCGGAGCTGACATAAACAAAGGCCGGGTCCATGATCTCGGAAAGAATCTTGGACGATTTCGTTACGAGCCCCTCCGCCTTGGCCTTCAGAACCGCGGCGATCTCTTCGGTAACGCTCATCGTTCTCCTCCGTTCCGCAGAACTTGCCCCCGCCCGCGGCATGTGTATAGTCCGCGCCCTCATAGCTCCTTGCCGGGTCCGCGTCGGGTCCGGCTAGGCCCGGTCGGCCATGGTGGCTCCGGGCCGCTAACAGCCAAAGGGAGAGACGACGGTGGCGTTCTACGAGAACGTGTTCATCGCTCGTCAGGACGTCTCGACCACCCAGGTCGAGGCCCTGACCGAAGCGTTCAACACCCTGATCGAAGCGAATGGCGGCAAGGTCACCAAGAAAGAGTATTGGGGCCTGAAGTCGCTTTCGTTCCGGATCAAGAAGAACCGGAAGGGGCACTACATGCTCCTCAACATCGATGCCCCGGCGGCGGCGGTGCACGAGCTCGAGCGCAACATGCGCATCAACGAGGACGTGATCCGCTACCTGACCGTCCGTGTCGAGACCCTCGAGGAAGGCCCCTCGGCGATGATGCAGAGCCGGTCCGACCGCGGCGATCGCGGCGATCGGGGTGACCGCGGCGGCTGGCGTCGCGATCGCGAGGACGGCCCGCGCGGCGACGGTCCGCGCCGCGACGATGGCGCTGAAGGGCGCGGAGGTGACGCATGACCGGGATGCGTGAAGGCGGTCGCGGCGAAGGCCGCGGCGAGGGCGGCGGTCGCAGCGGCGGCGGCGGACGCCGGCCGTTCTTCCGGCGTCGGAAATCGTGCCCGTTCGCTCATCCGAGCGCGCCGAAGATCGACTACAAGGACATCAAGCTGCTGCAGCGCTTCGTCTCGGAGCGCGGCAAGATCGTGCCAAGCCGCATCACCGCGGTCTCGGCCAAGAAGCAGCGCGAGCTCGCCCAGGCGATCAAGCGGGCGCGCTTCCTCGCCCTCATGCCTTACGTGATCAAGTAAGGCAGGGCTCCCAAGGAACGCGCCGATGGCGAGGTACTGGGTCATAGCGGTGGGCGCCGGCATCTTGAGCGCCCTCCTCTACCTTTCGGTTGCTCTCGGGCAGCCGAGCGCGATCCTGCTCGCCTATCTCGCGCAGCTGCCGCTGTTCGCGGTGACGCTCGGCATGGGAGGCCTTGCCGGAGCGACTGCGACCGGAAGCGCGTCGGTGGTCATCGCGCTCCTGCATAGCGCGATTGCCGGCGGCTTCTTCCTGATCGTCAGCGGCCTTCCGGTGGTGGTGCTCGGCGGCAAGGCCTTGCTCAACCGCCAGGATGCCGAAGGTAAGACCGAGTGGTATCCGATCGGTCTGCTGGTGTCCTGGATGGTCGGCATAGGCGCCGGCGCCTTTCTCGTCGCAAGCGTCGCGCTCGTCGTGCTGACCGACGGCATCGAGCCTTCGATCCGCTGGTTCGTCGGCCAGGGCATCGCGCGCCTGCTTGCCGCCACGGCCGAAGCCGATCGTGCGCGCATCCTCGACCTCGTCGTCGCCTGGATACCGGCCGCAGTGGTGATGTCTTGGCTCGGCATGGTTGCGGTCAACGCCGCCCTGGCCCAGGGCCTTCTCATGTATTTCGGGCGTAACCTGCGCCCGAAGCCTGAGCTTGCGGATATCGAGCTGCCGCACCTGCTCACTCTTGTGCTCGGCGTCGCCGGCGCAGCGGCGCTGCTCGGCCCGGACGGTATCGGCTTCGTCGGCCGGAACCTGTTCCTGATCCTGCTCGTGCCGTTCTTCTTTCTGGGCCTCGGTGTCGTGCACGCCGTCGCCCGCAAGTATTCGCCTCAGAGAATCTTCATCCTTGTCGCTGCCTATGCCGCCATGATCGTGCTCGGCTGGCCGGCGGCGCTGGTTGCAGGTCTCGGGCTGTTCGATCAATGGCTGGGGCTGCGCCGCCGCCTCGCGGCGGCTGCCGGTCCGGCGGAGTGAGGAGTCAACCATGGACGTCATCCTCTTGGAGCGCATCGAGAACCTCGGCCAGATGGGCGAGGTGGTGAAGGTCAAGGCGGGATTTGCCCGCAACTTCCTTCTGCCGAAGAAGAAGGCGCTGCGCGCGACCAAGGAGAACCGCGAGGTCTTCGAGAAGCGCCGTGCCCAGCTCGAAGCCGATAACCTCAAGCGCAAGGACGAAGCCGAGAAGATCGGCAAGAAGCTCGACGGGCTCAAGATCTCGATCGTGCGCCAGGCGGCCGAAGGCGGCGCGCTCTACGGCTCGGTCAATCTCCGCGATATCGCCGACGAGATCACAACGGCCGGCTTCACCGTGCAGAAGAGCCAGGTGATGCTGGCTCAGCCGATCAAGACAATCGGCGTGCACGAGGTGCGCATCTCGCTTCATCCGGAAGTGAAGGTGACGGTCACCGTCACCGTCGCGCGCTCGACCGAGGAGGCCGATGCCCAGGTCGCGACCGGGGAAGCGCCCGCCGCCGAGGTTCCCGCCGCCGGCTGACCGCGCTTATCCACATTCCCACAGCCTGTGGAAAAGATCGCTGTGGGAATGTGATGGGCAGCATTGCGAGGCCGGCAACCCGCAGGGATCATGCCGGCCTTGCGCGTTCTGGGGGTAACCGGGCGCCATCACCGACTAGCCGGCGCCGAAAGGTCCGCGCATGACCGAATTGAAGCCGCTTCCCGCCGTCTGGCCGGCACCGCGAGCCGAGGCCCAGCCCGGCTACCGCACGCCGCCGCACAACTACGAGGCCGAGCAGGGTCTGCTCGGCGCGCTCTTGGTCAATAACGCCGCCTATGAGCGCGTCGGCGACTTCCTGAGGCCGGAGCACTTCGCCGATCCCGCGCATGGCCGGATCTTCGCCGCGATTGGCAAGCTGATCGACCGGGGCCAGATCGCCAACCCGGTGACGCTGAAGGCGCTGTTCGATCAGGACGGCGCTCTGGCCGAGGTCGGCGGCGCACAATACCTGGTCAAGCTCGCCGCCTCGGTCGTCGCCATCGTCAACGCCGAGGATTACGGCCGCACCGTCCACGACCTCTACCTCCGCCGGCAGCTCATCGGCGTCGGCGAGGACATGGTCAACGAAGCGCACAAGCACGAGCTCGAAACCACCGCCAAGGACCAGATCGAGATCGCCGAGGCGAAGCTGTTCCAGCTCGCCGAAACCGATCAGGCCGAGAAGGGATTCCAATCCTTCGGCCAGGCTCTCGCCAGCTCGATCGAGATGGCCGAGGCCGCCTACAAGCGCGACGGCAAGCTTACCGGCGTGCCGACGGGGCTGACCGATCTCGACAAGCTGCTGGGGGGCCTCCATCCCTCGGATCTCGTGATCGTCGCCGCGCGACCCGGCATGGGCAAGAGCGCGCTCGCCTGCAACATCGCCTTCAACGCTGCGAGCCTGTCGGTCAACGATCCCGACGCCGAGCGCTTCGTCGTCGCGCTCTTCTCGCTCGAAATGTCGGCCGAGCAGCTCAGCACGCGGCTTCTCGCCGAGCAGATCGACGTGCCGAGCGAGAAGATTCGTCGCGGCGAGCTCAACGAGCAGGATTTCCGCAACCTGGTGCAGGCGGCTCAGCGCCTCGAGCGCACGCCGATCTTCATCGATGACACGCCGTCGATCACGACAACGGCGCTGCGCAGCCGGGCGCGTCGACTGAAGCGCCAGCACGGTCTTCACCTGATCATCGTCGACTATCTTCAGCTTATGAGACCGACCGTCGGCACCAAGTCGGAGAACCGCGTCCAGGAAGTCTCCGACATCACCCGTTCGCTGAAGGCTATCGCCAAGGAGCTGAACGTGCCCGTGCTCGCCGGCGCCCAGCTCAGCCGCGCCGTCGAGCAGCGCGAGGACAAGCGCCCGCAGCTTGCCGATCTCAGGGAGTCCGGCTCTATCGAGCAGGACGCCGACGTCGTCATGTTCATCTACCGCGAGGAGTACTATCACAAGCGCGAAGTGCCGGTGCGTCGCGCCGACGAGAGCGACGAGAAGTATCACGACCGCATGGAGCGCTGGCAGGAGCGCGGCGAGCAGATCCTCGGCATCGCCGAGGTGATCGTCGGCAAGCAGCGCCATGGCCCCACCGGCACGATCAAGCTGCAATTCGACGGGCCGACGACGAAGTTCTCCAACCTCGTCCTGCCTGGCCACATCGCCGATGCGATCGGATGACATTCCGGCGAATGCCGGCGCGATTCTGACCGTCGATCTCGATGCCGTCGCTGCCAATTGGCGCTTGCTCTCAGGCCGCGCCGCGCCGCATGCCGACTGCGCGGCCATGGTCAAGGCCGATGCCTATGGCCTCGGCGCCGAGCAGGTCGGGCCGGTGCTCGCCAAGGCCGGCGCCCGCGTCTTCTTCGTTGCCACGCTCGACGAAGGCATCCGGCTCCGCCGCGCCATCAAGCAGGAGATCTGCGTGCTCGAAGGGCCGCGTCCAGCGAGCGAGAGCGAGTTCCGTGCGCATAGGCTGACGCCGGTCGTCAACTCGCTCGACCAGCTCGCGCGCTGGCGCTCGAGCGGTGGCGGCCGCGCGATCCTGCATGTCGATACCGGCATGAGCCGGCTCGGCATTTCCGAGGCCGAGGCCGAGACGCTTGCGGCCGAGCCCGGCCGCCTCGGTGGCGTCGAGCTTGCCTGGATCATGAGCCACCTGGTCTCAGGCGAGATCCAGCACGACCCGGAGAATGCGCTCCAGCTCGCGCGTTTCCGCGATGCGCTCGGCAAGCTGCCGAAAGCGAAGGCGAGCCTTGCCAACTCGGCCGGGATCTTCCTCGGCCCCGCCTATCACTTCGACCTGGTGCGTCCGGGCGCGGCTCTCTACGGCCTGGCGCCGGTCGAGCACGCGCCGAATCCGATGCGCACCGCGGTCAGGCTCGAAGCCGAGATTCTCACGGTGCGCACCATCGCCGACGGCCGCTCGGTCGGCTACAACGCGCAATGGCGGGCGAATCGTCCGACCCGGATCGCCACCGTCGGCGTCGGATACGCCGACGGGTATTTGCGCTCGCTCACCAACCGGGGCCGCGGATATATTGCCAGCCGCTCGATACCTCTGGTGGGACGCGTCTCGATGGACCTGGTGACCTTCGACGTGACCGACCTGCCGGAGAGCGTGTGCCGGCCCGGCGCCATGATCGCGCTGATGGGGCCGGAGCTTCCGCCAGACGCGCTTGGCGCTCTCGCCGGCACCAACGGCTACCAGATGCTGACCGGTCTCTCTCGCCGCTACGCCCGGCGCTATCTCGGATCCGCCGCGTGATCGGCATCCTCGCCACGATCGGCCGCGCCTTCCTCGAAGGGCTGGCGGCGCTCGGCCGGCTGGTGATCTTCGCCGGTGCGGCGCTCGGCCATATGGTGCGGCCCCCCTTCTATCCGCGCCTGATCGGCCGGCAGATGATCGAGATCGGCTATTTCTCGCTGCCGGTGGTGGCGTTGACCACGCTGTTCTCCGGCATGGTGCTGGCGCTGCAGAGCTACACCGGCTTCGCCCGCTTCTCGGCCGAGAGCGCGATTGCGACCGTGGTCGTGCTGTCCATGACGCGAGAGCTGGCGCCGGTTCTTGCCGGCCTGATGGTCGCTGGCCGGATCGGCGCGGCGATGGCAGCCGAGATCGGCACCATGCGCGTGACCGAGCAGATCGACGCGCTGACCGTGCTCTCGACCGATCCCTACAAGTACCTCGTGGCGCCGCGGCTGATCGCCGGCGCCACCATGCTGCCGCTGCTCGTGCTGATCGGCGACATCCTCGGCGTCTTCGGGGGATATCTGGTCGCCATCTACAAGCTCGACTTCAACGCTGCCGCCTATCTGCGGCGCACGGCGGACTATCTCGAATTCATGGACGTGGTCTCGGGCCTGGTGAAAGCTGCGGTCTTCGGATTCCTGGTCGCGCTGACCGGCTGCTATCACGGCTACAACTCGAAGGGCGGCGCCCGGGGCGTCGGCCAGGCGACGACCAACGCCGTGGTCTCCGCCTCGATCCTGATCCTCGTCTTCAACTACATCATCACCGAGCTGTTTTTCGCCCGATGAGCCCGCCGAAGATCGAATTGAGCGGCGTCAAGAAGGCCTTCGGCGAGAAGATCGTGCTCGACGGCATCGACTACGCCCTGCCCGAGGGGGAGAGCCTGGTCGTGATCGGCGGCTCCGGCTCGGGCAAGTCGGTGCTGCTGAAGTGCATCCTCGGCATCATCCGTCCCGACGCCGGCTCGATCCGCATCGACGGCGAGGAAACGGTCGGTGCCGGCAGCGAGGCCCGCGAGAAGGTGCGCGGGAAGATCGGTATGCTGTTCCAGGGCTCGGCGCTCTTCGACAGCCTGCCCGTCTGGCAGAATGTCGCCTTCCGCCTGATCCAGGGTCAGGGCATGGAGCGGAGGCAGGCGAAGGAGATCGCGCTCGGCAAGCTGGCTCAGGTCGGGCTGGCGCCGCCGGTCGCCGAGCTTTATCCGGCCGAGCTCTCCGGCGGCATGCAAAAGCGCGTGGCTCTCGCCCGCGCGATCGCCAGCGATCCCGAGATCATCTTCTTCGACGAGCCGACCACCGGCCTCGATCCGATCATGGCCGACGTCATCAACGACCTGATCGTCGCCTCGGTGAAGAAGCTCGGCGCGACCACGATCTCGATCACGCATGACATGGCGAGCGCGCGCAAGATCGCGACCCGGATCGCGATGATCTACGGCGGCAAGTTCATCTGGGCCGGCGAAGCCAAGGACATCGACCGCTCCGGCAACGCCCATGTCGATCAGTTCATCCACGGCCGCGCCGAGGGCCCGATCCAAATGGCGGTGAGAAGACCCTAGACGCGATGGCCAAATCCCACACCCGTTATGTCTGCCAGTCCTGCGGCGCTTCGACGGCGCGATGGGCGGGGCGGTGCGAGTCCTGCGGGGCGTGGAACACGATCGTCGAGGAGGCCGCCGAAAACCTGGCGCCGAAGGGGCAGTCGGCCAAGGGTGGGCGCAAGCTCGACTTCGTCGACCTCTCCGGTGCGACCGCCGAGATCCCACGCGCCGTCACCGGCATCGCCGAGTTCGACCGGGTCTGCGGCGGCGGCCTCGTGCCCGGCTCGGCGATCCTGATCGGCGGCGATCCCGGCATCGGCAAGTCGACACTGCTGCTCCAGGTCGTCGCCCGGCTCGCGACCAGGGGCTCGACCATCTACATCTCGGGCGAGGAGGCGATCGACCAGGTGCGGCTTCGCGCCAAGCGCCTGAAGGTCGAGGGCGCGCAGGTGGCGCTCGCCGCCGCGACCTCGGTTCGAGACATCCTGGCAAGCCTCGACGGCACCGATCACAAGGATGTCGTCGTCATCGACTCGATCCAGACCATGTATGTCGACACGCTGGATTCGGCGCCGGGCACGGTCGCCCAGGTCCGCGCTTCGGCGCAGGAGCTGATCCGGCTCGCCAAGCGCCGCGGTTTCGCGCTCTTCCTCGTCGGCCACGTCACCAAGGAAGGCATGATCGCCGGACCCCGCGTGCTCGAGCACATGGTCGACACCGTGCTCTATTTCGAGGGAGAGCGCGGGCATCACTTCCGCATCCTGCGCGCGGTCAAGAATCGCTTCGGGCCGACCGACGAGATCGGCGTCTTCGAGATGACCGATCGGGGCCTCGCCGAGGTCTCCAATCCTTCGGCCCTCTTCCTCGCCGAGCGCCGAGGCGACGTCTCCGGCGCGGCCGTCTTTGCCGGCATGGAGGGCACGCGGCCGGTGCTGGTCGAGGTCCAGGCCCTGGTTGCCCCCTCGCCCTTCTCCACCCCGCGCCGGCAAGTTGTCGGCTGGGATGCGGGGCGGCTTGCCATGATCACCGCGGTATTGGATGCCCGCTGCGGCGTCAGCCTTGCCGGTGCGGACGTATTTCTCAATGTTGCCGGGGGGTTGAAGATCAATGAGCCGGCGGCCGACCTCGCCTGCGCCGCTGCCCTCATCTCTTCCTTGACGCAGACCCCGGTTCCGCCCGATACGGTGGTCTTCGGCGAGATCGGCCTCGCCTGCGAGGTCAGGCAGGTGGGCCAGTCCGAGGCCCGCCTCAAGGAGGCAGCGAAATTGGGTTTCTCCAAAGCCTTCCTGCCGAAACGGCGGCGCAAGCAGGCGATGGGCGACGCCCCGCTCGAGCTGGTCGAGATCGACCAGCTCGCCGAGCTGGTCAGCCGGCTAGACGGCGATTCCAGCCTTAGGCGTAAGCGCGCATGAGCACTCTTCCCTTCACCGTCACGGACGGCATCGTCGTCGGGATCGTCCTGCTGTCGGGCCTCTTCGCCTTCTTCCGCGGCATCGTGAAGGAGTCGCTGGCGATCGGCGCCTGGGTCGGTGCCGCGCTCGCGGCGCTCTACGGCTTCAAATATGCGCGGCCGATGGCGCGGCAATTCATCTCGATCGACATGATCGCCGACGTGACGGCAGGCGCGGTGCTGTTCATCATCGCGTTGATCGTCCTGAGCCTCATCTCGGGCGCGATCTCGCGCCGGGTCCAGGACAGCCGGCTCTCGGCCGTCAACCGTTCGCTGGGGTTCCTCTTCGGGCTCGCCCGCGGCGCATTCATCGTTTGCCTTGCGCTCCTGGTCGTGAACTGGGCGGTGCCGCGCGAGCAGCGCCCCGATTGGATCTCCCAGGCCAAGACCCTGCCGGCGGTTGAGCAAGGCGCCCAATGGCTCTTGAACCTGCTGCCGCGCGAGGCCACATCGCAGACCCGGGCGGCGGCGGACGACGCCAAGCGCAAGGCCGAGCAGGCGATGGAGCTCAAGCGAAGCTATGACCGCCTGGTCAGCCCCCCGCCGAAGGCGAATCCCGGTGCCCAGGAGGAGCGCCCCGGCTATACTGCCGACCAACGTCGCGACCTCGACGGCCTGATCCGGAAAGCCCAGTAACCGAGAGAAGACCCAAGGCCGCCGATGAGCCTCACGACCAGCCCCTTCGACGACGACAAGCTGCACGAGGAGTGCGCGCTCTTCGGCATCTTCGGCACGCCCGATGCGGCCGCGCATACCGCGCTCGGGCTGCACGCCCAGCAGCATCGCGGCCAGGAGGCGACCGGCATCGTCTCATACGACGGACGCCAGTTCTCGGCGCACCGCGGCATGGGCCATGTCGGCGACAATTTCGGCGACCCCGCAGTGATCCAGCGCCTGAAGGGCTACGCCGCGATCGGCCACAACCGCTACGCCACCACCGGCGCCACGGTCGCGCGCAACTCGCAGCCCCTCTTCGCCGAGCTCGAGACCGGCGGCTTTGCCGTCGGCCACAACGGCAACCTGACCAACGCCATGGAGATCCGGAAGGATCTCGTCCGTCGCGGCTGCCTGTTCCAGTCGACCACCGACAGCGAGGTCATCATCCATCTGATGGCGATCGGGCGCGGCAGCAATGTCGTCGACCGCCTGGTCGGCGCGCTCCGCCAGGTCGAGGGCGCCTATTCGCTGGTGGCGCTCTCGCCGACCGGCCTCATCGGTGTGCGCGATCCGCACGGTGTCAGACCGCTGGTTCTAGGAAAGCTCGGCGACGCCTATATTCTCGCTTCCGAAACCTGCGGCCTCGACATCATCGGTGCCGAGTTCGTGCGCGACATCGACAAGGGCGAGGTCGTCGTCATCGACGAGTCCGGCGTCCACAGCCACTACCCGTTCCGTGAGCAGCAGGAACGCTTCTGCATCTTCGAGTACATCTACTTCTCGCGCCCCGACAGTATCGTCGAGGGCACCAGCGTCTACGAGGCGCGCAAACGCATCGGCGCCGAGCTTGCGCGCGAAAGCCATGTCGGCGCCGATCTCGTGATCCCGGTTCCGGATTCCGGCGTGCCGGCGGCGATCGGCTATGCCGCCGAGAGCGGCATCCCCTTCGAGCTCGGCATCATCCGCAATCACTATGTCGGCCGCACATTCATCGAGCCGACCGACCACATCCGCCATCTCGGCGTGAAGCTGAAGCACAACGCGTCGCGTGCTCAGCTCCAGGGAAAGCGCGTGATCCTGGTCGATGACTCGATCGTGCGCGGCACCACCTCGACCAAGATCATCCAGATGGTCCGACAAGCCGGTGCCAAGGAAGTGCACTTCCGCATCGCCAGCCCGCCGACCACGCATTCCTGCTTCTACGGCGTCGACACGCCCGAGCGCTCGAAGCTGCTCGCCGCCCAGATGGACGTCAAAGGCATGGCCGAATTCATCGGCGCCGACACGCTTGCCTTCGTCTCGCTCGACGGCCTCTATCGTGCCATGGGCAAGAAGGGGCGCGATGCGAAGAAGCCGGCCTATTGCGATGCCTGCTTCACCGGCGACTACCCGATCGCGCTGATCGATCAGCTCGAGGGCTCGCACGGCAAGCAGCTCTCGCTCCTCGCCGAGACGGCGTAGACGCTGCATCGGCCGCGCGTCAGCTGGACCTCATGCTTCGACAGGCTCAGCATGAGGAATTTTCGTGGCACAAGGGTTGAACCTCATGCTGAGCTTGTCGAAGCACGCACATCGCTGATCCAACACTCCTCGGAAGAGTCCCATGCGCCTCAAAGATCGCATCGCTCTCGTCACCGGCGCATCGCGCGGTATCGGCCGTGCGGTTGCCGAGCGCTACGCCAAGGAAGGCGCGCATGTGATCGCGACCGCGCGCACCGTCGGCGGCCTCGAGGAGCTCGACGATGCGATCAAAGCCGCCGGCGGCACGGCCACGATGATCCCGCTCGACCTCATGTCGCCCGACGGCATCGAGAAGATGGGCCAGGCGGTCCTCGACCGCTTCAAGCGCCTCGACATCCTGGTCGGCAATGCCGCGGTCGCCGCCACGCTCGGGCCCGTTGCGCAGATCTCGGCCAAGGACTGGCAGGAGTCCATCGTCCTCAACCTCACCGCCAACTGGCGGTTGATCCGCTCCTTCCAGCCGCTGCTGGAGCAGTCGGAAGCCGGCCGTGCGATCTTCGTCACTTCCGGCGTGACCAAGGGCCTACCAGCCTATTTCGGTGCCTACAGCGCGACCAAATCCGCGCTCGACGCGCTGATCGTCACCTGGTGCAAGGAGATCGAGAAGACCAAGATCCGCGCCAACCTGCTCTCGCCTGGCGCCGTGCGCACCCGCATGCGCGCCGGCGCATTCCCCGGCGAGGACCCGATGACGGTCACCCCGCCCGAGGCGATCACGGGCATCTTCGTCGAGCTCGCCGAAGCCTCCTGCCAGCGCCACGGCGAATGGGTGAAGGCACAGCCCTAGGCGAGATGGGCCTGCACTCCGGCGCGGTGGGATGACCGCAGTCTAACCTGGATTATTCGTGACGGGGGCTGTCTCGATGCGGCGGGTGTAGCATAACTCACTGATTTCGTTTAGGATTTGGTTGTCTAAGCCGGTCCTTCACGAGAGCAGGGAGGCGCCACGCCCGCCATGGCCGACGATAGAGAACTCTCCTTCGATTTGCCAAGCGTCGGGCGCAAGAAGATGAGCGCGTCGTTCGACGGCGGGCGCATCAGCTCCGACGGCGGGGTGATGGTACTGGCCCAGGCCGAGCGCCGTCTCGGTCTGGCGGACAGGTTGGCGGCCCTGATCGCCGATCGGCGCGACGGC
>VGEN01000037.1 GCA_016869285.1 Alphaproteobacteria bacterium
GGCGGGCGTGGCGCCTCCCTGCTCTCGTGAAGGACCGGCTTAGACAACCAAATCCTAAACGAAATCAGTGAGTTATGCTACACCCGCAGCATCGAGACAGCCCGCGTCACGAATAATTCGGGCTAGGTCAGCGCGATGAAGTGCTCGGATTCGAGCACCCATTGGTTCTGCGCCTTCTTCCAGACGGCCTGATACTGCCCGCCACTGGTCATGGTTCCCGACGGACCGTGCCACGAGGCAACCCAGTCGCCGCGCTCCGAGGCGCGGGCACCCTGCTTGTCGAGGATCACGGTTTCGGCCTTGCGATCGAAGGCGATGAAGGTCGGGTCCCTGAAAAAGCTCTCGAAGCGGCCGATCAGATCCTCCAAGCCGAGGATCACCGATCCGTCGCCGGCGATCACCGTGACTTTCGGATCGAAGAACGGCCTGAGCCGCTCGGCCTCGTGATCGGCGATCAGCTTGTTGGTCCGCCGCCGCTGCTGGCGGATCGCGTTCTCGTCGCTCATCGGTTCCGGGCTCCGTCGAGTTCGCTAGGCAGGCTCACCCCTCATTGCCATCCTCATAAGCGGGCCGGAGGAGCTTCGCCATGAAGATCGTCACCGCTTTTCCGCGCGAGGTGCGCGAGATCGGGAATACCTGGATCACGCTCGCCGATGGCTGCCGGCTCGCGGCGCGTATCTGGCTGCCCGCGGATGCCGAGAAGATCCCGGTGCCGGCGCTGCTCGAATACCTTCCTTACCGCAAGCGCGACTTCACCTCGGTCGCCAACAGCCAGATGCACGGCTACTTCGCCGGCCATGGCTATGCTTCGGTACGCGTCGACCGCCGCGGCTCCGGCGACTCCGACGGGCTCATGTTCGACGAGTACCTGATGCAGGAGCTGACCGACGGGGCCGAGATCATCGCCTGGCTCGCCAAGCAGCCCTGGTGCACCGGCAAGGTCGGCATGTTCGGCAGCTCCTGGGGCGGCTTCAACGCGCTCCAAGTAGCCGCCCTCAGGCCGCCGGCCTTGAAGGCGATCGTCACCTCTTGCTCGACCGATGACCGTTTCGCCGACGACATGCACTACATGGGCGGCTGCCTTCTCAACGATAACCTGATGTGGGGCTCGACCGCCTTCTCGTTCATGGCGCGGCCGCCCGATCCGGCTCTGGTCGGCGAGAGCTGGCGCGAGATGTGGATGCAGCGGCTTGAGGACACGGAGTCGCTGGTCGCAACCTGGATGAGTCACCACCGCCGCGATGCCTATTGGAAGCATGGCTCGGTCTGCGAGGACTTTAGTGCCATCCAATGCCCGGTCTATGCGGTCGGCGGCTGGGCCGACGGCTATTCGAACGCGATCCCGCGCCTGCTTGCGGGTCTCAAGGTGCCGCGCAAGGGCCTGATCGGCCCGTGGGGACATCGCTGGGGCCACATGGCGGTGCCGGGTCCCGCCATGGGCATGCTCCAGGAGGCGGTGCGCTGGTGGGATCACTGGCTCAAGGACAAGGACACCGGGCTCATGGCCGAGCCGATGCTCCGCGTCTGGATGCAAGATCATGTCCCGCCGAAGAGCTTCTATGCCGAGCGGCCGGGGCGCTGGGTCGCCGAAGTCTCATGGCCAAGCGGGAGGATCGGCTCGCGGCGCTGGCATCTGAATGCGGGCTCGCTCGACGATGCGGCAGCAGCGGAGCGCGCACTCACGCACACCTCGCCGACAACCATCGGCGAAGGCTCGGGCGAGTGGTGCCCCTACGGCTACCAGGCCGAGATGCCCTCGGATCAGCGCGAGGATGACGGGAATTCGCTCTGCTTCGACGCCGCGCCGCTGGCGGAAGGCTTCGAGTTCCTCGGTGCGCCCGTGGTCACACTCGATCTCGCGGTCGACAAGCCCGTGGCGCAGCTCTGCGTGCGCCTCAACGGCGTCGCGCCCGACGGTGCCTCGACGCGGCTCACCTATGGCGTACTCAACCTGACGCATCGCGACAGCCATGAGCATCCACAGGCGATGGTGCCGGGCAAGCGCACGCGCGTGCGCGTGCAGCTCAACGACATCGCGCATGCGGTGCCAAAGGGGCATCGGCTCCGCGTCGCGATCTCGACCGGCTACTGGCCGCTGATGTGGCCGGCGCCGGAGCCGGTGACGCTGACAGTCTTCACCGGCGCCAGCACGCTCGATCTGCCGGTACGCGCACCGCGCGAGGAAGACAAGCGGCTCCGCCCCTTCGATCCGCCGGAAGCCGCTCCGGCCGAGGCACACGTCGAGAAACGTCCCTATGCGCGCAGCCGACGGCACTCCCGCGACATGATCACCGGCGAGCATGCGATCGAGGCGGTCAAGGATCGCGGCCGCATCCTGATCAGCAAGATCGATCTCGAATACTCGGGCGGAGGCCGCGAGCGCTATTCAATCCGGCTTGGCGATCCGCTTTCCGCCAAGGCCGTCTCGCTCTACACGATCACCCATGGCCGCGGGTCCTGGCAGGTGGCGATCGAGACCGAGACGATCGTGACGGCGACCAAGGACAACTTCCTCGTCACCGCCAAGCTCGAAGCCTATGAGTCCGGCGTGCGCGTCTTCTCGAAGACCTGGGACAACCGGATCAGGCGCGATCTGATCTAAGGCTCACACCATCGTCGCGGTGAACTCGGGTCCCGCGGCGAGCGCGTCGGCGAGGCGCTTCAGGCCCTCCTCGTAGCGCGCGCGGCTGGTGGGTCCGCAGAGCGCGAGGCGGATCGCATCCGGCTCTTTGATGCCGACGCAGAAGGCATCGGTCTGGCTGAGCGAGATGCCGCGCCGGCGACCGGCCTCGATCAGCTCCGTCGGGTGCCAAGGCTTCGGCAGCTTGATCCAGGTGTGCATCGCATGCGGCTCGGTGCGGCACGCGAGGTTGCCCAGCACGCGCTTGAGGATCTGCGTGCGCTCGGAGACCTCGCGCCGCTGCCAGTCGACGAGCGCTTGGATCGTGCCCGAGGCGATCCACTGCGCGCCGATCTCGGCCATGAGCGGCGGCGTGAAGATCGTGGTGGCGCCGACACCCTGGGCGACGCGCCCGACCTGTCCCTGCGGCGCCAGCACGTAGCCGACGCGCAAGCCCGGCGCCGAGACCTTGGAGAGGCTGGTCAGGTAGAAGCTACGCTCGGGCGCGAAAGAGGTGATCGGCGGCGGCGGATCGTCGATCAACGGGCCGTAGACCTCGTCCTCGAGGATGGCGATGTCGTGCTCGCGGCAGATCTCGGCGATGCGCCGGCGGCGGGCTGCGGGCAGGATCGAGACCGTCGGATTCTGCGCCGTCGGCGTGCACAGCAGCGCCTTCGGCCGGTGCTCGCGGCAAGCGCGTTCGAGGTCCTCCGGCACGATGCCGTCATCGTCGAGCGTCACCGGCTGCAGCTTGAGATCGAGGTAGCGCGTGACGCTGCGGATACCGGGCCAGGACAGCTCCTCCGTGAGAACGGTGTCGCCGGGCTTGGCGATGGCGTGCAGCACGACAAAGAGCGAGTGCTTGCCGCCGGAGGTGACGACGACGCGCTCGGCCTGCGCGTCGAGCCCGCCCTTGATCATCCATTCGGCGCCGGCGGCGCGATGCGCCGGCAACCCGGCGTTCGGCTGGTAGCGCAGCATGTCCGCGAGCTCGGGAGATCGGGCGAGCCGGGCCAGGCTTTCGGCGAGGTAGCCGGCATGCGGCGCATCCACCGTCGGCCGGTTCATGTCGAAGTCGATGATCCCCTGCTCTTCGCGCTCGGGCGCCAGCGCGCGGCGAGGCTGGACGGCGCCACGGACGAAGGTGCCGCGCCCGACCTCGCCCGAGAGATATCCGCGTCGGCTCGCCTCGCGATAGGCGCGGCTGACGGTGGGGACGGTGACACCGAGGCGCTGCGCCAGGTCGCGATGTGTCGGCAACCGATCGCCGGGGCGGAGCTCACCCTTGGCAATCGCCTCCCCGAGAGCCAGGGCGATAGCCAGATACCGCGGCCCAGGGCGGACATCCAGATCGGGTGTCCAATTTGTCATAGTTACACGCTTACAACACCCCCCAATCTCTGTCGAGATGGGCAAATTCAAAGCCTTGTCATCTTGCAATGCAGCATGGATTGGCATATCTCAATGCTCTCAAAGACGGCTAATGCTGCAGGCGAATGGAGAATTGTATGCTGACAAACACGACGAAGAGCGGCTTCAAGGGCATTGCCCAGGCCCTCCCCTTCCTCCCGAGCCCGGTTCAGGCGCTCGTGCGCCTTGCCGACCTCCTCGCCGTATGGGAGCGCCGCGCCCGCGAGCGCAAGGCCCTGGCGGAAATGTCCAACCATATGCTGCAAGATCTCGGCATCAGCCGCCTCGACGCTCAGCGCGAAGCCGAGAAAGCCTTCTGGCGCGTCTGATCCTCCCCAGATGGCGCGCCAGCCGCCCGGCCGGATCCCCCCTCCGAAGCCGGGCCATGACGAAGCCCCGCGAGCCCTCCCGCTCGCGGGGCTTTTCGTTTCGTCGGCCCCGCCGCTCGCTCAGTCGATCGGCGTCTCCGCCACGGGAGTCAGGGGCTTCCCGGTCTTGTAGAAGGCCTGCACATTGGCCTTCACCAGATCGCACCCGTCTGCCCAGGTCTCATAGGTGCCACCGCCGCGATGCGGCATCAGCACGACGTTCTCCATCGCATAGAGCTCTTCGGGCATCTTCGGCTCGAACTCGAAGACGTCGAGCGCGGCACCGGCAATGGTGCCGTCCTTGAGCGCCCGGACCATGGCCGGCTCGTCGATGATCGAGCCCCGCGCAATGTTGACAATGACGCCTTTCGGGCCAAGCGCCTTCAAGACCTCGGCCGTGACGATATGATGCGTGTCGGGCCCGCCTGGCGTCGCCACCATCAGGATGTCGACGTCGCGCGCCATGTCGACGAGCGAGGAATAGTACCAGTAGGGCACATCGTTCCGGGGGCGCCGGTTGTGATAGGCGATCGGCATGTCGAAGGCGGCGGCGCGCTTGGCGATCGCGAGCCCGATGCGGCCGAGGCCGAGGATGCCCATGCGTCGCCCCCAGAGGCGCGGCACCAGCACGTAGCCGCCCTTGAGCCAGGCGCGCGAGCGCACGAACTTGTCGCCCTGGACAATGTGCCGGCCCCACGCGAGCAGCAGCGCCATTGCCATGTCGGCGACGCAGCCATCGGTCACATGCGGGGTGTTGCTAACGACGATCCCGCGCTTCTTCGCCGCGGCGGTGTCTATACGCTCGTAGCCGGCGCCCATCGAAGCAATCAGCTTCAGGTTCGGCAGCTTTGCCATCAGCGCGTCATCGACGGGCGCCCCGGCCATCAGAACGCGGGTCCCTGGCGCATGCTCCTTGATGAAGGCGTCCTCGTCGGCGGCCTTGGACAGATGGTGGAGCGTCACGTCCTTCTCCATGCGCTCGACCCACCAGTCGGGCATGCTGCCGACGAACAGCGCCTCGGGTTTTTCAGCCATCTCTCTCTTTCCTATGGGAAAACGGCGCGCATGCTGCCCGAGGGCGAAAGCCGTGTCACGCGCTTCTCGCGCTCAAGCCGGTTCTATTGACGCCCGCCTCGGTCCTGGCGCATTGGCATCCCACGACGATGCCGTTTCTCGACCGCCTCCGACCGCTCGCCCGCGCGCTCTCCCATCCGAGCTATCGCAACTATGCGATCGGCAACGGCGTCTCGGTAGTCGGCACCTGGATGCAGCGGATCGCCGCCGGCTGGTATGCCTGGGAACTGACGGAGTCCGGCGCCTGGATCGGCGCGCTCGCCTTCATGGAGCTGTTCCCCTCCACGGTGTTCGGCCCCATCGGCGGCGCGATCGTCGACCGCGTCGACCGGCTCAGGATGGTCCAGCTCACGCAAGCTCTCTCGATGCTGACCTCGGGTCTGATGGCGCTTGCCGCCTTCACCGGCACGCTGTCGATCTGGCTGCTCGCCGGCCTGATCTGCGCGCACGGCATCATCCAGGCCTTTGCGCAACCCGCTCGGCTCTCGCTGATCGCACATCTGGTGCCGAAGCAGGACCTGCCGATCGCGGTCGCGATCAATTCGATCACCTTCAACACCGCGCGCTTCGTCGGACCGACGATCGCCGGCGTCGTGATCGTCGTCGGCGGCGCCTCATGGGCCTTCCTCGCCAATGCAGCGAGCTATGCCGTGCTGCTGGTCATGCTCGGGCTCGTCCACCCGCTAACTCCGACCGCACCGGAGCCGCGCGAGAGCAAGAGCACGAATCTGCTTGGCGAGATCATGGAAGGTTGGCGCTATGCCGCCAGCCATCCCGGCATCGGTCCGATCCTGGGTCTGATGATCGTCAGCAGCGTGCTCACCCGGCCGGTGGTCGAGCTGATGCCCGGCTTCGCCGGCGAGGTGTTCCAGGCCGGCGCCGAGGGACTTGCCCGCCTCGTCGCCGCCATCGGCATCGGCGCCATCATCGGCGGCCTCTTCCTTGCCCAACGCGAACGGCTCGGCGGCCTCACCCGGCTCAACTATTGGTCGGGGATCGCGGTGGCCGTGCTGGTGCTGTTGTTCACCGCCACCGACGATCTCACTCTCGGCATCACCATCCTCGGCATCAGCGGCGGCGCCATGGTGTTCAACGGTACCGCCGGCCAGACGCTGGTCCAAGCGGCGGTCGCCGCCCCGATGCGCGGCCGCGTGCTCGGCATCTACGGCATCATCTTCCGCGGCGGCCCGGCACTTGGCGCGCTGATTATGGGCGCGCTCTCAGAATTGTGGGGGCTGCGCTGGCCGGTCGCCGGCGGCGCTATCCTTGCGCTCCTCTACTACGCCTGGTTCTGGCGCCGCCTGCCAGGAATGACGCGATCGCTCGAGGGCGGCTGAGCGCGGCTGCCTTCAAGCCAATCAAAGGCTTGGGCGGGGGCAGGAAGCCGGTATTCGCCGTTCGTCTGCTTGTCAGGCCAAAGATAACGTGCACAATCAACGCCACCGCCGCTTGAAGAACGGCGCCGTCGGTTCCCGAGGCAACCAGGAGGAGAGAGACGTCCCATGACAAAGACCAAGACCGAAGGCACGCTGAAGAGCCGCCGCTCATTCCTTGGGAAGATCGCCGCTGCCGGCGCCGCGGCGACCGCGGCCTTCGCTGCGCCTAAGGTCCATGCGCAGTCCGGTCCGATTTCCTTCCGCTGGCAGAGCACCTGGCCGGCGAAGGACATCTTCCACGAATATGCCAACGACTTCGCGAAAAAGATCAACGATATGACCGGCGGCGACCTCAGGATCGAGGTGCTTCCTGCCGGCGCCGTGGTCCCGGCCTTCGGCCTTCTCGACGCGGTGTCGAGCGGCACGCTCGACGGCGGCCATGGCGTGCTCGTCTATCACTACGGCAAGCAGAACGCACTGGCGCTCTGGGGCTCGGGTCCGGCCTTCGGCATGGACGCCCAGCAGCTCATGGCGTGGCACAAATACGGCGGCGGCAAGGAGCTCCTGACCAAGCTTTACGCCTCGATCAATGCCAATGTTCAGTCCTATCCGTATGGACCGATGTGGACGCAGCCGCTCGGCTGGTTCAAGAAGCCGGTGCAGAAGGCCGAGGACATGAAGGGCCTCAAGTTCCGCACCGTCGGCCTCTCGATCGACGTCTTCACGGCAATGGGCGTCGCGGTCAACGCGCTCCCCGGCGGCGAGATCGTCCCGGCGATGGATCGCGGCCTGCTCGATGCGGCAGAGTTCAACAATCAGACCTCCGACCGCATTCTTGGCTTCGCCGACGTTTCCAAGGTCTGCATGCTGCAGAGCTATCATCAGAACGCCGAGCAGTTCGAGATCCTGTTCAACAAGACTAAGTACGACGCGCTGCCGGCCAAGCTGAAGGCGATCATCGACAACGGCGTCGAGGCGGCCTCCCAGGATCTCGTCTGGAAGTCGATCGATCGCTACTCTCAGGACTACATCGAGCTCCAGACCAAGGACAAGGTCCGCTTCTACCGGACCCCGAACTCGATCCTGCAGGCGCAGCTCAAGGCCTATGACGAGGCCGCTGCGAAGAAGGGTGCAGGCAATGCGCTCTTCAAGGAGATCGAGGCCTCCCAGAAGAAGTTCGCCGAGCGGGTCGTCAAGTGGGACTTCGACAACAACGTCCGCCGCGAGATGGCCTACAACCACTACTTCGCCAAGCCCGCGCCGAAGCGTGGCTGATCGGCGATGAACCAGCGAGACACCCTGCGCGAGCATGGTGTCTCGCTTTTTTGACCACCGCCCACGCCCCCTTCTGCTGCAATGACCATCCAAAACGTGCTGCTCACGGTCGACCGCATCAGCGCCTGGTCGGGCAAGCTCTTCGCCTGGCTGATCATGGGGCTGGCGCTGGTGGTCGGGGTCGAGGTGTTCAAGCGCTACATCCTCAATGCGCCGACGCCCTGGATCTTCGATCTCAACAGCATGCTCTACGGCACGCTGTTCATGATGTGCGGCGCCTATGCGCTGGCGCAGAACGCGCATGTGCGCGGCGACTTCCTCTACGGCTCCATGCGACCGAGGACGCAGGCTGCGCTCGATCTCGCGCTCTACATTCTCTTCTTCATTCCCGGGATCCTCGCTCTGGTTTATGCGGGCTACGGCTACGCCGAGCTCTCCTGGCGCATCAATGAGCACTCCAACGTCACCTCCGACGGCCCGCCGATCTATCACTTCAAATCCTTCATCCCGATCGCCGGCGCCCTGGTCATGCTTCAGGGCCTGGTCGAGATCGTCCGCTGCATCGTCTGCCTAAGGACCGGCGAATGGCCGGCGCGGCTCAAGGACGTCGAAGAGATCGACGTTGTAGGGACGCAGCTCGCGCAAAGCGAATTCGTCGATGCCGAGTCTCGTGAGGTGGCGCGTCACGCGCACGAGATCGAAGAAGCGGCGAAGCATCGCGGCGTGACGGAAGAGTCCGCCCCTCATCGGGGAGGCAGGCCGTGAGCGATCCGATCCTCGGCCTGACCATGCTCGGCTTGATCGTCGCCGCGATCATGATGGGTTTCCCCACGGCATTCACCCTGATGGGCATGGGCATGCTGTTCGGGGCGCTCGCCTTCTTCGATCCGGCGCAGCATTGGTGGGAGAACCGCATCTTCGACCTCATGGTTCAGCGCACCTTCGGCGCGATGAACAATGACACGCTGATCTCGATCCCGCTCTTCGTGTTCATGGGATACCTGATCGAGCGTTCCGCCCTGGTCGACAAGATGTTCCGATCCGTTCAGCTCGCTTTCCGGCGACTGCCGGCATCGTTGGCAGTAACCACCCTTCTGGTCTGCGCCTTCTGGGGGATGGCGTCCGGCATTGTCGGTGCGGTCGTGGTGCTGATGGGCGTCATCGCGCTCCGGCCGATGCTGAATGCCGGCTATGACGTGCGGCTCGCATCGGGAGCGATCACCGCAGGCGGTACGCTCGGCATCCTGATCCCCCCGTCGGTCATGCTGATCGTCTATGCAGCCGTTGCCGGTCAGTCGATCGTCAAGCTCTATGCGGCCGCGATGTTCCCCGGCTTCTTCTTGGCGACGCTCTACATCATCTACATCATGGGCCGGGCCCTCTTGAATCCTCAGCTTGCGCCCAAGCTGCCGGACGAGATGTACCGGATTCCGATCCCCGGCTGGCTCGCCGGACTGGAGCAGGGACCCGCGAAGCGCGTGGTCGGCGGCCTGCTCCTGGCGCTCCTCCGCCCTGGCATGGTGCAGGGAGTGCCCTACGTCAGGCTCGTGCAAAACGTAGCAGCGGCGGCAATTCCTCTCCTACTGACCATCGCGCTCTTTACGCTCGCCTGGTGGTTCGTGCTCGTGCGCAACGCCCCGACGGATACGTCGGTGCCGCCAGGGATGATGATCGAGCGATCCGTAGACATGCAGGCGAACACCGAGCTGAGCACGCCCGGCGAGGACGAGGAGGAGGAGGAGGAGACGGCAGAGGAGGCCGCCGCGCCGGCGAGCGAAGCAGTGGGCGGGGTCTCCCTGCCTCCTGGCGCCGCAGCCAACGTCGACTACGTGCCCGAAGGCTTCTACGAGCGCTTCTGGGGCCTCGCCGCCTTCATGGCTCTGCTGCTCGGCTACTACTACTGGCGCATGGACGGCGAGCAGCTCGAGATCCTGAAGATGCTGACGATCTCGGTCGTGCCTCTGGCGGTCCTCACGCTCTCCGTCCTCGGCGCGATCCTCTTCGGCATCACGACGGCAACCGAGTCGGCGGGCATCGGATCGATCGGCGCCATGTTCCTTGCCGGCATGCAACGCTATCCGCGCCTCGCCCTCTGGGGAACGATCGCCGGCGCGGTGATCGGGGCGTCGCTCGGCAGCATGCAGCACGACACCATGACCATCGTCATCTCTGGCGTGCTGGGAGGTCTCTTCGCCGGCGCCGCACTGACATGGGGCCGCGATCTGCTCGGCTCACGGCGGATGGTCGAGATCCTCAAGCAATCCGTATTCCTGACCGCGAAGACCACGGCCATGGTCTGCTGGCTCTTCGTCGGGTCAGCCCTGTTCTCAGCGGTGTTCGCGCTTCATGGCGGCCAGCAGCTGATCGAGCAATGGGTGCTCGGCCTTAACCTGACGCCGCTTCAGTTCATGATTATCGCGCAACTGATCATCTTCATTCTCGGCTGGCCGCTCGAATGGACGGAGATCATCGTCATCTTCATCCCGATCTTCATACCGCTGCTCTCGCATTTCGGCATCGACCCGGTGCTGTTCGGCACCATGGTCGCAGTCAACCTGCAGGCAGCTTTCCTGTCTCCGCCGGTAGCGATGTCGGCTTTCTACCTGAAGGGCGTCGCTCCCTCCCATGTCACGATCAACCAGATCTTCGCCGGCATGATGCCCTACATGCTGATTGTCATCCTGCTCCTGGTGATCATGTACATGTGGCCGGGCCTCGCCTTGTTCCTGCCGAATTTCCTCTACGGCAGGTAACGATCAGCGGCTGAGCGCGCGGATCCCGCGGTCGAGACCATCAAGAGTCAGCGGGAACATGCGCCGGCCAATCAGGCGCTCGATCAGGCCGATCGACTGCGTCCAATTCCAGCGCCCCTCCTCGACCGGGTTGAGCCAGATCGAGCGACGAAAATGCTCGGTGATGCGATGTAACCAGACCTGTCCGGCCTCGTCGTTGAAATGCTCGACCGAGCCGCCGGGCTGCACGATCTCGTAAGGGCTCATCGTCGCATCGCCGACGAACACCGCCTTGTAGTCGGGGCCGTAGGTGCGGAGGATCCGGAGCGTCGGCGTCTTCTCGCTCCAGCGCCGGCGATTGTCCTTCCACATCGCCTCGTAGGGGCAATTGTGGAAGTAGAAGAACTCGAGGTGCTTGAACTCGGACTTTGCTGCCGAGAAAAGCTCCTCGCAGGCCTTGATGTGCTCGTCCATCGAGCCGCCGACATCCATGAACAGCAGCACCTTCACGGCGTTGTGCCGCTCCGGCACCATCTTGACGTCCAGCCAGCCGGCATTGTGAGCGGTCGAACGGATGGTGTCCGGCAGATCGAGCTCGGACGCGGCGCCCTCGCGGGCGAAGCGGCGGAGCTTGCGCAGCGCCACCTTGATGTTGCGCGTGCCGAGCTCGACCTTGTCGTCGAAGTTCCGGAATTCGCGCTTGTCCCAGACCTTGACCGCGCGGTTGTTGCGGTTCCGGTCCTGGCCGATGCGGATGCCCTCGGGGTTGTAGCCATAGGCGCCGAAGGGTGAGGTGCCGGCCGTACCGATCCACTTCGAGCCGCCCTGGTGGCGCCCCTTCTGCTCGGCCAAGCGCTCGCGCAGGGTCTCCATGAGCTTTTCCCAGCCGCCGAGCGCCTGGATCTGGCGTTTCTCCTCCTCGGTCAGGAAGCGCTCGCCGAGCTTCTTCAGCCATTCCTCGGGGATGGCCTCCAGCAGCGCTTCCGGGCTCAGGCCCTCGATGCCTTTGAAGACCTCGCCGAAGACGCGGTCGAACTTGTCGAGATGCGCCTCGTCCTTCACCAGCGAGGTCCGCGCCAGATAGTAGAAGGACTCGACCGACCAGTCGCAGATGCCCGCCTGCAGGCCCTCGATCAGGGTCAGATGTTCCTTGAGCGTCACCGGCACCTTGGCGTCACGGAGCTTGAGGAAGAAGTCCGTGAACATCGTTTCAATCCCCGCGGCTCTCGCGGCGGGCGAGGAAAGCGAGCCGCTCGAACAGATGCACGTCCTGCTCGTTCTTGAGGAGCGCGCCGTGCAGCGGCGGGATCAACGACTTCGCGTCCTTGGCTTTGAGCGCCTCAGGTGGCAGGTCCTCGATCATCAGAAGCTTGAGCCAGTCGAGAAGCTCGGAGGTCGAAGGCTTCTTCTTGAGGCCTGAGACCTCGCGAAGTTCGTAGAAGACCGTCAGCGCCTCCCGCACCAGCGCCTTCTTGATGTCGGGAAAGTGCACGTCGACGATCCGCTCCATGGTCTCGCGGTCGGGGAAGCGGATATAGTGGAAGAAGCATCGGCGCAGGAACGCGTCCGGCAGCTCTTTCTCGTTGTTCGAGGTGATGAAGACGATCGGCCGGTTCCTCGCCTTCACCGTCTCGCGCGTCTCGTAGACATGGAACTCCATGCGGTCGAGCTCGAGCAGCAAGTCGTTCGGGAACTCGATGTCCGCCTTGTCGATTTCGTCGATCAAGAGCACGCGGGTCTCTTCCGCCGCGAACACCTCCCAGAGCTTGCCGCGCGTGATGTAATTGCGGATGTCGCGGACCCGTTCGTCCCCGAGCTGACCATCGCGGAGCCGGGCCACGGCGTCGTACTCGTAAAGGCCGTGCTGGGCTTTGGTCGTCGACTTGACGTGCCATTCGATCAGCGGCCGACCCAGCGCCACCGCGACCTCGCGCGCCAGCACGGTCTTGCCGGTCCCCGGCTCGCCTTTGACCAAGAGAGGGCGTTTGAGGGCAATCGCGGCGTTGACAGCCGTCATCAGATCGGGAGTGGCGACATAGGTCTTGGTGCCGATGAATCGCATTGCCCGCGCTCTTCGTTGCCGGAGGGGCAAGAGACCAGCACACCCGATCCGCCTTGCGCAATCGCCATATCACACAGGTTGCGGTCCGCAGCCAACCTCCCGTATGGTTGCGGCGCCTTCTGGGGTGGGGATGGAGCTCGACAACCGAACGCTTCTGCTGGTCGTGACCTTTTCGACCGCGGTCCAGACCGCGGCGATGTTCTATGTATGGCGAATGCAGCTGCGCGAGCGCTCGGTCGCGCAGCTCACCCTTGGCCTTGCCCTTGTCGCCCTCGGAACGTTCCTGGTCGTCATGCGGCCGACGCTGCCACCGATTCTGACGATCGTCGCCGGCAATACCGCGATCATCGCCGGTCATGCGATCGTCTCGCTGGCGGTTTGCGAGTTCGCCGGCCGCCACCTCCCGACAAGCTTTCCGATTTGGCTCGGCGCCTTTACGGCGTCGATCCTCGCCATCTTCACCTTCGCCTCTCCGAATATCGGCGTCCGCATCGTCGTCCTGTCGATCCTGATCTCCCTCTCGCTGCTTCCTGCGGTGCTGGCACTGCTCTCGGCCCCCGCCGGCCCGCTTCGGAGGACGTACTGGCCAGTCGGCTGCGTCCTCGTCTTTCACAGCCTGTTTTCGATCGCTCGCGCGGCGGCAACCGCCATCGGCGACACGCCCGCGGATTCTTTCGCCAGCAGCCTCGTCACCGCCGCCTGGTTCCTCGAGAGCTTCGCCGCGATCAACCTGGTCGCGCTCGGCCTAATCCTGATGATCAGCCAGCGCCTGCAGCTTGAGCTCGACCGGCAGACGAGTTATGACGGCCTGACGGGCGCGCTCAACCGAAGGGCCTTCGAGCGCGTCGCCGAGGGGGAGTGGTCGCGCGCCGTCCGCCACGACCTGCCGCTTTCGATCGCAGTCCTCGATCTCGATCGCTTCAAGGCGCTCAACGACTCCTATGGCCACGACGCCGGCGACGTCTGGCTCAAGTCCTTCGCCGAGCTCGCGCGCGGCCTTCTCCGGCGTGAAGACCTACTCTGCCGCTATGGCGGCGAGGAGTTCATCGCGCTGCTGCCGCAGACTCCCGTCCATGCCGCGATGCAAGTCGCCGACCGCATCCGCCGAGGCGTCGACGGCATGCGCATATCGCACGGCGGAAAGGACATCGCTGTCACCGTCAGTATCGGCGTATCGACCAGGAACGAGGCGATCACAAGCCTCAAGTCGATGATCGCCGCCGCCGACCGAGCGCTCTACCGGGCCAAGGCCGCCGGCCGAAACCGGGTCGAGTCCTCGGAAGGAAGCTGATACCGATCCCGGTGATGGGACTACACGCCGCTACGCTTGCTGTCGCAGCCGCCATGTCGATGGCGGTCCAGACCCTCGCCCTGGCTTATGTCTGGTTCGGGCACTTCCGCGATCGTGCCGTGGCCGAGCTGTTCCTCGGTTTGGCCATGATCGTGAGCGGCGTCGCGATCGCCCTTTCGCGACCCCACCTCGATCCGATCTTCACCCATGTGCTCGCGGTCACGCTGGTCACCGGCGGCCATGCTTATCACGCTTTCGCCGTCGGACGCTTTGTCGGGCGGCCCGTGCCGGCGTCGGTCGCAATCGCGATCCCGGTCGCGGTCAGCGTAGTCTTTGCGTACTTCTTCTATGTCCAGCCTCGGTTCGACATCCGCATCATCGCCTTTTCGCTCGGCATCGCCACGGCTTCCGGCATTGGCGCGGCGTTGCTGCTTGGAACGACGCCACGCGGACCGTTGCGCAATACGCATTGGCCGGTCGGCGCGCTCCTCGTCTTGCAGGTCGTGTTCGCGATCCTAGGGATCGTTTGGGTGCTGACGGAAGACCCGTCCGAGGATTTGTTCGAAAACGCCCGTCTGCAGACGGTATGGTTCAGCCAGGCGATCATCGTCATCAACCTGATCACGCTCGGCCTCTGCCTGATGATTACGCAGCGGCCGCAGCTCGACCTTGATCGCCAGGTCAACTACGACCTGCTCACCGGCGCGCTCAACCGGCCCGGCTTCGAGCGAAGCGCCGAGGCCGATTGGTCGCACTCGATCCGGCATGACACTCACCTGTCGCTGCTCGCGCTCGATCTCGACGGCTTCAGGGCGTTCAACAGCTCCTTCGGCACCGAGGCCGGCGATGTCTGGCTCAAGGCCTTCGCCGAGATGGTGCGCGGCCTGCTCAGGCGCGAGGATCTACTCTGCCGCTTTCGCGGCGAGGAGTTCGTTATCCTGCTGCCGGGCACCCCGTTCGAAGCCGCGCTGCAGGCAGCGGAACGCATCCGCCGAGAGGCCGAGAGGCTTCGCATCCTCCATCGCGGCACCGAGGTCAGCACCACGATCAGCGTCGGCGCCGCGGCCCGCACCTCCGATCGCCTGACTCTGAAGTCGGTCATGGCCGCCGCAGACCGCGCGCTCCACCGGGCCAAAGCCGCCGGCCGCAATCGCGTCGAAGCGGACGAGCGCAGCTGATCCCATGTTCTCCTTCGATCCTAGAACGCTTGCTGTTGTTGCCGGCTTCACCCTCATCCTGCAAACGGTGGTAGCCCTCTATGTCTGGGCCTTCGTGATCCGCAACCGATCGATCCGCGACCTCGCGATCGGCGTTGTACTGATCGCGGTCGCCGTTACGCTCGGCACCTCCAGGCCGCATCTCCCTCCCATCGTCACTCACTTCGGCGCTAGCGTGATCTTGGTCGCTGCGCACACTTTCGCCGTGCGCGCCTTCAGCCGCTTCGTCGGGCGACCGGTGCCGGATAGCATGCTGATCGGGCTGGTCGCCGCCGCCGCCCTGGCCCTTGCCTTCTTCTTCTTCGTCGCGCCCCGAACCGAGGTTCGGATCGCGATCTATTCGCTTGCCATCGCCGCGAGCTCGCTCGCGGTCGCAGCGCTTCTTCTCGACATTCCCCGCGGCCCGCTCAGGATCACTCATTGGCCGATCGGCATCGTGCACCTCCTGCATGCCTGCTTCGCCCTCATCCGTGGGTTTAGCATCGCGTTCGAGGAAGCCCGCGCCGATCTGTTCGATCCGAGCCTGATCCAGGTGTTGTGGTTCCTTCAAGGCCTGGCGGTCGCGCTCCTCACCTTCACCGGCGCCATCTTGATGATCACCCAGCGCATCAGCCTTGAGCTCGAGGAGCGGAAGTCCGGGCTAAAGGAACAAGCTTGAGAATGCGATCATCGTGATCAAGGCGAAGGCGAAGCGGCGATAGAGGACATCCGAGGTGTGGCGGAAGCCGCGAGCGCCGGCCCAGACGGCAACGCCGTAGATCGGCGCCAGCAGCAGCGAGGCCGCTAAGACCTCCTGCGTCAGCAAGCCGCCGATCCAGTAGGCTATGGCGGTCGCGACGATCATCAACCCGAAGAATGCGTTGATATTCGCCCGCACCAGCGCCGCGTCGTTCTGGCCACCCAGCCAGAAGAGAATGACCGGCGGCCCGATCATGCCGGTGGCGCCGCCGAGCGCACCCGACGAGGCGCCGACGCCCAAGGTCAACGGCAACGAGGGCGAACCATGATAGCGCCAGCCGCTGGCGATCACCGCGACCAGCAACAGGATGGTGACGGAGATGCCGAGCCGGAGCGTCTCGGGCTCGATATAGACGAGAGTGGCGATGCCGGCCGGCAGCGCCGCGACGGCCGCGATTGTCAGCGGCACGATCTCGCGCCACCGGCATTGCCTTGTCGCAGCGACGAAAAGCGGCAAGGTGGCGAGCCCGTCGATCACCGTCAGCAGCGGAACGGCCATCGTCGGCCCCATGACGACGGCCAGGATCGGCACCAGGATCATCGCCGCGCCGAAGCCGACCAGGCCGCGGACGACGCCGGTGACCAGCATGGCGAGCGCGACCCAGGCAAATCCCGGCCGCGCCGCCTCGGCCGCCATCAGATCGACGAAGTCGTTCACTCGGCGGGTACCGGCCGCGGCCGCTTGTCAGGGCCGATCGCGACATAGGTGAAAGTACCCTCAGTCACCAGCCGGCGGCTCCCCTCTGCGCCGGTGATCGCCCAGGCCTCGACGCCGATCGTGATCGAGGTACGGCCGACGCGCTTGATGTCGGCGTAGCAGCAGACGATGTCGCCGACCGAGACCGGGGTGTGGAAGGTCATGGCGTCGAGCGCGACCGTGGCCACCCGGCCGCGCGCTCTTTGGAACGCGGCGACGCCGCCGGCGATGTCCATCTGGGAGAGGAGCCAGCCGCCGAAGATGTCGCCGTGCGGATTGGTATCGGCGGGCATGGCCAGCGTGCGGATGGCGAGCCGGCCCCTGGGTTCTCTAGCAACATCTTGGGGGTTAGCGCCCATGACCTACTGCATCGCCTTGATTTTGCGTCCGCGAAGGGCATTATGCCGCTCATGAAAGACCTGTTCCAGTCGGGCTCGGCCGCCCGCGCGGAAGCCTATTCGGCCAAGGACATCGAGGTCCTGGAAGGGCTCGAGCCGGTCCGCCACCGGCCCGGCATGTATATCGGCGGCACCGACGAGCGCGGGCTCCACCATCTCGTGGCCGAGGTCCTCGACAACGCCATGGACGAGGCGGTCGCAGGACATGCGAGCCGCATCGACGTCGAGCTTGCCGCCGACGGCTACTGCACCGTGCGCGACAACGGCCGCGGCATCCCGGTCGACAAGCATCCGAAGTATCCGGGCAAGTCGGCGCTCGAGATTATCCTCACCATGCTGCATTCGGGCGGCAAATTCTCGCAGAAGGCTTACGAAACCGCGGGCGGCCTTCACGGTGTCGGTGTCTCGGTGGTCAATGCGCTGTCCGACGATCTTCAGGTCGAGGTCGCCCGCGACCGTCGCCTCTATACGCAGAGCTACAGCCGAGGCGTGCCGAACGGGAAGCTGAAGGACGCCGGTCCCGTGCTGAACCGCCGCGGCACCACCCTCCGTTTCCATCCCGATCCGCAGATATTCGGCAAGGGCGCCAAGTTCCGCCCGTCGACGGCCTACCGGATGTGCCGGTCCAAGGCCTATCTGTTCAAGGGCGTCGAGATCCGCTGGAAATGCGATGCCGGGCTGTTGCAACCGGGCGACCTTACGCCGGCGGAGGCGACGCTGCACTTCCCCGGCGGCCTCGCCGACTTCCTCGCCTCTTCGGTCGAGGACCGCGGCACGGTGACGCCGAGCCCCTTCGTCGGCGAGGTCAAGCTCGCCGAGAACCAAGGGCGGGTCGAGTGGGCAATCACCTGGCCGCTCGACGACGAGGGCTTCGTCCACTCCTACTGCAATACAATCCCGACGCCCGAGGGCGGCACGCACGAGCAGGGCTTCCGCCAGGCTCTGCTGCGTGGCGTCCGCGGCTATGCCGAGCTGGTCAATAATAAGCGGATCGCCACCGTCCAGTCCGAGGATGTCGTCGGCGGCGCCGCGGCGCTGCTCTCGGTCTTCGTCAAGGACCCGCAGTTCCAGGGCCAAACCAAGGAGAAGCTGGTTTCCCAGAACGCGACCAAGCTGGTCGAGCAGGCGGTCAAGGACCGCTTCGACCATTGGCTCTCGGGTCATCCGGAGGCCGCCAACGCGCTGCTTGCCCGCATCATCGAGCGCCAGGACGACCGCCTGAGGAAACGTCAGGAGAAGGAGACCAAACGGCAGTCGGCGACGCGCAAGCTGCGCCTTCCCGGCAAGCTCACCGACTGCTCGCGCACCGATGCCCGAGGCACCGAGATCTTCCTCGTCGAAGGCGACTCCGCCGGCGGCTCGGCCAAGCAGGCGCGCGAGCGCGAAACTCAGGCGGTGCTGCCGCTCCGCGGCAAGATCCTCAACGTCGCCAGCGCCTCGGCCGAGAAGCTCCGCGGCAACCAGGAACTCTCGGATCTCACCCAGGCCCTCGGGGTGCAGCCGGGCACGCGCTATGACGACAGCCAGCTCCGCTACGAGCGGGTCATCATCATGACCGACGCCGATGTCGACGGCGCCCACATCGCCTCGCTGCTGATGACCTATTTCTACCGCGAGATGCCGGAGCTGATCCGCAAGGGCCACCTGTTCCTGGCGCAGCCGCCGCTCTATCGCCTGCAGCATGGCGCGACCTCGGTTTATGCCCGCGACGATGCCGACAAGGACCGGCTGCTCAAGTCTCACTTCAAGCCGAACACAAAGGTCGAGATCAGCCGCTTCAAGGGCTTGGGCGAGATGCCTCCGGCTCAGCTTCGCGAGACGACGATGAGCCCGAAGACGCGCACCCTGCTGCGCGTCGAGATCGCCGAGGACGCTGCCGTCGGCACCGCCGACATGGTCGAGCGCCTGATGGGCCGGAAGCCGGAGCTCCGCTTCCAGTTCATCCAGGAAAACGCCAAGACGGCCCGCGACCTCGACGTATGACGCCGGACGAGTATGCGAGGCTCGACGGGCTCGCGCTCGCCGATCTCGTCCGTCGCGGGCAGGTCACACCCTCCGAGCTGGTCGAGATCGCGATCGGTGCCGTCGAGGCGCTGAATCCGAGACTCAATGCTGTCGTCATCCAGGCCTTCGATCAGGCGCGCGCCCGGGCGAGGGAGCCGCTCACCGGCCCTTTCGCCGGCGTTCCCTTTCTCGCCAAGGATCTCGGCCTCGAATGGCAGGGTCTGCCCGTGCGTCAGGGCGCGCGCTACTTCCAGGGCTATGTGCCGGCGCGCGATGCCGAGTTGGCGGCGCGCTGGCGAAAGGCAGGCGCCGTCCCGGTCGGGCGCACCAATTCGCCCGAGTTCGGCTTGAGCGTCGCGACAGAGCCGAAGATCCATGGCATCGCGCGCAATCCCTGGGACCTCGAGCGTACGCCGGGCGGCTCGACCGGCGGGGGCGCGGCGGCGGTCGCCGCCCGCATCGTTCCGATTGCGCACGCCAATGACGGTGGCGGCTCGATCCGCATCCCGGCGAGCCATTCGAACCTGTTCGGCCTCAAGGTCACGCGCGGCCGCACCCCGGTCGGCCCCGCCTTCGGCGAGCTTTGGAACGGCCATGCCGTCAACCACGCGCTGACGCGGACGGTGCGCGACTCCGCGGCGCTGCTCGACGCGACCGCCGGTCCGTCTCCGGGCGACCCCTACGCCGCGCCGGAGAAGCCCCCGTCATACCTCGCCGAGATTGCGACGCCGCCGAAGGCGCTGCGCATCGCTGCCAACTGGACGGCGCCGAAGTCCTACGGCGTCGATCCCGAGGTCGCGGCCGCCGTGCAGGAGGCGGCGAAGCTCCTGGCCGAGCTCGGCCATCGCGTCGAAGAAGCGCGGCCTCTCTACGATCACCAGGCGCTCGAGGAAGGCCACACTCTGGTCGTCGCCGGCAACATCGCCGCGGACATCGTCGAATGCACGGCCTTCCTCGGCCGCTCCCCTAAGCCCGACGACCTCGAGCCCGAAACCTGGGACCTGATCCGCTTCGGCGAGACGCTGAGCGCCAACACCTTCGAGCGGGCGCGACGATCGTTGCACCGGCAGGGACGACTCCTCGGCGCCTTCTTCGAGACATGCGACGTCTACCTCTCGCCGGTCGTGCCGGTGCCGCCGTCGCGGCACGGCGAAACTACGGTCGAGCGGATCGGACATTTTATCTGCTTCACCTGTCCTTGGAACGCGACCGGGCAGCCGGCCTGCTCGGTTCCATTCGGTTGGACGAAGGATGGTCTGCCCATCGGCATCCAGCTCGTCGGCCGCTTCGGCGACGAGGCGACATTGCTCAAGCTCGCGGCTCAGATCGAAGCAGCGAGGCAGTGGGTGGAAAGGA
The DNA here is from genome assembly GCA_016869285.1 of Alphaproteobacteria bacterium. Taxonomy (GTDB): domain Bacteria; phylum Pseudomonadota; class Alphaproteobacteria; order SHVZ01; family SHVZ01; genus SHVZ01. The sequence goes on from VGEN01000037.1 coordinate 20,619, forward strand.
GACCGGCGATTTCGCTCTAGCTATGGGCCTTGAGCCCGCGTGCCACCAGCGCGCGCCATGCCTCCTCGGCCGTGTCGGCGAAGTCGAAGACCTTGACGTCCTCAGCGTAGATCATCTCCTCCTCGATCAGCGCCTCGAAGCTGATGATCCTCTCCCAGTAGCTGCGCCCGAAGAGGACGATCGGAATCTTCGGCGCCTTCTTGGTCTGCACCAGGGTCAGGACCTCGAACAGCTCGTCCAGCGTTCCGAAACCGCCGGGAAACACCACAAGCGCATTGGCGCGCATCGCCAGATGCATCTTGCGCATGCCGAAGTAGTGGAACCGAAAGGTCAGCTCCGGCGTCGTATAGGCGTTGGGCTCCTGCTCCATCGGCAGCGTGATGTTGAAGCCGATCGACGGTGCTCCGGCCTCGAAGGCGCCGCGATTGGCCGCCTCCATGATCCCGGGGCCGCCGCCGGTGGCGACGACGTTGTCGCGCCAGCGGTTTTTCGGGGCGAAGGCACCGCCGCGCTCGGAAATGATCCGGCCGAGTTCGCGCGCCGCCTGATAATATTCGCCACGGCGCTTCATGCGGTCGACATCGGCTTTCTGCGCGTCGAGCGCAGCGGCGGCATCGACCTCGGCGATCCGCTCGGGCGAGGGAATGCGGGCGCTGCCGAAGACGACCACGGTCGAGCGGATGCCCCAGTCGCGCAGCAGGTGCTCGGCCTTCGCATATTCGAGCGCGAAACGGATGTCGCGCATCTCGTCGCGCAACAGAAACTCGGTGTCTGCGACCGGCAGACGATAGCTCGACGATTGTTTCTGGCGGGTGTTCTCGGCCATAGCCATCTAAGCTCTCGGGATCTCGTCAAGTCTGCGATAGACGGGTTTGCCTTGTGCGCGGAAGCGCTCCGCTTCGTCGTCGGCACCTTTGGAGGCGCCGCCGATGCGAAGACAGGCATCGCAGCGATCCACGAGCGCCAGCGACACCGGCATCATGATCTCGTCATAACTCTCCACGCCCATCACCTGGATGATCGGCAGCGCCATGTTGACGCCGATCACCGGCACATGGCCGCGCTTGAAGACCTCGAAGGCCGCACGGTTCATGGCGTCGAGATTGGCTTGACGCTCGGCCTGCGTCCTGGATCCGGCGCGATAGGGACCCGAGACCATCACCCACATCTCAATCCTCCCTGGCGTAGGGGTTCTTGCCCTTGCGCAGCAGAAAACGGATCGGTACGCCGCCGAGATCGAAGACCTCGCGCAGGCTTCCCGCGAGGTAGCGCTCGTAGGATTCCGGCAGGGCATCGATGTTGGTGACCCAGAGCGCGAAGGTCGGCGGTCGCGCCTTCACCTGCGTCGCATAGCGGATCTTGAGCCTTCGTCCCTGCACGAGCGGCGGCGTATGGCGCTCGACCGCTTCGCCCAGCCAGCGGTTGAGCTGCGAAGTGGGTAGCCGGCGGTTCCAGCGTTCATGCGCGGCCAGAACCGCGTCCATCAGCTTGTCGACATTGCTGCCCTTGAGCCCGGAGACGGCGATCCAGGCAACGCCTCTCGCCTGATGCAGCGACGCCTCCAGCCGGTCCTTGAGTCGTTTCAGCGCCGCCGTCTTATCGGCGACCGCGTCCCATTTGCTGACCGCGACAACCAGCGCCCGCCCCTCCTCGACGACATGGCGCGCAATGGTCAGGTCCTGCTTGTCGAAAACCGCCTCGCCATCGAGGACCAGGATGACGACCTCGGCATAACGGATCGTGTTCAGCGTGTCACCGACCGCGAGCTTCTCGACCCGATCCTCGATCCGCGGGCGCTTGCGCAGGCCCGCCGTATCGACGAGCTCGATCTCGCGGGCCTTGTAGCTCCACGGAATGGTGATCGCATCGCGCGTGATGCCCGGCTCCGGGCCGGTGAGCTGGCGCTCCTGGCCGATCAGCCGGTTCACTAGCGTCGACTTGCCGACATTGGGGCGGCCGACGACAGCAAGGCGGACCGGCTTGACCGTCTCATCCTCTTCGCTTTCACCCTCCTCATCCGGTCTGCTCTCCTGGAGTTCCGGCAGGTGCGATCCGACCCAATCAAGAATCTCAGCGATCCCCTCGCCGTGCTCGGCGGAAACGGCGACCGGTTCGCCGAGCCCAAGGCCGAACGCCTCTGCGAGGCCGGCGCGGTGGGCCGAGCCTTCGCATTTGTTTCCGACGAGCAGCACCGGCCGTTTCGAACGGCGCAACAGGTCGGCGAAGGCGCGGTCGAGCGGCGTAATCCCGGCGCGGGCATCGACCAGGAAGACCGCCGCGTCGGCGGCGGCGATCGCCTCCTCGGTCTGACGGCGCATTCGCGCTTCGATCGAGTCGCCGCGCGCCTCCTCGAAGCCGGGCGTGTCGACGACGGTGATCTCGCGGCCGCCGATCTCGGCCTTGCCTTCGCGACGGTCGCGGGTGACGCCGGGCCGATCGTCGACCAGCGCTTGGCGGCGCCCGGTCAGCCGATTGAACAGCGTAGACTTGCCGACATTCGGTCGGCCGACGATAGCGAGCGTAAACGGCATGCCGGTGGCCTTAAGCCAGCCGGATCAGGTCGGCCGAATCCGTGAGCGCGTAGACGGCGCGATCGGCGACGATCGGCGGCAGGCTGATACCGGACGGGAGCGAGAGCCGCCCGAGGAACTGGCCGGTATAGGGCGACACGGCAACCATCTCGCCATGGCTGCCGACCACGAGCAGCCGATCCTTGACCAGAACCGGGCCGGACCAGAACAGCGGATCGCGCTTCCTCTCCTCGTCTTTCCAGCGGCCGAGGTTGGCGACCCAGCGGATACGCCCTTCCCGGCGCGTCAGGCACACCAGCTCGGAGTCGGTCGAGAGCACGAAGACGTAGTCGCCGGCGACCCACGGCATGTCGATGCTGCCGAGATCGATATCCCAGACGCGGGCTCCGGTCCTGAGATCGATGCCGACCGTGCGCCCTGAATTGCCGGCGGCGATCACGAGACCGCGGTCGATCACCGGATTGCCCCGGATATCCGAGAGACCGGCGATCTGGTCCGAGCGACGCACCTGAACCAGCGCGTCCTGCCAGATGACGCGTCCATTCTCGGGGCGGAGAGCGAAGATCTCTCCCGATGAGTAGGCGACGACGATGGCACCGCTGTCGAATGCAGGGCTCGGCCCGCCCAGAAGCCCGGCCACCTCTGGAATGCCGGCATGAACCCATTGGCGCGTGCCGTCCGAGGTATCGAGCGCGGTGCACTGATTGTCGACGGTCGAGACGATGATGCGGCTCTGCGCTACGGTCGGCGCCGAGCGCACCGGCCCCGGCACCGACTGACGCCACAGCACCTTCCCGGACGCCGCGTCCATCGCAAGCACCTGCGCGAAGCCGGTGCCGACATAGATCCGGCCGTCGGCATAAGCGACGCCGCCTGCATGCGCGGGATCGCCGCCTTCATCTTCCGGCCTTGCAGAAGCCCGCCAGACACTCGCGCCGGTCCGCGCGTCGAAGGCCGCTACGCGCGCCTCCGCGTCGGCAACGAAGACCTTCCCGTCGGCGACGATGGGAGAGGCAAGCAGCCGCAGCGAGGAGCTGTTGCCAGCGCCGGCGCGGACGCGCCAACCGACTCGTAGCTCGTCGGCGCCGTCGAGATGCTGCATCGCATGGCTCGGCGAGCCGCCGGAGACCGTCCAGGCATCGTTGGCAAACGGGCGCGGCAGCCTGACCGGTACATTGGCGAGGCCGGGATCGGGCTCAAGCTTCTGGTCGAGGACCAGCACGGACAGTCGCGTTCCCGGCAGCCGCGGCGGCGGCGTCGCGCCGAACCAATCGGCAGCGCCGCAACCGCCAAGCGTCGAGGCGGCGAGGGCGGAGAGAAAGTGACGGCGGTTCAGGCTCACGGGACCCTGCAGGTCAGTCCGCCAGCGCCGCCGCCATCTCGGCGGCGCGACCGCGGATGGCCACCGGGGCGGCCGCGTCGTCAGCGAGCTCGCGGAAGATGTTGCGGGCCCTCGTCTTGTCGCCCTGGCCGAGCGCGATCACGGCTGTGAGCTCGAGCGCCGGATGGCGCCAGGGATTGCCGGCTTGCGTCAGCGGCGCCAGCTTGAGCGCCGCCGATGGAGCCTCGGGCCCATCGGCCCGATGCTGGGCCGCAAGCAGCACGGCAAGATCGCGGAAGACGGTATCGACCGAGCCGTCGCCGGCAAGCTGGTCATAGGTCTCGATCGCCTTCCCGGACTGTCCGCTGCGAACCAGAGCCGCCGCCTGATGGAGGCGTGCCAGGGTGCTTACGCCCGCCCCCGCGCTCTTGGCGAGCGAAGCGAGCGCATCCGGGCCGAGCTTAGGATCGGTCGCCGACAGCTCGACGGCCTCGACGAGCTTCCGGGTGTCCTCCGCCCTCCGGCTCTTTGCCCAGTCCCGATAAGCGACCGTGCCTGCAACGCCGAGGATGATCATCACCGCCGCTACGACCGCGAACTTGCCGTACTTGTCCCACAGCCGCTTGTATTGGTCGCGGCGTAGATCCTCATCGACTTCCTGAATGAAATCCGTCACCCGGCAGGCTCCTGGGGACCGCTGAAAAAACGGCCGCTACCATACCGGCCAGCCCGTGAAGGGGCAAATGGCGACCCCCCGCGGTTCCTTGACGCAGGAACGCCCCGGAAGTGGCGCTCCGAGGCCCTTACGCAAGACCCGAAGAGCAGTGCGCCGGCCCCTTTACGGGCGGCAGGAATTGGGGAAGACTTGTAGCTATGGTGTCCTCTCTCCTGCGGCGCCTCGCCGCGAGTGCCGCAGCGTAATGACCGAGCTGATCCGCCTCGCCGACCGCAAACGTCCGCGCCAGGTGTTCTTCAGCCGCACCGAACTCATGCAGCTTCTCGACCTCTACAGCCGCCAGGTGGCGGCCGGCGAGTGGCGCGACTATGCGATCGACCAGCGCTCCGGCATGGCGGTCTTCTCGGTGTTCCGTCACAGCTTCGACCGGCCGCTGTTCTCGATCGCCAAATGGGCGGATACGCAGCGCCAATCCGGCTTCGCGGTCTTCGCCGGGCCGCGGCGGCTCAAGGCCGGGGGCAATCTTCCCGACGTTCTGAAGGTGCTCGAGGGTCGGCCCCGCCTGGTCCCGGCCTGATCTCCCCGAAATGCAGAGCCCCCGCCGGATCGTTCCGGCGGGGGCTCCCCGATCACGCCGCAGTCGCAATCAGTTCTTGTCGACGTTCCACCAGACGACCATGGCGCCGCGCACCAGGCCGGTCACGTTCTTGCGATGAATCGTCGGTTGATCGTACTGGCCGACCGGGATGTAGGGAATGTTCTCCCACAGCCGCTTGTGCCAGGTCTCGGCGATCTGCTTCTGCTTGGCCGGGTCGGTCTCTCGCATGAAGGCCTGACGGAACTTCTCGCCTTCTGCGTCGCACGGCCAGCCGAACCACGCGGCGTCGCACGAGGTGTTGGTGCCGAGTGCCGAGAACGGGAGCGCCTGCGAGGCGCCGCCCGAGGTCGTGTGGAAGATGTGCCAACCGCCCTGATCAGGCGGGTCCTTCTTCGAACGTCGCGCGACGACGTTGCCCCACTCCTGAAGCTGCAGGTCGACGTTGACGCCGATCTTCTTCAGGTTCTCGGCCGTGACCAGAGTCAGCGACTTGAGGAAGCCGATGTCGGAGGCGCCGATCAAGGTGATCTTCTCACCCTTATATCCCGCTTCGATCATCAGCTGCTTGGCGCGTTCGATATTCTGCTTGTTGTAGGGCTCCGAGCCAACCTGGGTCCCGAACGGAGCGCCGCAGATCCACAGCGAGTGGCACGGCGTCGACTCCTTCCAGAACTGCTCCTCGCCGAAGGACGCCTGCGAGTACTCGCGCTGGTCGACCATAATTGCAAGGGCCTGGCGGGCTTTGACGTTGTTGAACGGCGGCAACAGGTGGTTCGGCCGCATCATGCCGAAGATGCCGGTGTTGAAGAGCCGCGAGATGACGATGTCGGGGTTCTTCGAGACGGTCGGCACGTTGTCGAGCGAGGGCTGATCCAGCAGATCGACCTCGCCTTTCGTCAGCGCCGCGAACTTGGTGTTGTCATCGGGGATGACGACATACTCGATCCGGTCCAGCTTCACCGTCTTGGCGCCGGCGAATCCGGAGGTCGGATCGGAGCGCGGAACATAGTCGCGGTTCTTCTCGTACACGACCTTGGATCCGGGGACCCATTCTGCCTTGTTGAACTTAAATGGGCCGGGGCCGATGGTCTCGGTGATCGGCGTGTTCGGGTCGATCAGCGCTTCCTTCTCGCGGTACACGCCGCCCAGCTGGTTGATGCCGGACAGCGAGAACTCGACGAAGCCGAACGGTTCCTTCAGCGTGAGGCGAACGGTCTTGTCATCCACGGCCACGACATCGGCAAGGAAGGTTTCGAGGGTCCGTCCCAACGACTCCTTCTTCACGAACCGCTTGGTTGAGGCGACGACGTCCTTGGAGGTGACCGGCGTGCCGTCGTGCCACTTGAGGCCCGGCCGCAGCGTCATGGTGTAGGTCAGCTTGTCCGGCGAGACGGTGTAGTTTTCCACCATCTGGGGCTTGGCCACCATCTTCTCGTCCCAACCGAACAGCGTGTCGTAGACCGCCGCCATGTGCATGGCGGTGATCGTCGCCGTCGTCTGGTAGCCGTCGAGCACGCGGAGATCGGCGTGCGGCACCACCTTCAGCACCTTTTGCGCCGATGCCGGGGCAGCTAAACCCGTCGCCGCGAGCAGCCCCAATGCGGCCACGGCGATCCTGGACCTATTCATACGTTGCCTCCCTTGTTGCCCGGTAGCCGCGAGGAGGAAAATTCTATCAACGCATTTTCCAAAGCGAAATGGTCGTCTTGCTGTTACACGCTTGGCGTGCGTTCGGTCCTTGTCTTCGTCCGCCGCGTTGGTGGTGCCGTCAGGGGGTCCTCCGGCCACGGATGCTTCGGATAGCGCCCGCGCAGCTCGGCCCTGACGGCGGCATAGCCGCTGCGCCAGAAATTGCCGAGATCCTGGGTCACCTGCAGCGGCCGACCGGCGGGCGAAAGCAAGTGGATGACAACCGGGATACGCCCGCCACCGACCTTGGGTGTGTCGATCTGACCGAACATCTCCTGCGGCTTGACCGCGAGCACCGGCGGATCGCTATCGTAGTCGAGCGCGATCCGCGAGCCCGACGGCACGTCGATATGCGTCGGCGCAAGTGCGTCCAGCGTCTTGCGCTGCTGCCAGTCGAGCTTGGCGTCGAGCGCCGCTGCCAGATCGATGCGCGCCAGGTGCGCGCGCCGGGACACGCCGCCGAGATACGGCGCGAGCCAGGTCTCAAGGCCTGCCAGCAGCGCCCCGTCCGCGAAGTCCGGCCAGGACGGATCGAGGCGATGGACGAAGAGGTTGCGCGCCTGGAAACCGCGCAAGCCCGGCGTCCATGGCAGCGCGCCCAACCCCATTGCGCGCACGCCGTCGACCATCGCCTGAGTTCGTGCCTCGGCGTCCGCCGTCTCAAGGCGCGTCTCATCGAGCACGAGCGCCCCGAGACGCACGCGCCGAGCGGCGATCACGGTCTCCGCGCGCTCGTCCCAGCGGACATCCTCGTCCGTCTCGATGCGGCCACCGAACAGCTCATCGATCTCCGAGCGCATCAGAGGCGCGGCGAGATAGACGCGGACGTCGCGTCCGGCATCGTCGAGGTCGGCGATGGCGAGAAACTCCTCGCGCGCCAGCGGATCTTCGGGCGGCAGCACCGCACCGCGGCCATTCGCCAGACGGTACTGTCCAGCGGTGCCGCGACGCTGCGCGACACGTCCTGGATAGGCCATCGCCACCAGGGCGCCGACAGAGAGGCTTCTGCTTTCGCGCGGAACGCGAAGACGCCGACGCCAATCGGCGGCGGCCTGCCGCGCCTCGGCAACGCGGCCGCGATGCGCCTGAGGATCGGCAGCGCCGTTCAAGGCTTCGAGCCGCCGGCGCAGATCGGGATCGCGTACCGCTGCGGTCAGCACGTCGCGCTCGGAAAGCAGGGCCGCGACCTCGCAAGCGCGGCTGCCGCTTCCCCGCTCGGCGCCGGCCAGGACCATATGCGCCAAGCGCGGATGCAGGGGCAACTCCGACATCCGGCGCCCATGCGCGGTAATACGACCATCGTCGCCAAGCGCGTCGAGATCTCTCAGCAGCGACCGTGCCTGCGCCATCGCGGCTGTCGGCGGCGCGTCGAGCCAGGCCAGCGAAGACGGATCGGATGCGCCCCAGACGGCGAGATCGAGCGCAAGCGGCGCCAGATCCGCAACCAGGATCTCCGCCGGCATGGCGGGCGGCATCGCGCGCTCGGCCGCCTCGCTCCACAGGCGATAGCAGATACCCGGCTCGGTCCGTCCGGCGCGGCCGCGACGCTGATCGGCCGACGCCCGGCTCGTCCGCACCGTCTCGAGGCGGCTCATGCCGGTCCTGGGATCGAAACGAGAAACACGGGCAAGTCCGGCATCGACGACGACGCGTACGCCCTCGATGGTGAGGCTGGTCTCGGCGATCGAGGTCGCAAGCACGATCTTGCGCCGCCCGGCAGCCGGCGGTCGGATGGCCTCGTCCTGCTCGCGCGCCGGCACCGAGCCATAGAGCGGATGAACGGTCGTCTCAGCACCGAGATCGCCGAGCCGGTCGGCGACCCGCCTGATCTCTCGCTCGCCTGGCAGGAAGACGAGAAGGCTGCCGCCTTCCTCGGCGAGCGCTCGGCGGACAGCATCGACGGCAGCCGCCTCGATCTCCGTCAGCGCGACGTCGCCGAGGTGCCGCGTCTCGACCGGATAGGCACGGCCCTGGCTCTCGATCACGGGCGCCGATCCCAGCAGGCGCGCGACCGCGGCGCCGTCGATCGTCGCCGACATCACGAGAATCCGCAGATCCGGCCGCAGCGCCGCCTGGGTTTCCAGCGTCAGAGCCAGCCCGAGATCGGCGTTGAGGTTGCGTTCGTGGAACTCATCGAAGAGCACCGCGCCGATCTCCTCTAGTCCTGGATCGCCGAGCAGACGACGCGTGAGGATTCCTTCGGTCATCACCTCAATGCGCGTCTTGGGTCCGACGCGACTGTCGAGATGGACCCGGTATCCAACCGTCTCGCCGACCTCTTCTCCCAGGGTCGCCGCCATGCGGCGGGCGGCCGCACGCGCCGCCAGGCGGCGCGGCTCGAGCACGACGATGCGGCGATCGCCGAGCCAAGGCTCCTGGAGGAGCGCGAGCGGAACGCGCGTGGTCTTGCCCGCTCCCGGCGGCGCCACCAGCACGGCGTTCGGTGCCTCGCCCAGCGCCGCCCTCAGCTCCGCAAGGACATCCTCGATCGGTAGCGATCCAGCCATCGCCCGCTTCTAGCACGACGACGCCGGCGTGAAGGAGCTGTACCGCTCTCGACAGCCGGCGATCAGCGCCTGCCGAATATTTTCTCGTAAACCTCGGTCTTGAAGCCGATCGTTACCTTGCCCTCGACCTCGAGCACCGGCCGCTTGATCATCGATGGCTGCGCCAGCATGAGCGCCAGCGCCTTCTTCTCGGTCATCCCTTCCCGTTCCGCCTCCGGCAGCTTCTTGAAGGTGGTGCCGGCTCGATTGAGCAAGGTTTCCCAACCGACCTCGCGTGCCCAGCTCTCAAGTCGGCCGCGATCGATGCCCTGGGTCTTATAGTCGTGGAAGCCATAGCCGATCTTCCGGCCGTCGAGCCAGGCGCGCGCTTTCTTCATCGTGTCGCAATTCCTGATGCCATAGATCGTGACGAACTTGGTCACTGCGTGAGATCCCGAGGGTTGCCGCTCAGCGGAAAGGTCTTAAGAACGATGTGCCGAGTCTGCCCGACCAGGCTGTGGATCAGAACAAATTCCTCCACGCGCCAGCGCACCGCCCGGCGCAGGCGCTGCGGGGGAACGACGGTTCGGTCATAGATCAAGGTGATGTGCGGCATGAAGTGGCGGTTCGGTTCCCGGACTCTACCGGCTTCCAGCGCCTTCCCGAGCGCCTGCTCCAATCGCCGAACGCCGCCGACGCCCTCCTCGCCGGTGAGAACGAGGTAGGTCTTGAAGCTCATCACCCGATCGAACGCCACCTCGAACGGAGGCATCGCCACGGAAGCGGCTGCCGCCATTGCCCTCTCGACCAAGCTCTGCGGAAGTCCGTTGTACTCGCCGAGGCTACAAAGCGAGACGTGCAGCAGCGACCTCGGCCGCGGCCATGACTTGAGGCCGTACTTCGCCTGGAGGCGGAGAGCGTGCTGCCTCGCTTCACAGGCCGCCGCCGAGTCAAGATTGAGGGCAAAGAAGAGGCCATCGGGCAGCCCTCCGAATTTTCTCGGCGCCTTGACGCGTCTCGGCTCCCCGCGACGAGGCACGAGTTCGAAAGCGAGGCCCGGCAACGCCAACTGCTTCCTTGCGTCGGTCATCCACTATAGATAAGCTTTGTTCACTTTTTGTTCTATACAAAACTATGTGAAACAAAGAGAGGCGCTAGGGTCCATATACGCTCACTGACATGCCAGTTCAGCGTAACCGCACGGCGACGCGACGCCGCTAGACCTTTTTCGGAATCTCCAATCCCCGCTGCACCGCCGGACGCGCCAAGCCGCGCTCCAGCCAGGCAGGCACGCGTTTCAGCGATCCATAGTCGACGAGATCGCCGGCGCCGTAGAAACCGACAAGGTTGCGCACCGAGCCCAGCATCGAGATGTCGGCGATCGAATACTCGTCCATGATCCAGTCGCGGCTGCTAAGCCGCGTCTCGATCACGCCGAGCAGGCGTTTGGACTCATCGACGTAGCGCTTGAGCGGGGGATGTCCCGCGCTTTGTTGAAGTTTGCGGGACGGGCGTTGCCGGTTAACCCGGCCTATTCACGAGCGAGCATGATTTGAATTGCGGCGATGGAAGGCGATCAGATGGCATGCTTTGTCGTTGCGCCTTTTTCATCGCGGGTTGGTTCGTCGGGTGTCGGGTTATTGGTTTGGGATTGAGGGAACGGGTGTTTTCGGGGCATCGGCCCCGTCGGTCATGGAGCGGCGGGTCGAA
>VGEN01000038.1 GCA_016869285.1 Alphaproteobacteria bacterium
CCGAACCGCCGAGCCGCCTCACGACGGCTCAGACCCTCAATCCGCACCGCATGGCGGACCTGCCTGTAAAGTTCCACGCCCTTCATCCCTCCGCCCTCTGCCAAAACCGCAAAGAGCTATCTGCTGCCGGATTTTTACTCCGGCGCAACCGGACAATCCGGCCGCTTCAGTGAGGGATTTTTGCTCCGGCGCTTACATGCGGGCCGACGCCTCGGTGACCACGCGGAAGGTAACGGTGTCGATATGAACGGTCTTCGGCCCGCCATAGCCCGTCATCCTCTCGCCGGGGACGTCGCGCTTGACGAAACCGTCGAACCGCTTGATGCGGAAGTGGCTATCGGGGATCCACTCGACGAACTGGAACGGGCCGGTCGAGATGTTGGCGGTCTTGTTGACTTCCTTCGAGGCTTCCTCTTCGGGAATGATCGTCGCCGGCGAAGTCGGTGAGGCCAGGCGATCGAGGAAGGACGCGCTCGGCGCCTTCAGCTTGATGACGAAGGTGTACTTCTCCGGCGCCTCGAATGAGGCGACCGGGTCCATCGCGGCACGGCCGGGGCTGATCTTGGCGTAGCGCTCCATCGACGCCTTGACGTCGGCGGAGGTCATCTCCTTGCCGTTGTGGAACTTGACGCCCTTGCGGAGCGGGAAGGTGTAGGTGAGCCCGTCGGCGGCGATGTCGGCCTTCTCGGCGAGCAGCGGAACGGTTCCGCCGTTCTCGTCGACCGTCATCAGCGACTCGTACATCGGCAGGATCATGCTGCGCGCCGGATAGGTCCCGGTGAAATGCGGGTCGACGCTGTTGAGGCCGGCGTAGAGCAGCGCGGTGATATCGCCGCCCTTCTTCTGCGCCGCGGATGGACCGGCGACGATAAGCGAGGCGACAATGACGGCACCGGCAAGAATGCGCGTGGGCTGCATGGCGGATCCCCTGACCATATCCGGTGTTGCGCCGGCCGCAGCCCCGAGACGGTCAGGCAAGCCCGCCGTCGCGACCTTGGACCTCGCGTAGGAGTGCCCGGACTTTGCCCCTCCGAGCGAAAGTCTAGGGCGGGGGGCATTGATCGACCCATCTTCATATTCTTATGGAAGACGATTGCCGGGGCTTATCGGCGAGCCTACACGGCCGCGTGATGGCGTCGCCGCAACCAGGGCCGGGCGCTTCGCAGCCGAAGGGGCAGGGCTCGCTACAGCAAGTTCCTCTTGTGCCTCGTCTTCCAGTGGCGCGCGCTGACTTTCTTCCCATTCAGCGACGCCGTCGCATCGGCCGCGACATGGAAGTGCGTCGCATCGCAGGTCAGCACCGTCGAGACCGCGATCGAGATGCGCCAGCCTTTGCGTCCCATCTCCATCGTTTGCCGCACCTCGGCGCGGGCGGAGAGCGGATCGTCGTCGTCGATGTCGAGGCGCTTGTCGATAGAATGCGCCATTTCGGTCCCGATCGGATCGATAAGGTAATGCGCGACGGGGCCGAGGAGCCCGCCGCCTCTTCCGTGCAAGGTTACGGTCGTATGGCCCGACATCGGCTCACGCTCGATCGAACGCTTGAGCGTCGTGCCCTCGAAGATCGTATAGGGCGTCGGTGGTCCGTTCTCAGGCTTGCCGAAGGCCGGCAGCGCCGCATCCCTCGGATCGGGCTTGCGCACGGGAAGCGCCACTTGGCTCTTGCCGGCGAAGACGGTGAGCAGCGGCGATTCCGGCGACGGCCAGACGATCGGCCAGTAGGAGGTCGAGAGCGCGATGCGGATCTTGTGTCTCGGCGGGAAGGCGTAGGCGACCGATGGCATCCTGATCTCGACGCGCGTTCGTTTGCCCGGCTTCATCGGCCTCGGCCGATCATGGCCGGTTCGATGGCAGAGGTTCAGCACGCCGAAGGTGACGCGGGTCGAGGCGCCATCGGGATGCACGTCGCAGAGCCGCGCGATCACATGGGCAACGGGCTTGTCGACGGCGAGTTCGAGCGTAACCACAGTCTCGCCCAAGATCTCGGTGCGCTGCTTGAGCGGCGCTGAGTCGAAGACCAACGAGCGTCCGTCATCCTCGCGCTGGTCGCGCGGTAGCTCGCCCTTGACGCCGCCGCCGAGCCATTCCGGCGAGCAGAGCCCGAGCGATTGCGGCGAACGGTGCATGAGCGCGACTTCCCGCGCCGCCTTCGCATCGAGGGTGCCGGCGTTCAGCCTGAGGACCTTCGGCTTGATCCGAGGCGACGGCCAGGATCGCTCTGCCACCCAGCGGCCGGGGCGCCTGACGTAGTCGGCGGACGGCCTGACCGAGTCCTGCATCCAGACGCGGAGCAGCGGCTCCTTGTCGATGCCGTTCTTCTTGTCCTTGAGCCAGCGGTCGAACCAGCGCGTGCAGTCCTGCAGGAAGCCCATGGCCGGGCCGGGCGTTGCGTCCTGCGGATACTGGTGCCCCCAGGGACCGATGAGGCCGCGACCGGGAGACGGGATCTGCGAGAGGATGCGCGGCACGGCGCGCGAGAGGTAGTCCGCCCAGCCGCCGACCGAATAGACCGCAGCCCTGAAGTTCCTGAGGCGGCCGGCGACCGAGCCCTCGCGCCAATAGGCATCGCGGTGCGGATGGTCGAGCCAGTCCGACATCATCGCTTTGTTTGCCTTGAGACGCTGCCTCCAGAGCTTCTCCCAGTCCTTGCCGCGCGTTTCCGGGTCTGGCGGCATTGCATTGAACATCAGCATGGACGAGCCCCACCACACGCTGTCGGTCAGCATGGCGCCGCCGGTGTAGTGGAGCGTCGTGGTGTAGCGATCCTCGGCCGAACAGACGGTGACGATCGCCTTCAGCGCCTCGGGCGCCCGCGCCGCCGCTTGCAACCCGGAGAAGCCGCTCCAGGACTTGCCGATCATGCCGACCTTGCCGGTACACCAGGACTGCCTGGTCAACCAGGCGATGATGTCCTGGCCGTCATCGATCTCGCTTTCGGTCCACATATTCCCGAGTACGCCGTCGGAATCTCCGGCACCACGCGTGTCGACGCGCAGGCAAGCATAGCCGTGGCCGGCGAAGTAGTGATGGATCGGCTGATCGCGAAGCCGCAACAGGTCGCGCTTGCGATAGGGCATGTACTCGATGATCGCCGGCACTGGTCGCTTCTCGGCATCGGCCGGGATCCAGAGATGGCAGGCGAGCTTGGCGCCGTCGCGCATCGGTATCCACATGTTCTCGACTTCGCGGACCTTCCGCGGAAACCTGGTAACGATCCGCTCGGCCACCGCCCCCTCCCCGTCCTTGGACCGCCTCACCCTTCGACAGGCTCAGGATGAGGCAGCTGAGACACCGAATTAGCCCTCATCCTGAGCCTGTCGAAGGGTGAGGGCGTTGATGACTGACCGCGACCCGCTCTTAGAACGTGATCGGCGCACCCTTGCGGCGCAGCACCTCGCCGCCACGCCGACCTGTCAGCCTGCCTTCGTTCAAGGTCAGCACGCCGTTGACGATGACGTGCCTCATGCCGGTCGCCAGCAGGTTCGGCTCGAAGGTCGTCGCAGTCTCGCCGAATGTGTCCGGATGGAAGACCGCGATGTCGGCGCGCGCGCCTTGCTTGAGCACGCCGCGGTCAGCGATGTCGAGCACGGCAGCCGGAAGCCCGGTCATACGATGCACGGCGTCCTCAGGCGACAGCGCCTTGGTCTGACGCACCATAAAGCGCCAGAACCAGGAAGCCCAGGTATAGGCACCATGAAAGACCGCGCCGGCGAGCGGGCCGTCGGGTGCGAGCGTTGTCGCATCCGAGGCCGGCATGCAGAGAGGGTGGCGGAACACCGCTTGCTGCTGGTCCTCGGTGTAGGTCAGCAGGATCACCATCGGGCTTCGCGGCAGATCGAGCGTCGCTTCGATGATATCGTAGGCGGCGTCATAGGCGTCCAGGCCGCGCTCCTTTGCGATGTCCGCGAGGCTGCGGCGCGAATATTCGGAGAAGATCGGCAGGTCCAGCAGCACCACGCGGTTCCAGTCGCCGACGCTGGAGAGGATGCTTTGGTACTGACGCATCTTCTGCCGCGCCTCCTTCGAGCGGAGATTGGCGCGCGCCGCCTCCTTGCCGCCGCTGCCGGCCCAGGGAGGCAGCATGGTATGCAGCATGGTGGTGCCGTATAGGCGGGTATGCATATCGAAGCGGATGTCCTGGCCGCCGCCGCGCGCTCTCTCGACCAGCTCAATCGAGCGCTCGAAAATGCCGCCGGCCGTAGCACGCGGCACCAGATGCGAGATCTGGGTGCGGACCCCGGCGTTGCGGCCGGTGCGGATGCCCTCCTCGATCGCCTCCAGCGACTTCGCCGCACGGTCGCGCGTGTGCGTCGCATAGAGTCCGCCGGCCTTGCCGGCGACGCGCGCGAGCGCGGTCAGCTCGGTCTCGCCGGCGCCGACCTCCGTCGCGTATTCGAGACCGGTCGAGTAGCCGATGGCGCCGTCGGAGAGGCTCTCGCGAAGCAGGTCCTGCATCTGGGCGACCTGCCCAGCGCTAGCCGGCTGGTCGGAGAGTCCGACGGTCGAGAGTCGAAGCTGCCCGTTCGGCACCAGCGATATGACATTGACCGCGGGCTTGGCCGAGGAGAGGCGGTCGAGGTATCCTCCGAGGCTCTTCCATTCGAGCGGCACCGAGCCGTCGAAGCCGTAGATCGCCTGCGGCGCCAGGTCCGGCCGCCGGATCGGGCCGCAACCGAATCCGCAATTGCCGATGACTTCGAGCGTGACGCCCTGATGGACGGCGCTGACCGCGCGCGGGTCGAGCAGCAGCGTGTAGTCGGAGTGGCTATGGATGTCGATGAAGCCCGGCGCCACCGCAAGGCCTTTGGCGTCGATCTCCATCTCTGCCTTGGCGTCGATGCGCCCGATCGCGGCGATGCGGCCGTTCTCGATTCCGACATCGGCGCCGACCGCCGGCTTGCCGGTGCCGTCATAGACGGTGCCGCCGCGGAGGATAAGGGAGAGCGCCATTATTGTGCCGCCGTGCGGAGCGCCGAGCGCAGCTGCGCCGTCGCCGCGGCGTCGACCTTCCCGCCCTCGATCGCCACGCCATAAACCTCGCGCGCGAGCTGCGCTGAGACCTTGCCGGCGACGACGTCGTTCAACACAAGGACAGGATCGCGTTCGCGCGCATCGCCATAGCCGCCGCCGCCGGCGGAGACATGGCGGAAGATATCGCCCTTCCTGAGCTGCATCGCCTTCATCGGCATGGTTGGAAGGATCTCGCTCTTGCCGTCCTGGATCAGCAGGTTGCGCGACGGCGCCCCAGCCAGCCCACGGGCGATCCCGTAGGGCGGGTGGTCGCGCCGGTCCGAGCGCAAGGTGAAGACCGCTTCATCGGCGGTTAGCCTGTACTCGCGCGAAAACGCGAGACCGCCGCGATGCTTGCCGGCGCCGCCGGAATCCGGCACCAGCGCGTAATGCGTGATCTCGAGCGGCAGCTCGGCCTCGATCAGCTCGACCGGCTGGTTCGAAAGATTGGCCGCGGGGTTGGAGATGCCCTCAACGCCGTCCTTCGTCGCTCGCGCGCCCCAGTTGCCGACCATGACCTCGGTCAGCACGAAGGCTTTGTTGCGGTGACGGCCGCCAATGGAGAGCAGTGTCGGCCCGCCTTCGCTACCGGCGATAACCTTGTCGGGCACCACCCGGGCCAACGCGCCGATGATCGCGTCGAAGACGCGATAGCCGATGACGCCACGCGCCGCGCAAGCGGCCGGCGGCAGCGGGTTGACGATGGTGCCCTCGGGCGCGCGGATCGTGATAGGCCGCATGTAGCCCTGGCAGTTCGGTATTCCCGTCGAGGTCATGCAGCGCATCGCGCAGTAGGCGGAGGAGTTGACCATCGAGATCGGGCAGTTGATCGCGGCCGGCACCTGTTTCGAGGTCCCGGTCAGGTCGATATCGACCTCGTCGCCTTTCACAGTCACGGTGACGGCGATCTTGATCGGCTCCGGCACATCGCCGATGCCGTCGATCCAGTCCTCGAATTTGTAGACGCCGTCCGGGATGTCGCGGATCACCTGGCGCATCATGCACTCCGCCTGGTCCTGCAGCTCATCGAGATAGGGGTGCAGATTCGCCGCACCATACTTCTCCAGGAGCCGCAGATATCCCCGCTCGCCGATAGCGCAGGCCGCGAGCTGGGCCTTGAGGTCGCCGAGCACCTGCACGGGCTGGCGCGTGTTCTTCTCGATGATCCGGAACAACGTGGTGTTCGGCCTACCCTGCTCGTAGAGCTTGAGCGTCGGCAGGGTCAGGCCCTCCTGATGGATCTCGGTCGCGTGCATTGCGGTCGAACCGGGCGCAATGCCGCCGACATCGGAGTGATGCGCCATAGTGCAGGCCCAACCTTCGAGCCGGCCTGCGTGGAACACCGGCTTGATCACATAGATATCCGGCAGGTGCTGGCCGCCGGAGCCATAGGGATCGTTGAAGAGGAAGATATCACCTTCCTTCACGTCGCTTCCGTACTGCGCCAGCAGATGGCGCATGCCGTCGGGGAAGGCGCCGAGCTGGACCGCGAGGGTGAGGCCTTGCGCGATGATCTGGCCGTGCCGGTCGCAGAGCGCGGTGGAGTAATCCATGGAGTCGCGGACCACCGGCGAATAGGCGCTCCGCATGATCACCAACGCCATTTCGTCGGCGATCGAGGAGAGCGCGTTCTTCACTACCTCGAAGGTGATGGGATCGAGCCGGCTCATGCCGTCACCTCTACGGCGATGTTGCCGAGCGCGTCGAGCCGGGCGCGGCAGCCGGGCGGAATGACGCAGGTAGCATCATACTCCTCGACGATCACCGGCCCGGAGCGCGCTTTGCCGGCGAGGTCGGCGCGCGATACGACCGGCGTGTCATGCCAGCCGACAGCGCGGCCGAAATAGGCGCGTCGCGAAGACGAGGCCGCCGCAGCCGCATCCAGCTTCCAGCGATCGAAGGAGCTCTCCCCGTCGGCTGCAAGCCGGCCGGTCACCTTGAGACTGATCAGGTCGACCGGGTCGCCCGGCGAGCTGTGACCGTAGGTGCGCGCATGCTCGTCATGGAAGTCGGCACGCGCGGCAGCAAGATCGATCCGCCCCGGCGCCAGCGCCACCGGCAGCTCGTAGGCCTGGCCGACATAGCGAAGCTCGGCTGAGCGCAGCAGCGTGACACGCGATCCGTCATGGCCCTCTCCAGCGAAAGCATTCATCACCTCGGCTTCGAGCGCGCGGGCCGCCTCCTCGATATCGGCGAGCTTCAGCTCGTCGACCTCGCGGACGAAGGTGCGGACGGCGCTGTGCTCGGTGGCCGAGACCAGGAGACCGAGCGCCGAGAAGACGCCGGGCGCCGGAGGGATCAGCACGTCCTTGATCTCGAGGGCGCGTGCGATCTCCACCGCCGCGATCGGGCCGTTTCCGCCGAAAGCGACGAGCGCGAAGTCGCGCGGATCGCGCCCGCGATAGGTGGTGACCGCCTTGACCGCGCGCGTCATCGTCGCTGCCGCCAGCGTGTAGACACCATGCGCGGCGTCCGCGAGAGCAAGTCCCAGCGGCTTCGCGACGTCCGCCTGGATCGCGCGATGGGCGCGGTCGGCATCGAGCTTCACTCGACCACCAGCGATCGCGACCGGGTTGAGATAGCCTAGCACCACCATGGCATCGGTGAAGGTCGGGCGATCTCCGCCGAGGCCGTAGCAGATCGGACCGGGCACGGCACCGGCACTTTGCGGGCCGACCTTGAGCGTGCCGGACGCATCAATGTCGACGATGCTGCCACCGCCTGCGCCGATTTCCGAGACATCGATGAAGGGCAGCTTGATCGGATAGCCGCCGCCCTTGACCAGCTTGCTCGAAAGATTGATGCCGGCGCCGACCTCGTACTCGGTCGTGCGTGCCGCCTCGCCGTCCTCGATCATCGCCGCCTTGGCCGTCGTGCCGCCCATGTCGAAGGAGATGACATTGGCGCGGCCGAGCCGGCGGGCCAGATGCGCGCAAGCGATGACGCCGGCGGCGGGGCCGGACTCGACGATATAGGCCGGCTTCTTCACCGCCGCCTCCGCCGTCATCACACCGCCATTGGACTGCATCACCGTCAGCGGTGCCTTGACGCCGAGCCCTTTCATCTTGCCGGCCAGCGCGCCGAGATAGGAAGCGACAATCGGGCCGACATAGGCGTTGATGACAGTCGTGCTGGTCCGCTCGTACTCGCGGATCTCAGGCAGGATGTCGGCCGAGCAGGTGACGAAGATGCCGGGCAGCGCCTTACGCAGCGCGTCGGCGACCGCACGCTCATGCGCGGGGTTGGCGTAGGAGTGCAGCAGGGTCACCGCCAGCGCCTTGACGCCGCTGCCGCTGAGATCCTTCGCGACAGTATCGAGCGAGGCGAGATCGAGCGCCTGCTTCACCTTGCCGCCTGGGCCCATGCGCTCATCGACCTCGAAGCGGAGATGGCGCGGCACCAGCGGCGGCGGCTTGTCGTATTGCAGATCGTAAAGCACGGGAATGCGGAGCCGGCGCAGCTCCAGTACGTCACGGAAACCGCGCGTGGTGACAAGCGCGGTCGCCGCCCCCTTCTGCTCGAGAATGGCGTTGGTAGCGATGGTCGAGGCGTGGACCAGGTCGCCGATGTCCCCGGCCTCGAGGCCGACCTCGCGCAGAAGCTCGACGATGCCGGCGGCGATGCCGCGGCCATAGTCGTCGGGCGTCGAGGAGACCTTGCGCGTGACCAGCCTTCCGTCGGTGCCGAGCAGCGCCAAGTCGGTGAAGGTGCCGCCGATGTCGATCCCGACCCGGTAGAGCGTGCGCGCCGCCATGCCGTCATTCCTCTCCTGGCGCAGAAGCTAACGGAGGCAGACGATAAGGTGTCATTGGAAATGGGGATCGATGATGATCGGAGGTTTGGATCATGATGCGCCGAGGGTGAGCAGCCGTCGTGGCGTGCTGACCAGCATGGCGTCGATCGTCGCCTCGGACAGTCCCCGGCGGCGCATCAGCGGCACGACGTTCTCGACGATATGCGAGTAGCCCTGGCCACCCCAGCGGGCGAGCTTGTCCTTGAAATAGACGTCATGGGAGACGACGAGCGAGCCGACGAAGCCCTCCCCGGCCAGCCAGGCGAGCATGCGCACGCGACGTGAGTCGTTCGGCATGTCGACCGGCAGTTCCCAGGCATAGTAGGAGCCCTCGTAGCCGAACAGATCGAACTCGATAACGATGCCGGTGGCGGCGAGCCGCCGCAGCGACTCGCGGTCGCCGATCGTGCGGTCGACATGGCACATGACGGTGCGGGTAAGATCGGCACCGGCCGCATCGAGGATCTCGACGATCTCGAAGGGCGCGCGGCGGTCGCGGCCGGGATGGATCGAGAGCGCCGCCCCGGTCTCGCGCTGCGCCTTGGCCGAGGCGCGGAGCACCTTGCGCTCCACGTCTTCGAGCGGCCAGGAGCAGCCGACCTCGCCGATCAGCCCCGGCCTGATGCCGTTGCCGCCTACGCCGTCCGCGAACTCGGCGACGATGCGCGCAGCCAACTCATCCTCGCTTGCGCCGGCGACGTCGTCCTCTCTCGGATGCGTGGAAGCGACGTACCAGGACGAGCCCATGACGATGTTGAGGCCGGTCGCGCGCGCGACCCGGGCGAGGCCGTCGGGATCGCGGCCAATGCCGCGGCTGGTCGCGTCCACCACCGTGCGGCCGCCAGCCGCGGCATAGCGGGCGAGTTCGTCGGCCGCCAAGGTCTCGTCCTCGAGCCCGCAATTGGCGCGGTTGGCACGGCCACCGAAGCGAATCGCGCGCAGCACCTCAAAATCGAGCGGCGCCTCGAAGAGCGCGCGGGCGCCGGGTTCTTCCGGCGGAATCGCGATGTGCGGCGCAGTGGCAAGGATGTGCTCATGCATCATGGTCACACCGACTGCCCCGGGATCGACGCGGCCAAGGACGGTTTGGACATAGCCGTTCATTTCGTGATCAGGACGGTCGGCAGCCAGGTCGAGAGCGAGGGAATGAAGGTGATCAGCAAGAGGCAGAGAAGCAGCACCGGGTAGAAGAGCAGCGTGGCTCGGACCACGGGGCCCATCGGCAGCCTGGTGATCGCGCAGACCGCGAAGATGCCGAGACCTATGGGCGGGTGGATGATGCCGAGCAGGATGGCGAAGGTCAGAACCACGCCGAAGTGCACGGGATCGACGCCATATCCGATGACCAGCGGCCCGAAGAGCGGGATCGAGATCAGGAGCACCGGCACAGCCTCGAGGAACACGCCGAGCGCCAGCAACGCCAGGACCACGAGCGCGAGAACCAGATACTTGCTGTCGGTGAAGGAGACCATCCAATGCGCGACGGTCTCGGCGGTGCGCTCGGAAGTCATGACGAAGCCCATGACGCTGCCGAGCGCAGTCAGGAACATGATCAGCGCCGTCGCGCGCACGGAGTCATCGAAGGCGGCCATAAGCCGCTTCCAGGTGATCTCCCGGTGCAGCACGCCCAGCAGCAGCGTGTAGAGGACCGCGAGCACACTGGCCTCGGTCGGGGTGACCAAGCCCGTCGTCATGCTGCGCAGGATCACGACCGGCGTCAGCAGCGCCGGGAAGGCAGCGACGAAGCTGCGCCAGAGCCGATCGAAGGAAGGCCGCTCGGGCGGCGGAAAGCGCTCGATGCCGGTCTTCGACAGCACGACGTTGTTGAGCATCAGCAGCACGCCGAGCAGCACGCCAGGCACGATGCCGGCGACGAAGAGGTCGGCGATCGATACGTTCATCTGCACGGCATAGAGGATGAACATGATCGAGGGCGGGATAAGCGGGTCCATCAGCGAGCCCGAGACGACGAGCGCCGCAGAAAACTCGGGCCGATAGCCGGCCTTCCGCATCGCATGGATCGTGATGACGCCGATCCCGGCGATGGTCGCGAGCGCCGAGCCCGAGATGCCGCCGAAGACCAGCGTGGTCAGCACGGCCGCCTGGGCGAGGCCGCCGGAGAAGTAGCCGACCAGCGCGCTCAGGAAGTCGAAGATCCGGCGCGTCATATCGAAATGGTTCATCAGATTGCCGGCCAGGATGAAGAACGGGATGGCCAGCAGCGGCACGGATCGCACATCGGTCGCCATGTAGCGGACCAGCGTGCTCACCGGCATGTCGAGGATGAGGAGACCGGCGACTGCCGAAAGTCCCATCACGGCACAGACCGGCACGCGCAGCGGCATCAGCGCCAGCAAGATCAGGATCATGACCAGGGTCGCCACGGCCTAAGCGCTTTCCGGGCTCATGCGCGCGACCAGGCTCGACCTCAGATGGATGCACTCTGTGATCAGGATGTCGATGGCGCCGAGCAGGATCGGCAGGACGAAAAGCGATTCCGGCCAGTCGAGGATGCTGGTGCGGAAGAGGCCGAGGAAACGCCAGGCCTCGATCCCGACCCAGACGACGGTCGCATGGAAGGCGATGGTCGCGAGGCGTGCAAACAGGCCGATGGCGGTACGGAGCTGCGGGCTCGCCGCGCTCGGCAGGATGTCGACGCGGATATATTCCTCGTCCTTGGCGATCAGGCCGTAGGCGAAGAAGTAGATCCACATCGCCGAAAGAATCGAGATCTCCTGAACCCAGACAAAGCTCGGGCCGAAGAGGCCGCGGCTGGTGATCTCGATGCCGTTGACCACGACCATGAGCGCGAGAAAGGCGATCGCGACGACCGCCACCACGCGCTTGCTGATGACAAGATAGGCGCGGAGGGCGCGATCAAGCGTCCCCCGCGCCGGCCCGGGTGCTGCGGCGGCGGTCATGCCGCCGGAATTCTACTATCGGCGGATCATTTCGCCGGGATTGCCGAGACCTTCGCCACCAGCCCCTTCGGTATCGTGCCGTCGGCCTCGAGGTTGGCGAGGATCGCCTTCGACTTCTCGCGCCAGGGCGCGAGATCGGGCTCAAGCACGGTGACGCCCATCTCCTTCTCGGCCTTGCCGCGCTTCTCGGTGAAGCCGCGCGTCGACTCGGCCTTGTAGGCGGCACCACCCGCCTTCGCCGCCTCCGCCAGGATCTTCTTCTGCGCGTCGGTCAGGCCCGCCCACTTCCGCTGGTTCATCATGATGTTGACGACCTGGTAGTACTCGTCGGTGCGGGTCCAGTACTTGCCGATCTCCGCATTCTTGCCGTCATAGGCGATGCCGATGGTCTCCGGCCCCGCCTCGATGATGCCCTGCTTGAAGGCGAGATACATTTCGGGCCGCGGCACGACGATGGTGTTGGCGCCGAGCCCCTTCCAGGTGTCGATCGCGACCTTGGACTCCCAGATGCGAAGCTTGAGGCCCTGAAGATCCTGCGGCGTGCGGATGGGCTTGACGCTGATCACGCCGCGAGGGTCCATCTGCCACCAGGTCCAGTCCTCGTCGAGGACGATGGCGCCGAGCGAGCGCAGCTTGTCGAGGCCTGGCTTGAACGCATCGCTCTTCAGGAAATTCGCCTGATGCGCATGCGAGGTGAAGACATAGGGCGCGGAGATCACCCGCGTCTCCTCGATCAGCGTCGTCAGGAACTCGGGATACAGGAGATGCATGTCCTGGGTGCCGGCCAGCACGTTGCGCTGCTGCTCGGGGATGGGCCCGAGCTGGCCGGCATGGAAGACCTGCACCTTCATCTGGCCCTGGCTGAGCCGGTCGACGGCAGCGGCGAAGGCATCGGCGCCGACGCCGGAATGCGTCGCCTGCGGATCGACAGTACCCAGGCGGAAGGTGACTTGCGCTTCGGCCTGGGAAGCGAAGGCTAGCATCGCGGCTCCGAGCAGGAGCCACTTCGACATGCGTCCAGTCATTCTCGGTTCCTCCCTGTTGATCGATGCGCCGCCGAAGCGGAGACGCGGCTAAGCTAGAGTGCCGCTGGTTCTCGCCGCGCGATTTCGTCCGCTCACAGGATAGGCTAGCGGAGCAAAACGATAAGATGTAATTGGAAAAAGGGATCAATGATGATCGGCAACCCGGATCATGAGGATCAGTCTCGACCAGGTTGAGGCGCTGGTGTGGATCGCCAGGCTCGGCAGCTTCCGCGCCGCCGCGCACCAGCTCAATGTCAGCCAGCCCGCCGTCTCGGGCCGCATCCGCGAGCTCGAGCGCCAGCTCGGCGGCTCCCTCTTCCATCGCGACGACTACCGCCCGCGCCTGACCGATCTCGGTATGCAGACGGTTCGCCATGCCGAGCAGATCCTGACCTTGGCCCGCTCGCTCGAAGATCAAGCCGATCCGGCCAAGACCATCCGCGGGCCGATCCGCATGGGCTTCGCCGACTCCTTCGCGCTGACCCACCTCCCCGGCCTCCTGGCCAAGGTCGAGAAGACCTATCCCTCGGCCGAGCTCGAGATCGTCATCGATTTCAGCGCCAACCTCGACAAGAAGCTGCAGGCAGGCGAGCTCGACTTCGCAATCCTGACCGAGCCGGAGCTCAACCCGGACATCGCGGTCGAGCCGCTGGAGGATCTCGAGCTCGCCTGGGTCGCCGGGCGCGATCTCGACCTGCCGTCGCGCGCGCTGACGCCATCCGATCTGAAGACCTATCCGATCATCACCAATCCGCGGCCCTCCAAGCTCTACGCCATGATCAACGAGTGGTTCGCCAGCGTCGGCGACCTGCCGCAGCGCCTCTACACCTGCAACAGCCTCAGAATCATGGCGAACCTCGCCGCCAAGGGCTTCGGGCTCAGCCTCTTGCCGGTGCAGCTGTTCAAGAGCGAGACGAGGCGCGGCCAGCTTCGCGTCTTGCAGGTGAAGCCGGCGTTGCCGAAGCATCACCTGGCGATCGCCTACCGCATCGACCCCGGACGCCCCAACCTGAAGCCGATCCGCGACGTCTGCCACGCGCTGGTGGCAGCCGCCGCGAAACGCAAATAAGGCGTCCGAGGCCTTGTTTCTCCCTAGACGGCTGCGTCGAAGCTCGGCGGCGTCACGCCGGAAAGGAACGACGCGAGGAACATCTTTCCCAGCACATGTTTGGTCGCCGGCGAGCCGGGGGTGAGCTGGCCATCGCGGATCGCCCGCTGCAGCTCCGGAAGTGCCGGAGCCGACAGATCGCTATCGGCCATAGCGCCGAAGGCCATCGCGGATGCGCTGAGCAGGACGCCCGCGTAGTAGAGCCGTGTGAGCGCCCGGATGACGCCAAGCCGGGCGCGAAGCTCGTCATTCGGCGCATAACCGAGCCAGGTTCGCAGCAGGATCTCTTCCAGCTCCGGCGAGGTCGCGAGCGTATCGAGGATCGTCGCCACATCGACCAGCGGATCGTTGCGATAGGCAGACTCCCAGTCGACGAGCCACAGGCGCTCTCCGTCAAACAGGATATTGCTCGGTATGAGATCGTTGTGGCTGGAGACCAGCCTCGTCGCGCCTGAGGCATAGGCTTCGCGGAGACGTTCCAGGCGCTCGACATGCGGATCGAGGATGCCGGCGGCGAAGAGCCCGGTTCGACGCACATGCGCGAACAGGCGCTCGACGATACCGGGATAGCGGACGAATTGAGGAAAGCCCGGCGTCGCCTGCAGGCGACGGAGCATCTCCGCCAAAGCCCGCGCCAGCGCGTTTGGTCCGCCCGGATAGGATTTGAGCGGCTTCGTCTCGATGAAATCCATGATGACGACGCGCGCCGTCTCGTCGACATGGCGGAGCGGCGGGGCGACCCCGGCCTCCGCCGCGAGGCGCATGGACTCGTATTGGTGCGGATTGCGCAGTGGGCTCGCCGCCCCTTCCATGCGCACCATATAATGCCGGCGTCCCGCTTCGATCCGGAAGGTCGACGCGCCGGAAGCTCCGCCGCGAACAGGCGCGACGACGCCAATCGGCGTCGCCCCGAAGGCGGATCGGAGCGTGTCGCGGAGAACAGGAGAGAGGTCGTCGGGCGAGCTGCTGCTCATGCCTGCCCTACCATACCGAGCTCGCACAGCTAACTCTCTGCCATTCTTGACTTAGCTGTTGCCGCCCCCGCATCCTTCCGCCACCTGAAAGGTGGGGGACCATGGCTCAGTCGGTGCTGTTCAAGAACATGGAGCTGCTTGATCCGCGCTGGGACTCGGCGCGCGGCGGCTACCAGGTGCTGACGGAGGGCGGGACCATCAAGGAGGTCTCGGACAAGCCGATCAAGGCGGCGAAGGCCGCCGTGGTCGATTGCGGCAAGCGCACGCTGATGCCGGGCCTGATCGACTGTCATGTCCATGTGATGTTGAGCGAGGTCAACATCCGGAACTTGGAGAGCATCCCGCTCACCCTGATGACGGCGCGTTCGGCCGAGCTGATGCGCGGCATGATCGACCGCGGCTTCACCACGGTGCGCGACACCGGCGGCGCCGATTGGGGCCTCAAGACCGCGGTCGAGACCGGGCTTCTTGCCGGCCCCCGCCTCTTCATTTCCGGCCGCGCTATCGGTCCGACCGGCGGGCATTCGGATTCGCGCCGGCGCACCGACATGGGCGCGCGCTGCGGCTGCTGCAACGCGCTGGTCCACGGCATGGCGATCGCCGACGGCGCCGACGAGGTGCGCAAGACCGTACGCGAGCAGATGCGCCAGGGTGCGGATCAGATCAAGATCATGTGCTCGGGCGGTGTCGCCTCGCCCTACGATCCGCTCGACAGCCTGCAATATTCGCCGGCCGAGATTGCCGCGGCGACGGACGAGGCCGCTAATTTCGGCCGCTACGTCCTGGCACACGCCTATACGCCGGAGGCGATCACGCGCGCCGTCTCCAACGGCGTGCGCACGATCGAGCACGGTAACCTGATCGACGCCAAGTCGGCGAAGCTGCTGGCCTCCAAGGGCGGCTTCATGATCGCCAACCTGGTCACCTATTTCGAGATGAAGGAGCGCGCCGCCTCCTTCGGCATGTCGGCCGATATTCTGGCCAAGAACGACGTGGTCCTCGAAGGCGCGTTGCGCTCGCTCGAGATCTGCAAGAAGGCCGGCGTCGAGGTCGGCTTCGGCACCGATCTCCTGGGCCAGCTGCAGACCGAGCAGAGCAAGGAGTTCATCCACCGTGCCAAGGTGCTGAAGCCGATCGAGATCATCCGCCAGGCGACGCTGGTCGGCGCCAAGATCCTGCGCCTCGAAGGTAAGATCGGCGTGGTCGAGCCCGGCGCCTATGCCGATTTCATCCTCGTCGACGGCAATCCGCTGAAGAAGCTGGAGCTGTTCCTCGATCAGGGCGCGCACCTGCCGGTGATCATGCAGGGCGGCAGATTCCATAAGAACGAGCTCCACTGATGCCCGCCAAGCCTGCCCCGTCCTCGCTTCTTTTCCGCAATCTCAGCCTGCTCGACCCGCGCTGGAACGAGGCTCGTGGCGGCTATGAGATTCTGGTCGAAGGCGAGAAGATCAGGGAAGTCTCGGACAGGCCGATCAAGGCCGCCAAGTCCCAGGTCGTCGATTGCGGCAGGCGGACGCTGATGCCCGGCCTGATCGACTGCCATGTGCACACCATGCACAGCGAGGTCTATATCAGCCGCCTCGAAGGCATGCCGCTGACCTTGATGGCGGCGCGCTCGACCCAGCGGCTCAAAGCCTTCCTCGACCGCGGCTTCACCACCTGCCGGGACGCCGGCGGTGCCGATTGGGGCATCAAGACGGCGGTCGAGACCGGGCTGATCAAGGGGCCGAGATTGTTCATCGCCGGCAGGTCCATCGGCCCGACCGGCGGCCACAACGACCGCAACCGCCGCACCGATTCAGGCGCGCTGTGCAACTGCGCCAACGCCATGGTCTTCCTCCGCCACCTCGCCGATGGGCCGGACGAGGTGCGCAAGGCGGCGCGCGAGCAGATGCGCCAGGGCGCCGACCACATCAAGCTGATGTGCTCGGGCGGCGTCGCCTCTCCCTACGATCCGATCGACTCGCTTCAGTTCACGGTCGAGGAGATCGCCGCCGCGGTCGAGGAGGCGCATGCCTTCGGCCGCTACACGCTGGCGCATGCCTACACGCCCGAAGCGATCACGCGCGCGGTCTCCTGCGGCGTGCGCACGATCGAGCACGGCAACCTGATCGACGCCAAATCGGCGCAGCTGATGGCGAAGAAGGGCGCCTACATGGTCGCCAACCTCGTCACCTACTACGCCATGCGCGAACGTGCCGCCGAATTCGGCATGACCAGGGACATGCTCGACAAGAACGAGCTGGTGATCGACGGCGGCCTCAAGTCGCTGGAGATCTGCAAGAAGGCCGGGGTCAAGGTCGGCTACGGCTCGGACCTCCTGGGCCAGCTCCACTACGAGCAGAGCAAGGAGTTCATCTGGCGCCGCGAAGTTCACACGCCGATCGAGATCATCCGGCAGGCAACCCTGGTCGGCGCCGAGATCGTGCGCATGGAAGGCAAGCTCGGCGTCATCGAGCCGGGGGCGATGGCCGACCTGATCGTCGTCGACGGCGACCCGCTGAAGAAGCTGGAGCTGTTCCTGGATGAGGGCGCGCATCTCTCCGCCATCGTCAAAGGCGGGGTCTTTCACAAGAACCGGCTCTCCTAGGGACGGCCGCTGAACCGGCGGCTGCAGAGCGTCAGGCGCTGCGCCATGCCGGCGCGGCATCTTCCGCGGAGCGCTACGGCCCCGCCGGTCGGGTAGCGAGAGAAGAACCGGTCGATAAGCCGCCGTGACAACGGCCCTTCGCGCGCTCGACGTCAACCAAGTGACACCGAGGCATCGGCCATCGCCCGATCCGAGCGTCCGAACGTAGGCCACGGCGGAGCAGCCAGGCGGCGACGTCTTCTTGCTACTCCGGAGACACCTCCCAGAGATCACTTGAATTTAAAGTATTAAAGCGTGCCACTCGCGGAGGTTTCGCACGCGCTTCATTGAGGTTTTTCAGCCATTCCTTCGCGATTTCTCGGACAGCCTCGAGAGCGGGAAGAAAAGGCGTTGCCTTCCCACGGGCTTGGGTTTACCCAGGGCGCCTCCTCTTGTGTT
This sequence comes from Alphaproteobacteria bacterium, assembly GCA_016869285.1. Classification (GTDB taxonomy): domain Bacteria; phylum Pseudomonadota; class Alphaproteobacteria; order SHVZ01; family SHVZ01; genus SHVZ01. Next base: position 17,863 of record VGEN01000038.1, read on the forward strand.
GCGCCTGCTCCTCTCTTCTGGAGATCGACGCCGGCGCCCCGATTGTGCGGCACGAACGGGCGAGCAAGGCGCCGAAGGTCGGAGTGACGGTCGGATGCTCATCGGCCAAAAAGATCAGCAGCTCATGCTCAATGTTCAGCTGCTGTCCGATCTACCCGACAAGGCCCTCGCGCTGCTGACCCAGGACGCCTTCGTCCAGGGTCTGCCCAAGGGCGCGACGCTCTTCGACCAGGGAGGCCATGCGCAGTTCCTGCATGTCGTGCTTTCCGGGCGTGTCGCGCTTACCAGCGGCATCGGCGATTGTGAGACCATCATCAACATCCGAGAAAGCGGAGAGGTGATTCTCGATGCCGCAACGGTCCTCGGCACACCCTATAGCAACGGCGCGCGCCTGATCGAGGGCGGGCGGATCATGATGATCCAGGTCGGGAAGTTCCGCGACATTCTCGCCGCCGACGCGGCAACCGCGACAGTGACCCTGCGCGCCTTCGCCAACGCAAACCTCACCCTGACTCGCTATGTGCGCGACCTGAAGCTATTGACGACGATCCAACGGCTCGCGCGACATCTCCTGTCTATGACCGCAGCAACGAGCGGATCGGCGACGGTCACGCTTCGCGATGAGCGGCCGACTCTCGCGGCGTTGCTCGGCATGACCCCGGAGAGCCTGTCCCGAGCCTTCGCCCATCTCCGGACGGTCGGCGTCAGGGCCGATAAGGGCGGCACCGTCTCCGTCGAGAGTGTCCGGCGCCTGCGCCGCCTCTCGAAGCTCGACGATCGCAGCGAAGGCGAGCCGCGCGGCCGATAGCACCTTCGCCTAGCAAGACAGGCGCGGCGTCGGCGACGCCTCGACCCGTATTGCCGATCTCAAGACCGGCAAGGCCGACATCATCGGCGGCGTCAATCCTGACGACGCGGCGCTGCTCTCCAAGGAAGCGAACCTCCAGGTGCTGTCGGTGCCGACCGAGCGCATCGGCTATGACTACGTCAACGCCCTTAACCCGCCGAACGACGATGTGCGCGTCCGCCGCGTCGTCGAGCTGGCGCCGAGAGACAAACTCTTCCGCGAGCCGCTGCACCCCTACACCGAGGCGCTGATCTCGGCGATCCCGCTGCCCGACCCGGTGGCGCAGAGGAAACGAACGCGCATTATCCTGAAGGGCGAGCTGCCGAAGCCGACCGCGCCGCCGCCGGGCTCCCCCTTCCACACGCGCTGCCCGATCGCGATCGCGCAGTGCCGCGAGATCGTTCCCCCGATGGAAGAGAAGCGGTCCGGCCACTGGGCTGCCTGTCACCTCCGCGGCTAGGACTTCTCACACGGGTTACGGCCTGCGCCCCGACAGCACCGACCGCCGGATGCCGCGCTGCGGACGGAGCACAGGCGCTCATCGACGCGCGTTCCGATCCTTGACGACCTCGCCTCCTGTTCCCATCATCCCTCGACTTCATAAGGGCTTCTAGTGGCCGAGCGATCTTTCAAGAAGGAAGCGGAAAAGCTGCGCCTCGGCGCCGGCGAAGAGTTTCACGGCGAAGGCATCCTTGCCGTGACCAAGGCCTTGCTGCAATCGGGCGTCGCCTATGTCGCGGGGTATCAGGGCGCACCGATTTCGCATTTGATGGACGTGCTCGCCGACTCAGCCGAGGTGCTGCAGGATCTCGGTGTTCATTTCGAGCACTCGGCCTCCGAAGCAACCGCGGCCGCCACTCTCGCCGCTTCGGTCAACTATCCATTGCGCGGCGCCGTCACCTTCAAATCCACGGTCGGGACCAACGTCGCCTCCGACGCGCTCGCCAACCTCGCCTCTTCCGGCGTGCAAGGCGGCGCGCTGATCATTGTCGGCGAGGATTACGGCGAAGGCTCCAGCATCATGCAGGAGCGCTCGCATGCTTTCGCGATGAAATCGCAGATCTGGCTGATGGACCCGCGTCCGAACCTCCCCTCGATCGTCAAGGCGGTCGAGACCGGGTTCGAGCTTTCGGAAGCGAGCCGGACGCCGGTGATGCTGGAGCTCCGTATCCGCGCCTGCCATGTCCATGGCCGCTTCACCGCACGCGACAATGTGCGGCCGAGCTTCACGCTCAAGCAGGCGATGGAGAACCCGGTCCGCGACACAAACCGGATCGTGCTGCCGCCGGCCTCGTATCTGCACGAGAAAGAGAAAATCGAGAAGCGCTGGCCGGCTGCGGTCAAGTTCATCCGAGAGCGCGGGCTCAACGAGTTCTTTGCCGAGGATGCTGCCGATATCGGCATCATCCTCCAGGGCGGCATGTATAACACTGTGGTCCGCGCGCTCGAGCTGCTGGGGCTGGCCGACGCCTATGGCGAGAGCCGGGTTCCGCTCTACGTGCTCAATGTCACCTATCCGCTGGTCGACGAGGAACTCCGCCGCTTCTGCACCGGCAAGCGCGCGGTCCTGATGGTCGAGGAAGGCCAGCCGGATTTTCTCGAACAGGCGCTGCACGCGATTCTGCGCAGGGCCGATCTGCAGACCAAAGTGCTTGGCAAGGATGTTCTGCCCAAGGCCGGCGAGTACACGGGCGACGTTGTGCTGCGCGGTCTCAGGCGCTTCCTCGACCAGGCGGCGCCCTTGCTCCTGCCGCCGGTTCTACCGTCGGGCGCCGCCGAGCCTGGGCAGCCCAAGGTCCCTGCCGTCACGGCGGCAGAAGCACAGGTTCATCCGCGACCGCCCTCCTTCTGCACCGGCTGCCCGGAACGGCCGATCTTCACGGCGATGAAGCTGGTCGAGCGCGAGCTCGGGCCGCACCATGTGAGCTGCGATATCGGCTGCCACCTCTTCTCGATCCTGCCGCCCTTCAACATCGGCGCCTCGACCATGGGCTATGGGCTCGGCTGGGCCGGCGCCGCCGCGCTCAATGCCAGGGACTCCTCCAAGCGCACGATCAGCGTCATGGGCGATGGCGGCTTCTGGCACAACGGGCTTGCCAGCGGCGTCGGCAATGCCGTGTTCAACCAGACCGACAACGTGCTGGTGATCGTCGACAACAACTACACGGCGGCGACCGGCGGCCAGGATCTGATGTCGTCCAGGGCAGAGAACCCGCTGCGCAAGACGCAGAACTCGATCGAGAATGCGGTGCGCGGCGTCGGCGTCAACTGGGTCAAGTCGATCACCCACACCTACAGCGTCGGCCAGATGCGCGACGTGCTGAAGGAAGCGCTGACGACGCCGGTCAAAGGGCCAAAGGTGGTAATTGCGCAAAGCGAGTGCATGCTGAACAAGCAGCGCCGCGTGAAGCCGCTGCTGCGACAGGCGGTCAAGGACGGAAAGCGCGTGGTGCGCGAGCGCTTCGGCGTCGATCACGACACCTGCACCGGCGATCACTCCTGCATCCGGCTCTCCGGATGCCCGTCGCTGTCGGTGAAGGACAACCCCGATCCGCTGCGCAAGGACCCGGTCGCGATCGTGCTCGATTCCTGCGTCGGCTGCGGCCTCTGCGGCGAGGTCAGCCACGCCGCAATCCTCTGCCCTTCCTTCTACCGGGCCGAGATCGTCAGCAATCCGACCTGGACCGACCGGCTGGCCGCAACCTTCCGGCGTTGGGTTATCGGCATCTTCCAGAACCGGATCGACCGCCGGCTCGGCGTGAGCGCTTAAGGCGCATGGACGCCGACCCGCCGAAGGCGATCTCGATCGCGATCATGGCGATGGGCGGCGAAGGCGGCGGCGTGCTCGCCGACTGGCTCATCGACATGGCCGAACGCGCCGGCAGCCACGTGCAGGCGACCTCGGTGCCGGGCGTCGCCCAGCGCACCGGCGCCACGATCTATTATGTCGAGATCCTTCCCGACGCCGATTCCGGCGGCGCACCGGTGCTGGCGCTGATGCCGATGCCGGGCGATGTTGACATCGTCATCGCCTCCGAGCTGATGGAAGCCGGCCGCGCCGTGCAGCGCGGCCTGGTGACGCCGTCGCGCACGACGCTGATCGCCTCGACCAACCGTGTCTACTCGATGACCGAGCGGACGGCGATGGCCGACGGCCGCGTCGATTCAGGGAAGCTGATCGAGGGCGCACGCGCCGCCGCCAGGACGCTGCTCGCTGCAGACTACGCCAGGATCGCCGAGCAAAGCGGCAGCGTTATCAGCGCCGCGCTGTTCGGCGCACTCGCTGCGTCCGGGCGCCTTCCCTTCTCCCGCAGCGATTTCGAGGAGGCTATCCGCCGTGGCGGCCTCGGCGTCGAGGCCAGCCTTCGCGCCTTCGCCCGCGCTCACGACGCCGCGAATGGCACCGCGGCGGAAGCGCCGCCAGGGGAAGCGGCGGCGACGTTCCCGCGCCTGCCCGCAGAGCAGCGCGAGGCGATCGAGCGGATGCCGGACTTGGCACGCGAGACGATCATCGCCGGCTGTGTCCGGCTCCTCGACTATCAGGACGCGGTCTACACCGAGCTCTACCTCCAGCGCTTGGCGAAGTTCGATCCCTCGAACACGCCGCTCCTGGCTGAGGTCGCGCGCTATCTTGCGCTCTGGATGGCCTATGAAGACGTCGCGCGCGTCGCCGATCTCAAGATCCGCCGCAGCCGCTTCGCGCGCGTCGCCGAGGAGGTGCGCCTGGGCAAGGACCAGGTCTTGCGCATTCGCGAGTTCCTGCATCCGCGCCCGCAGGAGATCGCCGATGCGCTGCCCGCCGGCATCGGCGGCTGGCTGCTGCAATCATCCCTGCTGCGCCGGCTAACCGCCAAAGGCCGGATCGTCGAGACGACCTCCGTCAGCGGCTTCCTGCTCCTCTACCTGGTTGCCAGCCTGCGCAAGATTCGGCGCCGTTCCCTTCGTTTCGCCGTCGAGCAGGAGCGGATCGGCGCCTGGCTTGCCGAGATCGCGGAGACGGCGCCGAAGCAGCCGGCCCTCGCCATGGCGATCGCGGAATGCCAGCAGCTCGTGAAGGGCTATGGCGATACCCATGCGCGCGGCATCGCCAACTTTGAGACGGTGATGTCGGCCCTCCCCCGCCTCAAAGGCAAGACCGATGCGGCCGAGCGCCTCTCGAAGTTACGTCAAGCCGCGCTCGCCGACGACAGCGGCGGCACGCTCAAGACGGCAATGGCGGAGCTGGCTCCCTAGCTCGCCTCGATCAGCGACTTCAGCAGAAACACTTCGAACTCGTGCGAGGCGACGAGCCGCTTCCAGCGCTCCTCCGGCATGCTCTTCGTCCGCCATGCGATCATGCTGAGAACGCATTTTTCGGCGCCAATGTCGAGGCGGTCGCCGGGGATCACGCGCGCCATGATTCGGGGCGTCAGCGCGCTAGGTTCCTTGCCCAGATGATAGTCGATCACGCCGCGCTGCTTGTCGGCATCGATGCGGACCCAAGTGACCGAGCCGTCGAAGATCGAGCTGCCTTCGACCAGACCGCCCTCGTGCAGGACGATCTTCCAGGTTCCGAAAGACCAGCGATCCATCGCTTTCGGATCGCTCATGAAGGCGAAGGCACGCTCGGCCGTCACCGCGAGCTCGATCGAGACGGCATGGATATCGGTCATGACCTTCACTCCATTCCGTAGTCGCGCTTGGCGCCTTCGCGCGTGACCAGGCCGGCGGCGATGTCGGCATCGATGCGGTCTCTCGCGCGATTCTTCGGATCGCCGAGGCCGCCGCCGCCCGGAAGCTCGACGATCAGGCGATCGCCGGCAGGCACGACATGCGTGGCCTTGGTCGCCAGCGCCGTACCCGAGGCGAGGCGCGCTATGCCGACCCGGCCCGGCCTGCCGCCATCGCGGCCGCGCGGCGGAAAGCGCATGCGGTCGAAGGTCGCCGCCGAGATCGTAAACGGCGCTTCTTCGCCATTGGCGATCTCTATCGCCTGACCCAGCCCGCCGCGATGCATACCTGGACCGCCGGAGTCCGGCAGGTACTCCTTGCGCCAGAACACCAGCGGGCTCTGATCCTCGGTGATCTCGACCGGGATGGTTCCGACGCCGCTGGGGAAGGCTGTGGTCGACAGCCCGTCCTTGCCCGGCCGCGCGCCGACGCCGCCGAGCCCGACATTCATCACGTTGAACCGGCTTGCATTGGCGAAGCGCGGATCGCCCATCCGCTCATGCGCGCTTGCCATCGCCAGCACCCAGATGCTGCCCGCGCTCTCCGCCGGCACCGCATCGGGCAGCGCCTGGGCGAGGCAACCGAATGCCATGTCCGGCAGCATCTGGCCTACGACATGGCGGGCCGTCACGGGCGAAGGCCGCTTGGGATCGACGATCGAGCCCGGCTCGGCCAGCACCTTGAAGGGCTCCAGCGAGCCGGCGTTGTTCGGCACGGCCGGCGCGATCGCGCATTTTAGGCCGAAGACGGTGTAGGCATCGGTGTAGCACTTGGGCGAGTTGATGCCGAAGTTCGAGGCCGGGGAGCTGCCGGCATAGTCGACGGTGATCTCGCCGTCGCCGACCGTCATCTCCGCCTTGAGCGAGATCGGCGCGTCATAGCCGTCAAGGCTCATCTCCGCGGCGTAGCTGCCGCGCGGCATACGGCGGATCGCCTCCCGCGTCGCCTCGCGCGAGTTGTCGATGATGTAGGCTGCGAGCTCGTCGATCGAGGTCAGTTCGAACTCGGCCATCATGCCGGTGAGACGTGCGACGCCGACATCGTTGCAGCTCACCAGAGACAGGATGTCACCCCGGATCTCGACCGGGTTGCGGCTGTTGGCGGCAATAATGCCGAGCACATCCTCGTTGAGGCCCGCAGCCGAGCGCAGCCTGAGATGCGGGATCAGCGTGCCTTCCTCGAAGACCGAATTGGCATCCGCGGAGAACCCGATGCCGCCGACATCGACCATGTGGCAGGTCGAGGCAAAGAGCGCGACCGGGCGGCCTTCGACGAAGGCGGGCGTCACCACGACAAAGTCGAAGAGATGGCCGGTGCCGAGCCAGGGATCGTTGGTGACAAAGACATCGCCGGGCTTCATCGAGGCCAAGGGGAAGCGGTGCATGAAGTGGCCGACGGCGGCTGCCATGGTGTTGACATGGCCGGGCGTGCCGGTGACGGCCTGCGCCAGCATGCGGCCGTCGACGTCATAGACACCGGCCGAGAGATCGCCTGCCTCGCGCGCGACATGGCCGAAGGCGGTTCGCAGCAAAGCCTGTGCCTGCTCCTCGACCACGGCGATCAGCCGGTTCCACATGACCTGCATGCGGATGGCCTTGAGCGAGCTATCGGCCATGGCGCGTCTCCATGACGATGTCTCCGCGCCGATTGATCGTCGCAGCGAAGCTCGCCGGCACGATCGTCGTCGTCTCGTCTTCGACGATCGCCGCCGGCCCGTCGAGCGCGGCGCCCGGAGCGAGGTCGGGCCGGCTATAGACCGCCATCTCGACGAGCTCGCCGAGCGCGGGTTCGTAGACGCGCCGACGGCCGATCGGTCTTGCCGCCGTCCTCTGGGTCGGCGCCGGTATCCGCTCCGCCGCCGGCAGCGCCGTCGACACCGTCACCGACCAGGTGACGATCTCGACTGCCATCTGCGGCAGGGCGAGGCCGTAGATCTGCCGATAGCGCTCCTCGAAGCGGCGCCGAAGATCGGGTAGGTCATCGGCGCCGAGCGCACGGTTTGGCAGGGCCATCGGCAGCTCGTGCCCCTGCCCGACATAGCGAACATCGACCAGCCGCGTTTCGCTCAAGGGGGCTTCTCCGGCTCCGGCGGCGACGACGCGATGCGCCTCCTCGCGCAGGCCCGCCAGCAGGCGGTTACCCTCGCCGAGGTCGAGGCTTGCGAGCGGTACGCGCCAGCTCCGAACGACCTCATAGGCGATCGGCGCCCTAAGGAATCCGATCGCCGAGCCGACGCCGGCGCCGACCGGCACCAGGACGCGGCCTATGCCGAGCTTCTCGGCGAGGCGGCCGGCATGGAGCGGCGCTCCGCCGCCAAAGGCGACCATGGTGTAGCGGTCGATGACCTTACCGCGCTCGATCGCATGCACGCGTGCGGCATTCGCCATGTTCTCCTCGACGATCTCGGAGACGCCGGCTGCCGGCCAATGCTCTGACAGGCTCAGCTTCAGGCCGATGTCGCCCGAGAGCGCCGCGTCGGCCTTTCCGGCATCGAGGGCAATACGGCCACCGGCGAAGTGCTGCGGATCGATGCGACCGAGGGCGACATTGGCGTCGGTCACGGTCGGCGATTGGCCGCCGCGGCCGTAGCAGGCGGGACCGGGATCGGCACCGGCACTGTCGGGGCCGACCGTGATCCGCTTCATCGCATCGACGCGCGCGATGGAGCCGCCGCCGGCGCCGATCTCGACCATCTCGACAACCGGGATGCGAACCGGAAGCCCGCTGCCCTTGAGATCGCGATAGATCCGCGCAACCTCGAAGCGCCGAGCACGCTCCGGCTCGCCGTCGTCGAGCAGGCAGATCTTGGCCGTGGTTCCGCCCATATCGAAGGCGAGCGCGGCCGGCAGGCCGCATTCGCGTGCGATCTGGCCGGCGAGGATGACGCCGCCCGCAGGTCCGGACTCGACCAGGCGGATCGGGAACCGCGTCGCGTGATCGAGCGTGGTCAAGCCGCCGCCCGACATCATCAGGAACAGCGGCGCCTTAAGCCCCATGCTATCGAGACGCTGCCGAAGGCGCGTCAGATAGCCCGCCATCATCGGCCGCACATAGGCGTTGGCGCAGGTGGTAGAGAAGCGCTCGTACTCGCGAATCTCCGGGCATACCTCACTCGAGATGCAGATGGTCACGCTCGGCGGAAGCAGCCTCGCCAGCTCCTCGCGGGCCTTTCGCTCATGCTCGGAATGCGCGTAGGAGTGGATGAAGCCGATCGCCACGGCCTGGACGTCCGCCGCCCGCATCACCGCGGCGGCGCGATGCAGATCCTCGGCGTGGAGCCGCAGAAGCGCCTGTCCGCGCGCCGAGATGCGTTCGCGCACGGGAAGGCGCAGCGGCCGGGGCACCAACGGCTCCGGCTTGTCCATGTAGAAGTCGTACTGTTCGAAGCGCTTCTCGTAGCCCATCTCCAGAATGTCGCGGAGACCGGCCGTGGTGACGAAGGCGGTCCTTGCCCCCTTGCGCTCGATCAGCGCGTTGGTCGCAAGCGTGGTGCCATGGATGAACAGCGATATCGCCTCGGCGCCGGCGCCGGCGCGCTTGAGGACTATGCCAATCCCCTCGATGACCCCTTCCTCGGGCGCGGCGGGCGTCGTCAGGACCTTGGTCGTGACCCGGCCCGTCGGGCCTTCGAGAACGACATCGGTGAAGGTGCCGCCGATGTCGACGGCAAGACGGAAAGGCTTGGCGTCAGCCACGGCCGGATCGCCCGCGGCTCGACCGGCTTCGATGGGTGGGAGAAATGGCGTGAAATCCGGGCATCGGGATAAGGGAAGAAGGCAAGAAACCAGCTTTCTTTATGGCTTACAAGCCGCCCCGGGTCATGCAAGATCGTGACTTTGGAGAAAACGCCGCGCGGGCGGACCGAGAGAAGCTCTGATGGCTGATGATGCAGACGCCTCGGCGTCCCACGCCAAGCCTTGTTACGCCGAGCTCGTCGCCGGGCGCACCTATCTGTGGTGCGCTTGCGGTCGGAGCCGGGCGCAGCCCTTTTGCGATGGATCGCACCGGGGAACGACCTTCCGCCCTCTCCCCTATACGGCCAAGGCGGATGAGGAGGTTCTCTTCTGCGCCTGCAAAGAAACGCGCACGCCGCCCTTCTGCGACGGTGCGCATAACAACCTCTTTGCCACCTATAAGCAGGACGACCCTGACAGCCCAGCCAATCGCGCCATCCCCTCGATCTCGGCGGGCCGGGATGGAAAGGCACGCCTCGACGGCGGCTGTACCGTCTGCTCAATCGACGATGCTTCGCTCGAAACCCGCGGCGTCATTCGTCATCGGCGGATCATCGGTGCCGAGGACGGCGCGCTGCACCAGTCGCTTTTCTATCTCGAATGCAGCAGAGGCTCCTCGCCAGCCGCCAGCTTCGATGATCGGCATGTCGTGCTGTTCGCGACCGGCGGGCAAGGCCGGATCGTCATCGGCGAGCGCGCCTTCCCTATCGGGGCCAATACCGGCATGCATGTCCGTCCCGGCGAGGGATTCCGGCTCGAGAGCAATGGAAACGAACCGCTCAAGGTCTTCGCCGCGGCATGCCCCCGCGCCGATGCCATCTCCTGGCATGACATGCCGGCGTCTCGGTTCGACGATCGCTTTCCGCAACGGACGGTCACGCTCGACCCGGCGGCGCGTCAGCGCATGGGCGACCGCTTTTTCCAGATGCTCGTCGATAAGACAATCGGCTCGAACGTCGTCGCGCAGTTCATCGGCGACATTCCGCAATCGAAGGCGACGCCTCACCGGCACCTTTACGAGGAGTCGCTGATCGTACTCAGCGGCGAAGGCTGGATGTGGACGGAGTCCCGCAAGGCACCCGTCCGCGCCGGCGACGTCATCTTCCTGCCGCGAAAGCAGGTTCACTCGCTGGAATGCACCGCGCCCGCCGGCATGCTGGTTGTCGGCGTGATCTATCCCGGCGACAATCCGTCGATAAACTACTAAGTCTTGTCATCCGAACTGGGAGGAGAAGATGAAAACGGTACACGGCCTGGCTCTGGCTGCCGCTCTCCTGATGGGACCGGCGCCGGTGGAAGCCGCGAATTTCCGCTGGGGCGCGGATTCCGACCCGGGCACCATGGACCCGCACAGCCGCAACGTCACGCCGACCACCTCTTTCTTGTCGAACATCTACGAGCCGCTGGTCCGCCGCAACCGCGACATGAAGATCGAGGGCGCGCTCGCCGAGTCATGGAGCAATACGGGACCGGAGACCTGGCGCTTCAATCTCCGCAAGGGCGTCAAGTTCCACGACGGCTCACCCTTCACCGCCGATGACGTGATCTTCACCGTCGGCCGCACCAAGGGACCCGGCTCGGCACTGGCCGGCGTGCTCGTATCGGTCACCGATGCGAAGAAGATCGACGACCATACGGTCGAGCTCACGACCAAGGGACCGAATCCGATTCTGCCCTTCGAGCTGCTCGGCTGGCTGCAGATGTCCAAGACCTGGGCCGAGAAGAACGGCGTCCAGCAGGCGACCAACCTGCAAAGCCAGCAGGCTACCTACGCGAGCACGAATGCCAACGGCACCGGCCCCTTCAAGCTGCGCTCGCGCATCGCCGACTCCACGGCGATCCTCGAGAGGAATCCGGGCTGGTGGGACAAGGTCGAGCACAATCTCGACCAGGTGACCTTCAACCCGCTCGCCAACCCGGCGACGCGCGTCGCCGCGCTGGTCTCGGGCGAGGTCGACATGATCTACGGCCTGCCCGTCTCGGCCGTATCGCAGGTCCAGGCGCGTCCCAATCTCCGCGTCATCAGGGGGCCTGAGATGCGGACCATGTATTTCGGCATGGATATGTCCCGGCCCGAGCTGATCGACGGGAACATCAAGGGCAGGAACCCGTTCGCCGACAAGCGGGTGCGCGAGGCCGTCCGCATCGCCATCGACGCGGAAGCGATCCACAACGTCGTCATGCGCGGCTTCGGCGTCGTCAACTACATCATGGCCGGACCGGGCGTCGAAGGCTTCGATCCGGCGATCAACACCAAGCCGGTCGGCGACATCGCCGCGGCTCAGAAGCTGATGGCCGATGCCGGCTACGCCGGCGGCTTCGAGACCGGCATGGACTGCTCGAACGACCGCTTCATGAACGACGAGCAAATCTGCACCGCCGTCGTCGCGATGCTGGCCAAGATCAACATCAAGGTGAAGCTGCGCACGCAGCCCTTCTCGCAATACGTCAAGCTGATCAACCCGCCCTATGAGACCAGCCTCTTCTATGTCGGCTGGGGCGGCGCCACCGGCGACGCGCACAACTACCTGATCAACCTGATGGTGAGCCGGAGCCCGGGATCGCCACGCGGTCTGTTCAACGTCGGCGGCTATTCCAATCCTGAGGTCGACAAGCTCACCGACCAAATCCAGGTCGAGCTCGACCCGGCCAAGCGCCGCAGCATGATCGGCCGGGCGCTTAAGCTGGTCCGCGACGACGTCCCCTATGTGCCGATCATGCAGCAGGTCATCGTCTGGGCGGCCAAGGACAATATCGACCTGGTGCAGCCCGCGGACGCCTTCTTCCCGCTGCGCTACGTCCGCGTCCGCTGAGATTGACCGAACGAGGGAGACCGGGATCGGCGCCGAGCCGGTCCCGGTTCATTTTTTGGGTGGCAGGCATAACGTCCTTTTCCGACAGCTACGCGGAAGCCCGGGCCAAGTTCCTGGCCGCGCTCGACCGCGCCGGTGGCGCGCATCTCGCCGCCTTGCAGAACCCCGGAAAGGGCCCCGCGGGCGACGCGCTCTTCACCGATGTCGGCCGCGTCGGGCCGGCAGACGCGAAGAAGCTCCTGGTGCTGATCAGCGGCACGCATGGCATCGAAGGCTTCTGCGGCTCCGGCTGCCACACCGGGTGGATCGATGGCGGCTATGCAGCGCGCGACCTGCCCAAGGGTGTCGCGGTCGTGTTCATCCATGCCGTCAACCCGCACGGCTTCGCCTGGCAGCGGCGCGTGAACGAGGACAATGTCGACCTCAACCGCAACTTCGTCGATCACGCCAAGCCGTACCGGGAGAACCCCGACTACGTGAAGCTCAAGGACCACATCAATCCGAAGAGCTGGACGACCGAAGGCGCCATCGCCTCCGAGAAGGCGATCCGTGCCTTTTACGGCAAGCCCGAGGGCGAGCTGCTGGCCAAGGCCATCCATGGCGGCCAGTACATCAATCCCGAGGGGACCTTTTTCGGCGGCAATGCCCCGACCTGGTCGAACCGCACCTTCCGCGAGATCGTCTCGACCTTTCTGGCATCGGCGGAGCAGCTTTGCCTGATCGACTACCACACGGGCAGCGGCCTCTACGGCTTCTGCGATCTCTTCGTCGACGACAAGTCGGCCGGCACGCGCTCGCGCGACTGGTTCGAGCACTGCACGCCGATCGAGGCAGTGCCGGTCGAGGACGGCCATGCGCAGAGCGACGTTCCCGGTCTCCTGATGTGTGTCGCCGAGGACATGCTCAAGTCATCGCGCATCACGAGCTGCCTAGTCGAGATGCGGACCAAGGCGAAAACCAGCCTGCTGACCCCGATCTGCGAGGAGAACTGGCTGTTCCAGCATGGCGATCCCGATTCCGAGCGCGGCCGCGCCGTGCGCGCCGAAGTGCGCGAGCTGTTCTACCCCTCGGCGCCGGAGTGGAAGCCGATGGTGCTGCGCCAGTCGAATGCGATGATCCGCGAGGCCCTGGCCGGGCTCGGCCGCGCATGACGACGCGCGCCGACTGCGAGGCGCTCGACGCTGCCGATCCGCTGCGCGAGCTTGCCGGTCGTTTCGCTCCCGGCCAGCACGGCACGCTCTATTTCGACGCCAACTCGATCGGCGCGATGCCGAAGGATGTACCGGCGCGGATCGAGGCGCACCTCACGGAGTGGCGCAACCTGCGGCGCCGCGGCTGGAGCGAGTCGACCTGGCTCGATGCCCCTCGCCGGCTCGGCGCCAAGCTCGCGCCGATACTGGGCGCCTCGCATGATGAGGTCGTCGTCGGCGACACGACCTCGATCAACCTGTTCAAGGCCCTCACCGCCGCCCTCTCGCTGCGTCCCGGCCGCTCGCGCATCGTCTCCCAGGCCGGGACATTTCCGACCGACCTCTATGTCGTCCAGGGGCTGAAGACGCTGAGGCCCGAGCTCGAGCTCCGTCTCGTTGCCGACGGCG
>VGEN01000039.1 GCA_016869285.1 Alphaproteobacteria bacterium
TCAAGCACCGCGCGCTCCTCCGGCGTCAGCCGGACTACCACTGCATCGGCTATCATCCCAATGTTGAATCATGAATCAGATCTCCGCGAAAGCGGGTACTAGCGCGTAGGGCCACGGTCGCGGCGACGACCCGGCGAAAGCGAGGGCGCCACAACGGCGCGTCCGTTGGATAGACGTCTATCCGAAAAGAGAAGGGCCCCTTTCGGGGCCCTTCGTTTCACAGCGCGATAGCTGGTATCAGACCTTCTTCTCGCGCGACTTGGACATCATGTACTGATCGAAGCTGTTCTCCGTGACCCGGAACCACTCGAGCTGGCTGTTCCGGAAGTCGCGCCACTGGTCGTAGATCTTCTTGAACTTCGGGTTCTTTGCGTTGGTCTCGGCATAGAGCTGCTGCGCGGCGTCATAGCAGGCCTCCATGACCTCGCGCGGGAAGCCGCGAAGCTGCGTGCCACCGGCGATCAGCTTGCGCAGCGCCGCCGGGTTGAGGGCGTCGTATTTGCTGATCATCCACATGTTCGACTCGGCGCACGCCGCCTCGAGCGCCGCCTGGTAGCTCTTCGGCAGCTTCTGCCATTCGGCGAGGTTGAACATCGCCGTCAGGCCCGCCGAGCCCTCCCACCAGCCGGGGTAGTAATAGAACTTGGCGATCTTGTTGAAGCCGAGCTTCTCGTCGTCATAGGGGCCGACCCATTCGGCGGCGTCGACGGTGCCCTTCTCCAGCGCTGGGTAGATCTCGCCGCCGGCGATCTGCTGCGGCACGACGCCGAGCTTGGAGACGACCTGGCCGGCGAAGCCGCCGATGCGGTACTTGAGCCCCTTGAGGTCTTCGAGGGTCTTGATCTCCTTGCGGAACCAGCCACCCATCTGCCCGCCGGTGTTACCCGCCGGAAGCCCGATCACGTTGTAGTCCTTGTAGAACTCGTTCATCAGGCCGATGCCGCCGCCGTGGTACATCCACGCATTGTGCTGACGCGTATTCGGGCCGAACGGAAGCGCGGTGGCGAAGGCGAAGGCCGCGTCCTTGCCGATGTAGTAGTAGCTCGCCGTGTGACCGGCCTGAACGGTGCCGGCCTGGACCGCGTCCAGCACCTGCAGCGCCGGCACGATCTCGCCGGCAGCGAAGACCTGGATCTGGAACTTGTTGTCGGTTGCTTCGGCGACGCGCTTGGAAAGCACCTCGGCGCCGCCGAAGAGCGTATCGAGGCTCTTCGGGAAGCTCGAGGTCATGCGCCACTTCACTTCGGGCATGCTCTGCGCGATGGCGGGCGCGGCAACCACGCTGGCCGCGGCGCCGATACCGGCAGCCTTCAGGAATTTACGTCTCTGCATTTAGGTCCCTCCCGGACAGTCGAGGCTGTTGCTCCTCAGGCTCCGCCACCCTTGCGGCGCGCATTGCGGGCCTGCCGTGGGCGATATTACACATCGGCAGGGGCTTCGGTAGATGGAGAAACGCTGGGCCAGCTGCGGCATTTGCCAATTCCTTAGTTGCGGAGCCGCCGTTCCTCCCCTCGGGCCGATCTGTTAAAAGGCTGCCTTCCCCACACCAAGATGGTCCGCCATGACGAAGAAGACGCTTTCCGCCGCCCTCGCCATCGCCGCCGTCCTCGGCCTCGGCGCCACCGCCGATGCCGCCGACAAGGACAACCTGATCTATATGGAGCTCAAGACCGGCCGCGTCGTCATCGAGACCCGCCCCGATCTCGCGCCCGGCCATGTCGCGCGCATCAAGGAGCTGGTGAAGCAGGGTTTCTATGACGGTGTCGTCTTTCACCGAGTGATCGAGGGCTTCATGGCGCAGACCGGCGACCCGCTCGGCAACGGCACCGGCGGCTCCGGCAAGAAGCTGAAGGCCGAGTTCTCCAAGGAGCCGCATGTGCGCGGCACCGTGTCGATGGCCCGCGCGCAGGACCCCAACTCGGCCGACAGCCAGTTCTTCATCTGCTTCGCCGACGCCAAGTTCCTCGACAATCAATACACCGTCTGGGGCCGCGTCATCGAAGGCATGGAGAACATCGACAAGGTCAAGAAGGGCGACCGCAACCGCAACGGCTCGGTCAGCGATCCCGACAAGATCATCAAGATGCAGCTCGCTTCCGACGTGAAGTAGGGCGAGCCTTATGACTGCGGAGAACGTCTGCTTCTCCGCCGACTATGCGGAGGCGCGCGAGAAGTTCCTCGGCGCCGCCCGCATCGCCGGCGCGCTCACCAAGTCCTACGCCAATCCGCTGAAGGGTCCGAAGGGCGAGAGCCTGTCGACCGATGTCGCCTATGTCGGCGACCGCAAGGCGCCGAAGGTGCTGGCGTTGTTCTCGGCGACGCATGGCGTCGAGGGTTTCTGCGGCTCCGGCGCGCAGGTCGACCTGCTCACTTCGGGCCTGCTCGAGAGCCGGCCGAAGGACATGGCGATCCTGATGATCCATGCGATCAACTGCCACGGCTTCGCCTGGATCCGGCGCACGACGGAGGAGAATGTCGACCTCAACCGCAACTGGGTCGATTTCTCGATGCCGCTGCCGCGCAACGACCGATACGACGAGATCGCGGATGCGATCGTGCCGTCAGCGCTGTCGGGCGCGGCCTATGAGGCGGCGGAAGCGAAGCTCAAGGACTGGCGCGCGGACTGGCGCGCGAAGAACGGCGATGTCGCTTTCGCCAGCTGCGTCAGCGAGGGCCAGTACAAGCACGACAAAGGCCTCTTCTTCGGCGGCACCGGCCCGACCTGGGCCAGGCGCACGCTGGAGACGATCCTGACCGAATGGGCCGGGCACGCCGCGCAGTTTGCGGCGATCGACTATCACACCGGCCTCGGTCCCTTCGGCTATGGCGAGCTGATCTGCGACCACGAGCCGGAGTCCCCGGCAACCAACCGGGCGAAGGCGTGGTGGGGCGACTCGGTGACCGAACCGCGCAAAGGCACCTCGTCATCGAACGTCAAGGCCGGCACCGCCCCGGCCGGGCTCGAACGCGCTCTGCCGAAGTCGCAGGTGACCTATATCGCCCTCGAATACGGGACCTATTCGCGCGAGCGCGGCCGCAAGGCGCTTCGCGAGGATGCGTGGCTGCACAGCTACGGCGATCCGCTCGGGGCAGAGGCGCCGCGGCTCAAGGCGCAGATCAGGAGGCAATTCTATCCGGATACCGACGACTGGCGCGAAGCGGTGATCTGGCGCTCGCGTCAGGTTGTGCGTCAGGCGATCGCGGGCCTGGGTCAGGCCAACGCCTGATCGTTACTGCTGGCGGAGGCCGGGGACGTTGAGCTCGCCGGATTCGACGGCGCGCTTCAGCGCGTCCACGCCGCGGGCCATCTCCTCGGACATCTCGCGCATCTTGGCCAGCTCCTTGGCCTCGGTTTCCCCGAAGGGGCGCTTGGTCGCGGCCTGGCTCGCATCGAGAACACGCGCGAGGTAGCGGCCGCGCAGCCGGGCGGAGAGGTTGATCGCGGCTTCGACCTCGGTCGCGGCCACCGTCATCACCGCCTTGGCGATCTCGGCCTTGGCTTGGCTGCGGGCGAAGCCATCGAGCTCGCGAAGATACTGGACCGGGTTGACCGCCTGTCGGCTCGGATCGACGGCCGCGGCGGGCTTGAGCTCGACCTTCGGCGTGCCGACCGCAACCGGCCGTGCCGCCGCCTTGAGCGTCGCCTGGGCGCGGGGCGAGATGGGCGGAGCCGCGGCTGGGGCCGGCTGCGCCGGCTGGCGCGGCGGATGGCTGGAGTTCGCGGGCTCGGGATAAGGTTCCCAGCCGAGCGCCTCCTTCGCCTCCTTGGCGCGGTTCCCGATCGACGAGGTCGCCCGGCGAACCAGGCCGGCAAGTGAAGCGGCCATGCGTCGTCCCTACTGCTCTCTCACGGCCGCCGAGACGCGGCCATCCGATTGTTCCGGCCTCCCTGCTGCAACCGGCGTGCCGAAGATAAATGCCCCGGAGATCGCGCTTCCCCGCTCGTCCCGGCAAGTCTTGCCGGGGCGGTCCCCTCGCCCCGCGGTAAGAGCTTCCCCTCGGATTGACAGCCTCCGGCGCTTCCCTACGTGATGAACCATGCGCGCCTTCCTCGCCATCCTTCTGCTCCTGATCGCCCTCCCGGCGGCCGGGCACTCCTACCGCACCCAGGGCGTGATGGTCGGCCATGTCTGGGCGGCACCGACCCGTGGCAGCGATACCGAGGTCTACGTCCCGCTTCTCAATACGGCGCCAGCCGCCGACCAGCTCGTCTCGATCATCGCACCGACGGCCAAGCTCGCCGAGCTGGTCGACGGTTCCTCGCGCCGAATCGGCGCGATCGAGCTACCGCCCAACCGCCCGGTCGTGCTCAAGCCGGGCGGCTTCCGCATCCGACTGATCGGCCTCGACAAGCCGCTCCGGGTGGGCGACCGGATCAAGCTGACGTTGGTTTTTGCCAAGGCCGGCACGGTCGCTATCGAGGCTCATGTCGAGGTCGGACCGTCTCACGGTTGAGCAACCCCGGCCTTCATCGCTAGAGTGCGACGAGAAACGCGGGGAGGCTACCGCTGTCGACCACGAAACCGCCGCGCGACGAGCCGGGCTGGCTGAAGCGCCTAGCTGGCCTCGGCCAGGCCCTGCTCGGCTCGAGCTCGGCCAATCGCCGCCGCTATCGCCGCTACACCGTCACCGAGCTCGCCCAGGTTGCCGCCGGCGGCAAAACCTTCGACTGCGAGGTCGCCAATGTCTCGACCGGCGGCGCGTTGCTCGTCCCTGCCCTGCCGCTCAGCGCCGGCGACCCCTTCACGCTGACCCATCCTTCCTCGACTATCAGCCTCACGGGCCGCGTCGTCGCCCAGGCCGAGGAAGGCACCCGCATCGAGTTCGACCAGCCGACCGCCGGCGCCATCGTCTCCGCCTGGATGCGGGCGAGTTGACCTTCCCATGAGCGCGGTCCTTACCCGGATGCGTCCGGGCCGCTTGGCATTGCCGGCCGTTGTCGTGCTCGTCTACCTCTACATTCTCTCGCCGGTCCTGTTCGTCTCCTGGATCGCCTTCTTCGATCAGGACGTCATCTTCTTCCCGCCCGAGGGCTATACCTTCAAGTGGTTCAGCCAGGTCTGGGAGCGCCGCAGCTACCAGCGCGGTTTCATCACGTCGTTCCAGGTCGCGGCCGTGGCCATGGTCTGCGGCGTGGTGCTGGGCACCCTCGCCTCGATCGCGCTCGTCCGCTATCGCTTTCCCGGCCGCGAGGCGATCAACACCCTGCTGCTCTCGCCGCTGATCGTGCCCGGCGTCGTTGCCGGCGGCGCGATCTATGCCTTCTTCGTCACCCTCGACAACGAGTTCGAGTGGGAGATGAAGGGCACGCTGCCCGGCCTGATCGCCGCCCATGTGATGCTGACGCTGCCCTGGACCGTCCGCCTGATCTCCGCCAGCCTGCAGGGCATCGACCGCTCGGTCGAGGAAGCGGCGATGAATCTCGGCGCCAATGCCTGGACCACCTTTCGCCGCGTCACCTTTCCGATGATGCGCGCCGGCATCGTCGCGGCCTCCCTCTTCAGCTTCATCACCTCCTTCGAGAATCTGGAGCTGACGCTGTTCCTGGTCGGGCCCGGCCGCACCACGCTGCCGGTGGTCGTGCTCGCCGCGCTCGAGTTCAAGGTCGACCCGACCATCGCCGCCGTCGCCTTCGTCCAGATCGTCATCATCGGCGTGCTGATGCTGATCACCGATCGGTACGTCAAATTGTCGAGGATCGTCTGATGGCCAGAGTCACCCTCGATCATCTGGTCAAGGTCTACGGCACCAACCGCGTCGTCGACGACGTCTCGCTCGTGGTCGAGCAGGGCGAACTGGTGGCGCTGCTGGGGCCGTCGGGCTGCGGCAAGACGACGACGCTGCGCATGATCGCGGGTTTCGTCGAGGCCACATCCGGTCGCGTCAGGATCGGCGAGGTGGACGTGACCGACCTCCCGCCCTATCGTCGCAACACCGGCATGGTGTTCCAGGGCTATGCCCTCTTCCCGCACATGACCGTCGCCGGCAACGTCGCCTTCGGGCTCGAGATGCGGAAGGTGGCGAAGCCCGATATCGAGACACGGGTCAAGCGCGCGCTCGATCTCGTCCGTCTGGGCCAGCTCGCCGAGCGCTATCCGCGCCAGCTCTCGGGCGGCCAGCAGCAGCGTGTCGCGCTCGCCCGCGCGCTCGTGGTCGAGCCCGAGGTCTTTCTACTCGACGAGCCCCTCTCCAATCTCGACGCCAAGCTCAGAAGCGAGGTCCGCGTCGAGATCCGCCAGCTCCAGCGCGCGCTCGGGCTGACCACGATCTTCGTCACCCACGACCAGGAGGAGGCGCTGACACTCGCCGACCGGCTGGTGGTGATGAGCCAGGGCGTGATCCAGCAGATCGGCACGCCGACCGAGCTCTACGAACGTCCGGCCAACGCCTTCGTCGCCGACTTCATCGGCAAGTCGAACTTCCTCAAGGGCCGCTTCGACGCCGACGGGCGTTTCGTCACCGAGGGCGGACTCGAGCTCAAGGTCGCCGATGGTGCGCCGTCCTCGACCCTGCTCGCGATCCGGCCCGAGAGGATCGCCCTCGGGGCGGCAGCCATGGGCCTCGACAACCGGCTCCAGGGCACCGTCGACCTCGTTACCTACCTCGGCTCGCTGACCGAGTACCGCGTTCGGCTCTCTCCGACCGAGACCGTCACCGTCTCGCAACCCAATGTCGACCGGGCGGAGACCCTGGCGGCGCAGGGGCAGACCGTCGTCCTCGGCTGGCGTGCCGAGGCCGGGCTGTTGCTGGCCGAGCCGACGGCTCGCTAGTATCCCAACCAATAACCAATATCAGGAGGTTTCCGTGAAACATCTATCTCGTCGTGAGATGCTGGCCTCGACCGGGCTTGCCGCCGGCGGCCTCGCGCTCAGCGCCTCGGGCGTTGGCGCGCAGTCGCTCTCCTGCAGCGACGTCTATGTCGGCACCTGGGGCGGCGACTACCAGGATCTGCTGATCGCCAATTTCGAGAAGCGCGTACTTGGCGCCCGTAAGGTCGCGGTCAGCCACGACGTCGCCAACGCGCCGCCGCGCAAGACCAAGCTCGTCACCGAGAAGTCGGGCCGGCGCGGCACCATGGATGTGGCGCTGCTGTCCGAGACCGACATGTACGAGGTCTACAAGCAGGGCGTGTTCGAGGAGCTCGACTACTCCAAGCTCAAGAATGCCGCCAACATCATCCCGGCGCTGCGCCGCACCTATTCGATCCCGCACATCTATTCGGGCAAGATCATCCTCTACAATCCGCACCGGGTACAGCCGGCGCCCACTTCCTACGCCGACCTGTGGAATCCCAAGTACAAGGGCCGCGTCGGCTTCACCGACGGCCTCTATGTCCAGGTGATCGAGGCGGCGGCGCTCATCAACGGCGGCTCGGTGACCAACCTCGAGCCCGGCAAGGCCAAGCTCGCCGAGCTGAAGAAGCTCGACGCCAAGGTCTACCCCTCGAACGAGGCGCTGGCCGCGGCGCTGAAGAGCGAAGAGGTCTGGCTCACCATCATGTGGCGGGCGCGCGGCGTGCAGTGGAGGAATGCCGGCATCCCGATCGGCATGGCGGTGCCGAAAGAGGGTGCCACGCCGATCGTCTTCGAGGCGGCGATCCCGAAGAACGCGCCGAATAAGGACTGCGCCTACGCCTATCTGGATGCGATGCTCGATCCGGAAGGCCAGGTCGGCTTCGCCGCCAAGATGGGCTATGTGCCGACGGTGACCAACGCCAAGCTCGACCCGAAGCTCGACGCCGACCTCTCCTTCACGGCGGAAGAGCAGAAGAAGTTCGTCATCCCCGACCTCGAAACCGTAGCCAAGAACAACGCCCAGCTCCTCGACTGGTGGAACCGCGAGTTCAAGGGCTAGGCCGAAAGGGCTGATCTGAATGGCGATGGTGGCAGCGGGCGACCGGCAACGGTCGCTCGCCCCTCTTTTAATGGTGCCGGCGGCGCTCCTGGTGCTGGCCGTGCTCGGCATGCCGCTGGTGATGCTGTTCCGCTACAGCCTCAATCAGTTCGTTCCCGGCCTGGGCATGGCCGAAGCGCTGACGCTCGCCAATTACGGCCGCTTCTTCAGCGACTCCTACTTTCTCAACGTGCTCGGCACCACGGTGCAGATGGCGATCCTCTGCACCGCGCTGAGCTTGATCCTCGCCTTTCCGGTCGCGTACTTCCTTGCGCGCACGCAAAGCAAGTACAAGAGCCTCTTGATCATTCTCACCGTGTTCCCGCTGCTCGTCGGCAACGTGGTGCGCGCCGCCGGCTGGATGGCGCTTCTCGGCAACAGCGGCTTCGTCAACACCGTGCTGATCTGGTTCGGACTCGTCGAGACGCCGGTCAAGATCCTCTACACGCCGACCGCCGTCGTTATCGGCATCGTTGCCGTGGTCCTGCCCTTCATGATCCTGACGCTGCAAAGCGTGATCGAGAGCATCGACCGCTCGATCGAGGAGGCCGCGCTCAACCTCGGCGCCAGCCCCTTCACCGTGTTCCGGCGCGTCACCTTCCCGCTGTCGCTGCCGGGCGTGCTGGCGGGGACCGTGCTGGTCGGCATCCTCTGCATGAATGCCTACGCGACGCCGGTGCTGCTCGGCGGCTCTCAGTTCAAGATGATGGCACCGGCGCTCTACGACCAGATGATCCGCGCCAACAACTGGCCCTTCGGCGCCGCGCTCGCCTTCGTGCTGATGGTGGCGACGGTCTGCCTGACCATCGCATCCACGCTGGCGCTCAAGCGGCGCACGACACGCGACTGAAACGAGGGAAGCAAGATGAGACCTGACCAGGTCCGCACCATCGCGGATGCCAAGAAGATCGTCGAGGCGCGCGGGCTTTCCCATGTGAAGGTCGGCGTCTTCGACATCGACGGCATCCTCCGCGGCAAGTACATGGGCCGCGACAAGTTCTTTTCCGCGCTCGAGAGCGGCTTCGGCTTCTGCGACGTCGTGCTCGGCTGGGACTCGAACGACCAGCTCTACGACAATGTCAGCTACACCGGCTGGCACACCGCCTATCCCGACGCCTTCGTTCGCGTCATTCCGGAGAGCTGCCGCGAGCTGCCGGAGGAGGAGAACGCGCTCTTCTTCCTCTCCGAGTTCACCGGCAAGGCCGAGGAGATCTGCCCGCGCGGCGTGCTCCGCCGCGTCATCGACAAGGCGCGGCGCATGGGCTTCGAGCCCTACAGCGCCGTCGAGTACGAATTCTTCGTCTTCGAGGAGACGCCGCATTCGATCCGCGAGAAGAACTACCGGAACCTGAAGCCGCTCACGCCCGGCTTCTTCGGCTATTCGATCCTGCGCAACTCGGTGCACGCCGATTTCTACAACGAGCTTCTCGCCTTCTGCGAGACCATGGGTTTCGGCCTCGAGGGCCTGCACACCGAAACCGGCGCCGGCGTGCTCGAAGCCGCGATCCGCGTCGACACCTCGCTCGAATCCGCCGACAAGGGCGCGCTCTTCAAGACCTTTACCAAGGTCTTCTGCCAGCGCCGCGGACTGATGGCCACGTTCATGGCCAAGTGGTCGCGCGACTGGCCCGGCCAGTCCGGCCATCTTCATGTCTCGCTCAAGGACCCGAAGGGCAAAGGGGCCTTCCACGATCCAAAGGGCCGCTTCGGCATGAGCCCGTTGATGGAGAGCTTCGTCGCCGGCCAGCAGGCGCTGATGCCCGAGCTTCTGGCCATGGTCTCGCCGACGGTCAATTCCTACACCCGCCTGATTCCGGGCTTCTGGGCACCGACCAACGCCACCTGGGGCGTCGAGAACCGCACGACGGCGCTGCGCGTCATCCCCGGATCGCAGAAGTCGCAACGGGTCGAGTATCGGATCGCGGCAGCCGATCAGAATCCCTATCTCGCGCTCGCCGTCGCCATCGGCTCGGGCCTCTGGGGCGTCGAGAACAAGCTGAAGCTGGGTGAGCCGATCCAAGGCAACGCCTACGACCAGAAGCACCCGGCGAAGCTCTCGCTGCCGTCGACGTTGTGGGACGCAGCACAGCGGCTCAAGGCCTCGAAGGCGGCGCGCGCGCTCTTCGGCGACAGTTTCGTCGAGCACTACGCTGCGACGCGCGAATGGGAGGAGCGCGAGAGCCGCAAGCACATCAGCGACTGGCAGCTCGCCCGGTATTTCGAGATCATCTGAGCATGGCAACCCTGAAGACCGTGTCGCCCGGCAACGGGCGCCTCTATGTCGAGCGCCCGCTGGCGACCGAGACCGACGTCGCGAAGGCGGTTGCGAGAGCCAAGACTGCGCAGAAGTCTTGGCGGACGACTGCCGTCGCCGAGCGCGCGCAGATCGTCGAGCGCTTCGTGAAGCATTTCGAGGCGAACTCGGCGGCGATCGCCGAGGAGCTGACCCGGCAGATGGGGCGGCCGATCCGCTACACGCCCGGAGAAGTGCGTGGCCTAGCCGAACGCGCCCGCTATATGGCCTCGGTCGCCGGCGAGTCTCTCGCCGATCTCAGGATCGAGCCCAAGGAGAACTTCACGCGCTTCATCCGGAAGGTGCCGGTCGGCGTCGTCTTCATTATCGCGCCCTGGAACTATCCCTATCTCACGGCGGTCAACGCCATCGTGCCGGCGGTGCTGGCCGGCAACGCCGTCATCCTCAAGCATTCGCACCAGACGCCGCTTTGTGCCGAGCGCTTCGCAGAGGCCTTCAAGACGGCCGGGCTGCCCGATGGCGTCTTCCAGTACCTGCACATGGACCATGTGACAACCGAGAGGCTCGTGGCCGCGCCCGAGATCGACTTCGTCGCCTTCACGGGATCGGTCGGCGGCGGCCATGCGGTCAGCAAGGCAGCGGCCGGGCGCTTCATCGGGCTCGGCCTCGAGCTCGGTGGCAAGGACCCTGCCTATGTGCGCCCAGACGCGAATTTCGATCACGCGGTCGAGAACCTGGTCGACGGCGCCTTCTTCAACTCGGGCCAAAGCTGTTGCGGGATCGAGCGCATCTACGTCCATGCCGATCTCTATGACCGCTTCGTCGAGGCCTATGCCGACCTCACGCGCAAATACGTGCTCGACGATCCGATGTCGGAGGCGGCGACGCTTGGGCCGATGGTGCGCGCGCAGGCCGCCGACTTCGTCCGCGGCCAGATCGCCGATGCGACGAAGGCCGGTGCCAAGGCGCTGGTCGACGAGAGGCCTTTCGCGCGCGCCAAGGCGGGATCGCCCTATTGCGCGCCGCAGGTGCTGGTCGGCGTCGACCACTCCATGCGCGTCATGAACGAGGAGAGCTTCGGCCCGGTCATCGGCATCATGAAGGTCAAGTCCGACAAGGAGGCGATCCGACTGATGAACGACAGCCAGTACGGCTTAACGGCAGCAATCTGGACCATGGACGAGGACGCAGCGATCCGCATCGGCGATGCGATCGAGACCGGCACCTGGTTCATGAACCGCTGCGACTATCTCGACCCCGCGCTCGCCTGGACCGGCGTCAAGGACTCGGGGCGCGGCTGCACGCTCTCGCGCCTCGGCTTCGATGCCTTCACGCGACCCAAATCCTTCCACCTCAGGACACGGATCTGACGTGTTGACCTTTGGTCCGCCTCACCCTTCGACAAGCTCAGGATGAGGCTATTGATGTATCCTTCTAGACCCTCATGCTGAGCCTGTCGAAGCGTGAGGGTCGTTGATGAACACTGCCACTTTTTGCGAAGGCATCCCATGGCGCTGACCGTCGACTCAATGCGCGGCAATTGGTCCTGGCCGACCTCGGTCCGCTTCGGCGTCGGCCGCATCGCCGAGCTCGCCGAAGCCTGCAAGGCCGCCGGCATCAAGAGCCCGCTTCTGGTAACCGATCCCGGCCTGGCCAAGCTGCCGATGGTACGCGACGCGGTGACCGCCAACGAGCGCGCCGGCGTGCCCACGCGCGTCTTCTCCGATGTCAAGCCGAACCCGGTCGCGAGCAATGTCGAGGCGGGGCTGAAGGCCTTCCGCGACGGCAAGCACGACGGTGTCATCGCCTGGGGCGGCGGCAGCGCTCTCGATGCCGGCAAGGTCATCGCGTTCATGACCGGCCAGTCGCGCCCGATGTGGGATTTCGAGGACATCGGCGACTGGTGGACCCGCGCCAACCCCGACGGCATCGCCAAGATCATCGCGGTGCCGACCACTGCCGGCACCGGCTCCGAGGTCGGCCGCGCCGGCGTCATCGCCGACGAGACCACGCATACCAAGAAGGTCATCTTCCACCCGAAGATGATGCCGGCGATCGTCATCTGCGACCCGGCGCTGACCGTAGGCTTGCCGCCGCACATCACGGCGGCAACCGGCATGGATGCGCTGGTGCATTGCCTGGAGGCCTTCTGCGCGCCTTTCCATCATCCCTTTGCCGACGGCGTCGCGGTCGAGGGCTTGCGGCTGGTGCGCGAGTGGCTGCCGGTAGCCGTATCCGAGCCGGCCAATCTGGTGGCACGCGGCCAGATGATGGCGGCGGCCAGCATGGGCGCGATCGCCTTCCAGAAGGGCCTCGGCGCGATCCATTCGCTGAGCCATCCGGTCGGCGCCCTCTACGACACCCATCACGGCCTGACCAATGCCGTGTTCATGCCCTATGTGCTCGCCTTCAACCGCAAGGCCATCGCCGAGAAGATGGCCTACCTGTCGCGCGTTCTCGACCTGAAGACGCCAGGCGTCGACGGCGTCATCGAGTGGTCGCTGGAGCTCCGCCACCGCTTCGGCATGCCGCACGATCTCAGGGGCCTCAAGGTCGGGCCCGAGCGCTTCCAGGAGATGTCGGAAATGGCCGCGGTCGATCCGACCGCCGGCGGCAATCCGGTCAAGGTCGATCCGCCGATCCTGAAGAAGCTTTATGAAAACGCGCTCGAAGGCCGGGTGCAGTAGCCGTTTCGAGACGGAACTTTTGCCCGAGACGGCCCCATCCTGAACCGGCTTAGATCCTGCCGACCACGGGAGGACCTGATGCTCCGTTGCCTCGCTATCGCCGCCGCGCTCGCCGCCAGCCTCGGCGCCGCTTCCGCGCAGACCGTACGCGTCGCCGCCGACGGCGATCTCAAGATTCTCGATCCGATCTGGACGACGCAGTTCTTGACCGTCGGCCATGGCTACATGATCTACGACGTTCCCTACGCCTATGACGAGAACGGCCTCGCCAAGCCGCAGATGATCGGCGAGGACCAGGTCAGCGCCGATGGGCTCGCCTGGACCTTCAAGCTCCGTCCTGGCCTCAAGTTCCAGGACGGCACGCCGGTTACGGCCAAGGATGTCTCCGCCTCGATCCAGCGCTGGGGCGCGCGTGCCACGGCCGGGCGCCTGATCATGAGCATCGCCGCGGGCTTCGACGTCGTCGACGACCGCACCTTCACCATCCGCTTCAAGGAGAGGATCGGGCCGTTCCGCGAGATGGTCTCGAACCCGATCAACCCGCTCTTCGTCATGCGCGAGGCCGACGCCAAGACCGATCCGAACACGCAGGTGACGAACACGGTCGGCTCCGGCCCCTTCATCTTCGTGCGCGAGGAGTGGGTCCCCGGAGCCAAGGTCGTCTACCGGAAGAACCCGGGCTACGTGCCGCGTTCGGACGCGCCGAGCAGCATGGCCGGCGCCAAGATCCCGAAGGTCGAGCGCTACGAGTGGATGTACCTGCCGGATACGAACACAGCAACGCAGGCGCTGGTCCGGAACGAGATCGACATCTACGAGAACCCGCCAGCCGACCTCGTGCCGGTGATGCGGAAGGCAGGCGGCATCGACATCAAGGTGCTGAGCCGGACCGGCAATCAGATGCTGATGCGGCCGAACCACGCGATCCCGCCCTTCAACAACGTCAAGGCACGTCAGGCGCTGCTCTATGCCGTCGACCAGGAGGCTTATCTCGCTGCCGCGATCGGCAATCCCGACTTCGGCCAGGTCTGCTGGTCGGTGTTCATGTGCAACACGCCGCTGGAGTCGAACGCCGGCGTCAAGGACTGGTCCGACACCAAGGACCCAAACCGCAAGGCGAAGGCGAGGCAGCTCGTCGCCGAGAGCGGCTACAATGGCGAGCCGATCGTCGTCTTCAAGGTAACGGACAGCCCGATCCTCGCCGCCATGGGCGAGGTCACGGCACAGCTCCTGACCGAGGTCGGCTTCAAGGTCGATTTACAGAGCGTCGATACCTCGACCTTCGGCACGCGCCGCGTGATCAAGGACCCGCCCTCGCAGAACCGCGCCGGCTGGCACCTCGCGACCAGCTGGGCCTCAGGGCCTGTCTCAGGCGACCCGCTTTCGAACAACTACACGCCGACTCCCTGCAGCGGCACCGGCTTCTTCGGCTGGCCCTGCGACGACAATCTCGAGAAGATCCGCCGCCGGTTCCTCGGAGCCTCGACGCTGGACGAGCGCAAGGCGCTGGTCGCCGAGTTCCAGGCGCCGATGTACGAGCACGTCCCTTACATCCCGCTCGGGCAGTTCCGCACGCCCTCGGCCTTCCGCAGCACGATCTCCGGCGTGCTGCCGGGGCCGCGCCTCGTGCTCTGGAACATCGAGAAGAAGTCCTAAGCGGGGCACATCGGCGGTCGGCCGAGGCGCTGGCGGATATCACCCAGCGCCTTCTCGATCGCGAGCGCGCAGGCCAGCAGATGCTCCTCGCGCCGACGGCCGGCGACGAGCTGAAGCCCGATCGGCAGGCGGTCGGGATCGAAGGCGACCGGCATCGACAGCGCCGGCATGTCCCAGACGTTGAAGCAGGAGACGTTGCGACCGATCCTGAGCGTGGTCAGCCGGAACGCCTCGCGGTCCTCGACCTGATCGAGGCGGGGCGCCGTCACCGCCGTGGTTGGCGTCGCCAGCACGTCGATGCCGTCCAGTCGCGCATGGGCGCGCGCCGACATGCCGGGCCGCGCCCGCTGGCGCGACAGGTATTCGGCGGCCGAGACGTCGCCGAAGTTCTTCAGACGCGCCCAGACATTGGCGTCAAGCTCAGGCACCCAGTCCTTGAACTCGGTCGAGACGATGGCGAAGCCTTCGGGCACACCGACGCTGCCATTGGCCATGTATTTCACGGCCTCCTCGATTTCCGGCATCGGCACCGGCGCCAGGATCGCGCCCTTTGCTTCGAGCTCCTTCAGCGTCGCCTCGATCGCCTCGGCGATGCCGGGGCCGCAGCCCTCGAAGAAGTATCGGTCGCCGACGCCGATACGGAGCCCAGCGAGCGGCCGCGCGTCGATCTGCTTCCAGAACTCGGGCCAGTTGAGCCCGGCCGGGTCGACCGCGGCGAAGCCGAAGGCGACATCGGCAACCGAGAGCGCGAGCGGACCGGGACAATCGAGCGACGGGCTCAAGGGCGGGGCGCCGGCGCCCGACCAACGGCCGATCGAGGGCTTCAGGCCGACGATGCCGGCAAGCGAGGCCGGCATGCGGATCGAGCCGCCGGCATCGCTGCCGACGCTGACCGCGGCCGAGTTCTCCCACAGGCTGCCGCCGGCGCCCGAGGAGGAGCCGCCGGTGCCGCGGTGATGCGTGGCATCCCAAGGATTCCAGGGCGCCCCCCAATGCGCATTGGCGCCGATGCCGCCGAAGGCGAAGGGTACGGTATGCGTCTTGCCCGGAAACACCGCGAGCTGGCGGCGCAGCGCGGTGACGATCGGGCCCTCCTCCTCGTACTTCGCCGGCAAGTGGCGGGCCGTGCCGGCATAGGTGGGCGTTCCCTTGATGCCGTAGACATCTTTGATCGAGATCGGCAGGCCCTGCATCGGCCCGGTATCGACGCCGACAGCGAAGGCCGCTTCGGCGGCCCTGGCCTGGGCCTCCGCCGTCTCGGCCATCCAGTGCTTGTAGGCGTTGAGCTTCTCGCCGGTCCTGGCGTGACGCTCGGCTGCCTCGCGCCAGAGCGCGGTCGGCTTGGCCTTTCCGTCGCGCAGCGCGCGCCAAAGTAGGTGAGCGGGTGTGTCGGCGAGCGTCGGGCGCATGGGTGTCCTAGCGGCGGGAAGGTGTACCGACGGCGTGCCAGAGGCCGGTCAGGATCAAGGCGCCGCCGGCCCAATGATAGGCACGGATCGGCTCGCCGATGGTGAGATACGAGATCAGCGCGACATAGATCGGCCCAAGATACATGCCGAGGCTGGTGGGGCCGGGCCCGAGCACGCGCTGGGCATAGCCATAAGCCTGATAGGCGCCGACCGCCGGCACGAAGGCTAGGAAGAGCACGGTGGCGATGCTGCGGCCATCGAAGACGATGGTTGGCCCGGTTGCCGCCTCCCAGAGGTAGAAGGGCAACAAGGCGATGACGCCGAGCACGCAGATCGCGGTGAAGCGCGCCGCCGCGCCGAGGCGGCTTTTACGGTGCTGAAGAATCAGCACATAGATCGACCAGCCGAGCACGGCGAAGGCGACCCAGAGATCGCCGGTGACGAAGGCAAGCCGCGCGAGCACCCCGGCGTCGCCCTTGAAGACGACGAGGAGGACGCCGACCACGGCGAGCACGATGCCGACGGCACGCCGCAAGGTCATGCGCTCGCGGAACACCACGGCCGATGCCAGCACGATCAGGATCGGGGACATCGCATAGATGAGGGCGATGTTGGTCGCCGCGGTGGTGGCGCCGGCGATGTAGACCGGCGGGCCGCAGACGACGACACCGAGAAAGCCCAGGATCGCGAGCACCGGCCACTCCTCGGCGAGCGCCCGTCGACCGTCCCAGAGCTCGCGCCAAGTCAGCGCCGCCATGATCAGCGCCGCTATCGCCCAGCGCCAGAAGGCAAGCGCGTTCGCGGGAATGCTCCCCTCGAGCGCACGGGCGGTCACCTGGTTGCCGGCGAACATGGCGGGGGCTATCAGCAGCAAGACGTAGGCCCAGCGCCGCCTCGACTCGACGCGGCGCCCCGCGCCGGCCTCGCTTTCCTGCATCGGCGCAATCTTAAACTGTCTGATCGCCCAAAGGCATAGACACCCGATGCCCCATCGTGCCGCCTGCAATCGGCAACCTGAACAAGACTTAAGTTACGTGATAAATTTAACGAGTATTTTACTCTTTTTTCCGTATATATTGAGGAGACGCATCGGAGACGAGTTTGGCGACGACTCTGGACCGGATCGAGCTGACATCGGCAACCCTGTTCGAAGCGTTGCAGGGGCTTGCCACCGACATCAAGGCCGACATGGGCCGGATAGACCGCCTTGGCGGGGAGCCTACCGAGGCGCAGCTCGGCCGGCTCCGCAACAAGGTCCTCGAATTCCAGGGGCTGATGGCGGTGCTAGACAAGATGCTGTCCCAGACCCGCAAAGGCGGCGCCTTCGTGCGTGAGATCGTCGGCGGCATCGCCAACCAGATCCTGACCCGCTCGCTCTCTTACGAAACGGCGCATGTCACCAGGCTCGAGCGAGCGAACAGCGTCCCGCTCTTCGGGGCCGTCACCTTCGCGCGCGACCTGGCGCAGCTCGATCGCCTGGCCGATCAGGTGCCGTCTCGGCCAGCCGAGCTCGACGCCCAGGTATCCGCCGCCCGCAGCACGCTCCGGAACCTCATCAAGCGCTGCCCCCAGATCCCCGACTTCGGCTGAGTCTCGCTCCCCGGCCGCCGATGCGGTATCGCTGCATCGGTCATCCCCGCCGGAGCCTCCATGATACCCGACCTCGTGCGCATGGCGACGCCCGCCGATGCCGGCGCCGTCGTGCAGCTGATCCAGGAACTCGCCGCCTATGAGAAGGAGCCGCCGAGCTCGGTGAAGATCACCGAGGCCGACGTGCTGCGCGACGGCTTCGGTGCGCGGCCCCGCTTTGAGGCGCTGATCGCCGGCAAGGACGGCCGCGCCGACGGGCTCGCTCTTTTCTTCCACAACTACTCGACCTGGGAGGGCCGCGCCGGGATCTATCTCGAGGATCTCTTCGTGCGTGAGAGCGCTCGCGGCCAGGGGCTCGGCTTCGCGCTCATGCGGAAGCTCGCCGAGATCGCGCAGGCACGCGGCTGCCGGCGGCTCGACTTCTGGGTGCTCCATTGGAATCCGACGCGCGATTTCTACCACCGCCTGGGATTCCGCCACATGGATCAGTGGCTGCCCTATCGCCTCGACGGCGCCGGCATCGCCGCACTCGCCAAGGGAGAGAGCGCATGATGACCGCCGTGACCACGATCCTGCTCCTGGTCGCCTCGAACGTCTTCATGACCTTCGCCTGGTACGGCCATCTACGCTTCACCCACTACCCGCTCTGGATCGTGATCCTGGCGAGCTGGGGCATCGCCTTTTTCGAGTACTGCCTGCAGGTCCCTGCCAATCGCTGGGGCTACGGCACCTTCTCGGCGGTCGAGCTCAAGACCATCCAGGAGGTGGTCACGCTTCTCGTCTTCGCCGGCTTCTCGATCCTCTATCTCGGCGAAGGCATTAAGTGGAACCACTTGGCCGGCTTCGGCTGCCTGGTCGCCGCGACATTCTTCATCTTTAAAGGCTAGACTGGGCCCCGATAGAGGAGCTTCGCCGAAACCTCTACGCCCTGCTCGAGACTGGGCACCAGGGATACCCGGCCGGTCGCGCCTTCGACATGGCGCTCGTCACCGTGATCGTCGTCAACATCGCAGCGACCGCGATGGCGACCGTGCCGGAAATCGGGGAGGCGTGGCACCGCTTCTATCGCTGGACCGAGTTTGTCGCGGTTCTGATCTTCACGGTCGAGTACCTCGCCCGCGCCTGGGTCTCGGTCGAGGACCCGCGCTCCGTCAATGACTCGCCCTGGACCTGGCGGCTGCGGCACGCGTTGACACCGCTCGCGATCATCGACCTCGTCGCCATCCTGCCGAGCTACATCGAGCTCGTCTTCGGCGGCGCCTGGGAGTTCACGCTGATCCTCCGCGTGCTCCGCCTCTTCAAGCTGCTGCGCTTCACCGGCGCCTTCGACACGATCTTCGCCGTGATCCGCGCCGAGCGGCGCCCGCTGATCGCGACGTTCTGCGTGATCACCGTGGTCCTGCTCCTGATCTCGACCTTGGCCTATGTCGCCGAGCGCGAGGCGCAGCCGGACAAGTTCGGCAGCATTCCGGCTGCCTTCTATTGGGGCATCGTCACGCTGGCAACCGTCGGGTACGGCGACATCGCGCCGATCACGCCGCTCGGCCGTGCCACCGGCGCGCTCGGCGCCGTGCTCGGCATCCTGACCTTCGCCATGCCGGCCGGCATCATCGCCTCGGGCTTCATGGAGGAGCTGCGCCGGCGCGATTTCATCGTCACCTGGCAGCTCGTCGCCAAGGTGCCGCTGTTCCGCCACCTGACCGCTTCCCGCATCGCCAGCGTCGCGCTGGTGCTCAGGCCCGTCCGCATCGAGGCCGGATCGACCGTGGTACGCAAGGGCGAAGAGGCCGACGGCATGTACTTCATCGTCACCGGCGAGCTGCTGGTCGAGGCGCCGGGCCACACGGTCATGCTCAAGAGCGGCGACTTCTTCGGCGAGATGGCGTTGCTTGACGGCGGCAAGCGCTCGACCACGGTGCGTGCCGGCACCGGCTGCGAGCTCCTGCATCTTGGCGCCGCCGAGTTCCGCCAGCTCGCCGCGGGCGCCCCCGATCTCGACGCCGAGGTCCGACGCGTCGCCGACGAGCGCCGCCGCGACAACGAGTCCTCGACCGCCGATCGGCAGCCGGCCTAGGAGCCTTTCGGAGTAGTAGCCACGGCCTCAGCCGCTGCTACTACTCCGAAAGGCTCCAAGCCGGCTCGCCTGAGATGCGAGAGCAGATTGCGCTCAGGCTGCCGCTGGAGCGCGTCCAGCCGATGCCAGGTGACGGTCCCCGGCTCGTATCGCAGCATCTTGTCGAGGACCTCCGGCGTCGCGTCGGAGGCATCGCCTGTCCGTGCCGCGAGCCGGCGGCGCAGCTCTTCGACGGGCGCCTCCAGCCAGAAGCCGGCAAAGGCAGCCCCCGTCTCGCGTGCCATCGCCTCGGCCGCGCCGCGCTCTCTCTCGCTGAGGAAGGCGGCATCGAGGATTGCCGGGTGGCCAGCCCGGATCGTGTCGCGGGCACGCCGCAGCATCTCGTCATAGACCCGGTCGCTCGCCTCTCTGGTGTAGCTGTCGCCGGGAAGCCGGGTGAGCTCGTCCACCTGGGCGAGCTGCTTGCGGACGACATCGCTCCGCCAATGGAGGGCACCGACAACGCCTCCCAGATGCGGCGCAACCCTGCGGGCGACCGTGGTCTTGCCGGTCCCCGGGAGTCCGCCGACCGCGACGACAAGCGGCTGCGAGGGCGCCAGGATCCGGGAGGCGAGTGCGAGGTAGGCCGAGATCTCGCCCCGCGCGGAGGTCGTGGCCGGGCCGCCGACCGCGATCGCCGCGCCGGCGACCTTGGCCCTGACCGCGGCACGCGTCGACATGAACAGGGGAAGCGCCGCAAGCCCGTCGAGCGCGCGCCCGTCCTTGGCGTACTCGTTGACGACAACGTTCGCGAGCTCGACGAGGTTGCGATGCGCGAGATCCATCAGCAGGAAAGAGAGGTCGTAGAGCACGTCTATGCGGGCGAAATCGTCGTTGAACTCGATACAGTCGAACGGCATCGGCACACCGTCGACGATGCAGATGTTGCGGAGATGGAGGTCGCCATGGCACTGGCGCACATGCCCCGCGGCGCGGCGGCGGTCGAGCAGCCCGGCGACCGCATCGAAGACCGGCCAGGTGCTCTTCTCGAGCCGGGCCACCGCCCCCGGCTCGAACAGGGAGGTCTGATCGTGGAACTCCTCGAAATTCTCGGCGATCACGGCGCGCATCGAGGCGTTGCCGGCGCCGTCGGGCGTGACCTCGGCGGTACGGTGGAAGGCGGCAATCGAAGCCCCCGCCAGGCGCATCAGATCCGGCGTCAGCAGCCCGTGCTCGGCGCGATAGTCGAGCAGGGCGTCGGCGGCGAAGCGCCGCATCAGCACCAGCCACTCGGCTGCTGCCCCGCAGCCAGCTCCATCGAGATCAAGGTAGAGATCGCCGCCGAGCGCCTGGCGCACGGCGATGACGCCGAGATAGAGCGACGGCACCGTGCGGCGGTTGAGCTCGACCTCGCGCTCGACCGCCCATCGTCGGCGGTCGAGCGTGCCGTAGTCGAGATAGGGGTAGCGGACCGCCCGCTTCATCTTGTAGGCGCGGCTGCCGGCCAAGAAGATGTGGCTCGTGTGCGTGTCGATCCGTTGGACCGCTTCGCCGGCTGGTAGCCCGTAGGTGCCCGGACGGGTGAGCAGCGCGAGAACCGCCGACTGGTCTTCAGTCACCTCGCCGATCACTTGGCCCTTTCTCGACGCCCTTGCGGCCGGCCCCCCGCAGGATAACGCACGGCGCCGCGTCGGTCTGTCGCGCCAGCCTATCCATCTTGTCGCAGCCAGCCGGGATCGCACGCTCGTCGCCGGCGCGCCTGGCCTCGCCTCCCGAAATCGA
Source organism: Alphaproteobacteria bacterium (assembly GCA_016869285.1). Lineage (GTDB taxonomy): Bacteria > Pseudomonadota > Alphaproteobacteria > SHVZ01 > SHVZ01 > SHVZ01. The sequence goes on from VGEN01000039.1 coordinate 21,325, forward strand.
ACCTGTTGCCGGCGAACGCAACCGAGACGACGAGCCTTCGACCGCCGAGACGCATCCAGCGCTCAAGTGCGCTTGCCGCCGTGTCGGCATTACACTATTTTGTACAGAATGCTGTGCACTGAACGGAGAAGCTGATGGCCGTGAAGGCACGCGACATCGTCCCTTTCACCCAGGCTCGCGCCAATCTTTCCGAGCTCGCCGACGAGGTGAAGGCGGGAGCCGAGAAGATCATCACCAAGAACGGCGAAAGCTATGTCGCCCTGATCGACGCCGATCGGCTGGACCATTATCACCGGCTGGAGCGGGAGCGCATCCATCTGATCCTTCTTGAAGAGGCCGAGAAGGGGCTCGCCGACGTCGAGGCAGGCCGCACGAAAGATGCCCGGAAGGCTCTGGCTGCCGCCCGGCGCCGCTGAGCCGTGGCTCGCAGCGCCACCGTCCGAGTTACCGCCAATTTCGAGGCTAACCGAGCTTATTCACGATGATTTTAGCTATTCTCAAGAAAACCAAGTGGGCGCTCACATGGCTGATATCGCAAGGCCTTGAAACCGTGGCAGCCTCGATTCTCAATTGCCGCGAAAAATCAGCTATTCATGATCGCTGTGAATAAGGCGGGCTAACCTCGGAGAGATTCGAGCCTTCTGGATAGAGGCCGACGCGCCGGTCGCCTATGACGAGCTGATCGACGAGCTGGACGCGACCGTCATCGCCCATCTCGAACGCCACCTTGAGATGGGAAGGCCGTTTCTGAGCCGGTCGGCTCTTTCGATCGAGGCACAGGACCGGATCGCAAGACTCTCGTCGCGCGCCGGCTCGAAAAGCCTTCGAGACTATCTGGCGGGTGACTATCTCATTCTCTACACGGCCGCCGAAGGAACGGCATATCTCCTGGCGATCAAGCATCATCGCCAGCTGTCCTTCGCTTTCGATCAGCACTGGCCGTAGCACCTGCCCGGCTACTCGCGCGCACCGGCAACTATCGGCCAAACGGAATGTCTTTTGTGAGTTCGCATCGTCGCGCTGCTATGCTGCACGATACACGCCGTTTCCAAGATCCGAGAGGCCCCCTCGATGACCAAGCGCGTGCTCACTGCCTATTTCATGCACGAGACCAACACCTTCTCCAAGGTGCCGACGCCGCTCGAAGCCTTCCAGAAACGCGCCTTCTACCACGAGAACGAGATCCCGGAGGTCTACAAGAGCACGCGCTCGGCGATGGGCGCGATGTTCGAGGCGGCGGAGAAGTACGGCTGGACGCTGGTCCATCCGGTCAGCGCCTCGGCCAATCCCTCGGGCCTCGTCACCGACAAAGCCTTCGATACGGTTGCCGGCATGATCCTGAAGGCGCTCGACGGTCCGAAGGTCGACGGCATGGTGCTGCACCTGCACGGCGCCATGGTCGTCGACTCCCACGAGGACGGCGAGGGCGAGCTGCTTAGGCGCATCCGTGCCAGGGTCGGCCCGGACGTGCCGATCATGGTCACGCTCGACCTGCATGCCAACGTGACCCAGCAGATGGCCGATCTCGCCAACGCGCTGATCGCTTTCCGCACCTATCCTCACATCGACGCCTATGAGCGTTCCTGGCAGGCCTGCGACCTGCTGCAGAAGACCTTCCAGGGCAAGGCGAAGCCGAAGACCTTCATTGCCACCAGGCCGATGATCCACGGCCTCGACATGGGCCGCACGCAGAGGGGCCCGATGCGCGTGCTGCTCGACCGCGCGGACGCGATCGAGGCCGAAGGCAAGATCCACCTGATCTCGATCTGCTCGGGATTCACCCATTCCGACATCCGCGATGTCGGCCCGACCGTGACTGTCACCGTCGACGGCAACGACCCGGAGGGAAAGAAGATCGCCGAAGCTTTCATGGACTATGCCTGGGAGCAGCGCGACTATGTCGGCATCGAGCTCCTTCCGGTCGCCAGGGTCATCTCCATGGCCAAGGCCGGCGAAGGCTCGAAAAAGCCGCTGGTGATCGCCGACTACACGGACAATCCGGGCGGCGGCGGCTATGGCGACTCGACCGCCGTGCTCAAGGGGCTGATCGACGCCGGCTGTAAGAATGTCGGCTTCCACGCGATCTGCGATCCGGAGGCCGTGCAGCAGGGCATCAAAGCCGGTGTCGGCAAGACGGTGAAGCTCAAGCTCGGCGGCAAGACCGATCCTAATTTCGGCGGCCCGCCGATCGACCTCGAGGCCGAGGTCGCGGCGTTGACCGACGGCAAGTTCATCGCCTGGGGCCCGATGGGCGGCGGCGTGCGCCGCGACTACGGCCCTTGCATGGTGCTGCGCCTCGGCGGCCTCAACGGCATCGAGATCATCGTCATCACCAACAACGGTCAAGGCAACGATCTCGGCAATTTCACCTCGATGGGCATCGACCCGACGCGCAAGGACACGGTTGTGGTCAAGTCGATGCACCATTTCCGCGCTGCCTTCGAGCCGATTGCGCGCGAGGTCGTGCTCGTGGACTCGAGGTCGCTCTGCTCGGAACGCTTCTCCAAAGATATGTTCAAGAAGGTCCGCCGGCCGGTCTGGCCGTTCGACAACGTCACGGCCTGATGCGGGTCGACGCCTTCGATTTCGACCTGCCTGAGGCGCTGATCGCCGACCGTCCGGCCCGGCCGCGCGATGCGGCCAGGATGCTCGTGGTCGGTGATACTCTTCAGGACCGCATCGTGCGCGATCTTCCGTCCCTGCTCGGTCCGCGCGACGTCGTTGTCGTCAACGATACGCGCGTGATCCCGGCCAGGCTCTTTGCCAGGCGCGGCGAGGCGAAGATCGAGGTACTGCTGCACAAGCGCGTCGCGCCCGGACTCTGGCTCGCCTTTGCCCGCCCGGCGAAGAAGCTCAAGCCCGGCGATCGCCTCTCGCTCGGCGAGGCAACGCTCTTCGTGCCCGAGAAGCACGAGGGCGGCGAGATTGTCGTCGACTTCGAGGCAAGCGATGCCGAGGTCATGAGGTTGCTGTCAGCCCACGGCCATATGCCGCTGCCTCCTTACATTAGGCGTACGGACACAACGGAAGACGCCAAGGACTACCAGACGCTCTTCGCGGCCAAGGACGGCGCCGTCGCCGCGCCGACCGCGGGGCTTCACTTCACCCCGGCGCTTCGCGACGCCGTGGCGGCGCGCGGCATCCCGATCCTGACCGTCACGCTCCATGTCGGCGCCGGCACCTTTCTGCCGGTCAAGGTCGAGGATACCGACGATCACCCGATGCACGCCGAGTGGGGCGAGGTGACCGCCGAAACGGCAGACAGGGTCAATACCGCGCGGGCTGCCGGCGGCCGGCTGCTCGCCGTCGGAACCACCTGCGTCCGCCTGCTCGAGACCGCAGCCGGCATCGGCGGCCGGCTCAGGCCATTCTCTGGCGAGACCGACGCCTTCATCACGCCCGGCTATGCCTTCAGGCTCGTCGACCGCATGCTCACCAACTTCCATCTGCCGCGTTCGACACTGTTCATGCTGGTCGCCGCCTTCGCCGGGCTCGAGCGAATGAAGGCAGCCTATGCGCATGCGATATCGCGGCGTTACCGCTTCTACTCCTATGGCGACGCCTCGCTCCTGGAGCGCGCTTCGTGACGATCAGCTTCGAGCTCAAGTCGACCGACGGCGCCGCCAGACGCGGTCGCATCTCGACCGCGCATGGCATGATCAACACGCCGGCATTCATGCCGGTCGGCACCGCCGGCACGGTCAAGGCGATGCATCCGGATTCGGTCGCGCTCACAGGCGCGCAGATCATCCTCGGCAACACCTACCACCTGATGCTGCGCCCGGGCGCCGAGCAGGTCGCGGCGCTCGGCGGCTTGCATAAGTTCATGAACTGGCCCGGGCCGATCCTCACCGATTCCGGCGGCTTCCAGGTGATGTCCCTCGCCGATCTCCGCACCATCGACGAGCAAGGCGTGGTGTTCAAGTCGCACCTCGACGGTTCCAGGCATCATCTGACGCCGGAGCGCGCGATCGAGATCCAGCATCTGCTCGATGCGACCATCACCATGGTGCTCGACGAGTGCACGCCTTTCCCGGCGACCGAGGACGAGGCCGAGCACTCGATGATGCGCTCGATGCGCTGGGCCGAACGCTGCAAGCAGGCCTTCGTTGCGCGGCCAGGCTACGGCCTCTTCGGCATCGTCCAAGGCAGCGTCTATCCGAAGCTCCGCCAGCGTTCGGTGACCCAGCTCGCGACCACCGGCTTCGACGGCTACGCCGTCGGCGGGCTCGCCGTCGGCGAGGGTCAGGCGGCGATGCTCGAGGTGCTGGAGGCGACCCTGCCGAGCTTGCCCAAGGACCGGCCACGCTACCTGATGGGCGTCGGTCGGCCGTCCGACATCGTCGGCGCCGTCCGCCGCGGCATCGACATGTTCGACTGCGTCATGCCGACGCGGTCGGGGCGTACGGGCCAGGCCTTCGTCCGCGGGGGCACGCTCAACATCCGCAACGCCCGCCATGCCGGCGCGGAGGAGCCGCTCGATACCGCCTGCCGCTGCCCGGCCTGCCGGGGACATAGCCGCGCCTATCTGCACCACCTGTTCAAGGCCAACGAGATGCTGGGGCCGATGCTGTTGACCTGGCACAACCTCCAGCACTATCAGGACTTGATGGCAGAGCTGCGCCAGGCGATCGAAGCGGGCCGCTTCGAGGAGGTCGCCCGCCGATGGGAAGCCGCCGAGCAGCCGGAAGGGCCAGGATGACGAAGACAACGCTGACATATCTCGGCAAGCCGACGCCGGCGCCGACCTCGCCTGAGGCGGCCGTGCTCGACCGCGTGCCGAATGCGCATCCGCGCGAACGTTATGTCGTGCGCTTCACCGCACCCGAATTTACCTGCATGTGCCCGTTCACCGGGCAGCCGGACTTCGCTCATCTGGTCATCGACTATGTGCCGAAGGCGTGGCTGATCGAGAGCAAGGCGCTGAAGCTCTATCTCGGCTCATACCGCAACCACGCCGGCTTCCACGAAGCGACCACGGTCGAGATCGCAACGCGCCTGCGCGATCGCCTGAAGCCCGTGTGGCTCCGCATCGGCGGCTATTGGTATCCGCGCGGCGGCATGCCGATCGACGTGTTCTACCAGTCGGGTCCGCCGCCGAAGAACCTGTGGATACCGCCCCAGGAGGTCCAGTCCTACCGAGGTCGCGGATAGCGATGGACACGAAGGCGGCGATCCGGGAGAAGGCGCTTGCTCTCGGCTTCGACGCGGTCGGCTTCGCTCCGGCGGCGCTTTCCGATATGGCGCGCGAGAACCTTGCAGCCTATCTCGACCAGGGCCTGCACGGCGACATGGGCTGGCTTGCCGCCAAGGCCGATCGCCGCGGCGATCCGAGGACGCTATGGCCGGAAGCGAGGAGCGTCATCGTGCTCGGCATGAACTACGGATCGCCGGAGACGCCAAACGCGAATCTCGGCGAGGGCGGGACCGGGATCGTCTCCGTCTATGCACGCGGCCGCGACTATCACGAGATCGTCAAGAGCCGCCTGAAAGCGCTCGCACGCTGGCTCGTCGAGAACCGCACCTGCCAGGTGAAGGTCTTCGTCGATACCGCGCCGGTGATGGAGAAGCCGCTCGCCGAACGCGCGAGCATCGGCTGGCAGGGCAAGCACACCAACCTCGTCTCGCGCGAATTCGGTTCCTGGCTCTTCCTCGGCGAGGTCTTCACCGATCTCGCGCTCGAGCCCGATGCCGCCCATGACGATCACTGCGGCGCGTGTCGCGCCTGCCTGGACGCCTGCCCTACCGCTGCCTTTCCCGCCCCCTACCGGCTCGATGCGCGGCGCTGCATCTCTTACCTGACGATCGAGCACAAGGGCCCGATCCCGGCGAAGCTTCGCCCGCTGCTCGGCAACCGCATTTATGGCTGCGACGATTGCCTCGCCGCCTGCCCCTGGAACAAGTTCGCGCGCGCGGCAACGGAGCCCGGCCTGCTGCCGAGAAGCGAGCTGACGGCGCCCCGCCTCGCCGAGCTGGCAATGCTCGACGACGCCGGTTTTCGCAGCCTGTTCTCAGGCTCGGCGGTGAAGCGCCTCGGCCGCAACCGCTTCGTGCGCAACGTCCTGATCGCGATCGGCAACAGCGGCAAGCCGGCGCTGTCGGCCGTCGCCGAACGCTTGCTCGACGACGAGGCGCCACTTGTCCGCGGAGCGGCTGCCTGGGCGCTGCGGCGCCTTGGCGCCACGGCAACCGGTGTCGCCGCGCTCGAGCGGCGGCGCGGAATCGAGACCGACGAGTTCGTCCTCGCCGAGCTGGGTTAGACGACGCAACCCATCACGCTGGCGGCAACGCGCCGATGACGCCGACGCTGTTGACCAGCCGCCGCGCCTCGTCCTCGGTCATCGGCGCGGTTCCGGGCAGGCAGATGAATCCCGTCACCCGATTGCGAACGGCCTTGATGCCATAGGCGACGCAAGTGACGCCTTCATTGCCCTCATGCGCGCTGAACTGCGTCAGCCGGCCGATGGCGCCGCCGCGTGCATAGGGGGCCGAGGCGCCGATCTTCTTCTCGAGCGTGCCGCCCGGATTGACCGTGCCGATGTATTGCACGAGGTCGATCTCGGGCCACGAGACCGGCGTCTCGCTCCATTGATGATTCACGACGGCGACACGAACCGAGTCGGCGAAGACCAAGTACTCGAGTCCGGGAGCGCCCGCGGTCGGCGGCCGGCGCCGGGCGGTGTTGGCGGCGATGCCGGAGAACTCCGGCGACGTGACAACGACCTTGGACTCCTTCGCATCGAAATCAACGAGATCAGCGGCCATCGCGACAGACACTCCGAAAAGAAGAAGAACAACGACGACGCGGCTCATCCACGCCATGTACGATCTCCTGTGGACTACGGCACCACAATCAGGTGAGCCCTTGCGTCTTCATCATGCGCTGGACCGCCGGCCGCGCCAGCACCTGGTCGACGCAGCGCTTGATGTTGGGGTAGGTGACTGCCGGCTTCGTCATGTTCCGGCTCCAGCGCGCCATCATCATCAGGAAGATGTCAGCGCCGCTGAAGGTCGAGCCGAGAAGATACGGCCCCTTCTCTAGCGCCTTGTCGAGGATCGCGAACATCGGCTGCAGCCGCGCCTCGGATGCGGCCTTCACCTCGGCCTGCCCCGATTCAGTCTTGGCGTAGTAGTCCGGATGAAAATACTCGATATAAGCTTCCTGCACGGTGTTGGTCATGTAGACCAGCCACTGGTAGTAGCGCGCACGGTCGGCGGTTCCGACGGCGGGCGCCATACCGGAGCCCGGATGCTTGTCGGCGAGGTGCAGCATGATCGCTGCCGTCTCGTAGATAGCCTGATCGCCATCGAGCAAGGTCGGCACGCGGCCGTTGGGATTGAGCTTCAGGTACTCCGGCTTCTTGTGCTCGTTCGACTTGGTATCGACCCGAACGAGCTCGAACGGCGCACCGATCTCCTCAAGCAGCGCATGCGGCGCCATCGCTGCCGATCCCGGCGAATAGAACAGCTTGTACATTCGGAACCACCCTTTCCGGCTTTCTTATTGTCCGGCGCCTTTATAGCGGCTCCGGGCAAAGGCTACAGCCTCGGTTGCAGCGATACGGCCCCTTCCCGTAGACCGAACCCGTCATGCTATGCTCCGTCCACGATGAAGGTCTTCCTCGTCGCTCTCGCGCTTCTGCTCCTCCTGCCGATCGCCTTCGCCGCCGGCCAGTCCGAGCGACCGGCGGACGTGCCTTGGTACGCAGCGCGTCGTGACTCCTCCGGTCAGGCCCCGGACCCCAAGGCCACGCGGGAAGCGGTGATCCAGGTCTATGCCGCCCGCGCCGTCGGTTGGCGCCGGGCGCTCGCCGTCCATACCTGGATTGTGGTCAAGCCGAGCGATGCCGAGCGCTACTCGCGCTACGAGGTCATGGGCTGGGGTGTCGACAACGGCGCCCCGGCTGTCCGCATCGACCGCACAGGCCCTGACAATTACTGGTTCGGTGCCTACCCGGAGCTTATCGCCGATCTGCGCGGTCCGGGCGTCGACGCGATGATCGAGAAGGTCAAGGCGGCGGTCGAGCGTTACCCCTACCCCTCCAGCTACACCACCTGGCCAGGCCCCAATAGCAACACCTTCACTGCCTTCGTCGCGCGTGAAGTGCCCGAACTTCGCCTCTCTCTGCCACCGACTGCGATCGGCAAGGACTACCTCCCCGGCGGATCCGTGCTCGGGTCGGCGCCGAGCGGGACCGGCCTTCAGCTCTCGCTTTTCGGCCTGGCCGGGTTGACGCTGGCAAAGACCGAAGGCGTCGAGGTCAATCTCCTGGGCTTCACCTTCGGCATTTCCGCCTTCCCGCCCGCGCTCAAGCTTCCGGGCGTCGGGACGATCTGATGGGCCTGACCCGCGAGCAGATCAAGAGCGGCTGGGTCCAGCAGATGGCGCGGGAAGCCGGCAGCAGCTTCCTGGCATTGTCCGACGAAGAGCTGGCGGCCTCGCGCCACGCGGTCCTCGCCAAGGCACCGTCGAAGAACATCTGGATCTTCGGCTACGGCTCGCTGATCTGGAACCCGGCCTTTCACTTCGTCGAGCGACGCATCGGCACCGTGCATGGCTGGCATCGCCGATTCTGCCTGTGGACCACGCTCGGTCGCGGCTCTCCCGACTGTCCGGGCCTGATGCTCGGACTCGATCGCGGCGGCTCATGCCGCGGCGTTCTTCTCCGGATCGCTCCGGAGATGATCGAGAGCGAAACCGACGTGCTGTGGCGCCGCGAGATGGTCAGCAACGCCTATGTGCCCACCTGGGTCCGGGCCGCGACGGAACACGGCGGTATCGCCGCCATCGCCTTCATCATCAACCGCACGCACGACCGCTACGCCCAGAAGATGCCGGAGGAAAAGACCGCCGACGTCATTGCGCGCGCCGCGGGTCGCATCGGTCCGTGCCGCGACTACTTGCTGAACACCGTCGACCACCTGAACCGGCTCGGCATAGAGGACCGCTCGATGCGCAGGCTGGCGGCCAAGGTCCGGCGGCGGATCCCCGGGGCCTCGTCCTGAACCTTCGTCGCATCATCTTCGCGGCGCTGCTCCTGGCATTCCCGGCAGCAGCGGAGCCGCTCCGCCTCTCCACTCAGGCCGTCGACCTCCATCCGCGCGACGCCAAGGTCACACGGATCGGCCAACTCGACTTCGTCGCCGGCTTCGAGCTGTCGAGCGGACACGCGCGGTTCGGCGGCTACTCGGGCCTTGTCATCGACGAAGGGGGGCAGCGGCTCGTTGCGGTCTCGGATCTCGGGCAATGGCTGGTGGCACGCCTGCAGCGCGACGAGGCCGGTCGACTCCGCGGCGTCTCCGACGCCGAGATCCATCCGATCCTCGACCGTGGCGGCAACCCCTTCACCGTCAAGCGCGCCGGCGATGCCGAGGCGCTGGAGAAGCTGCCTGACGGCAGCTTTCTCGTCGCCTTCGAGCAGGTCCATCGCCTTGCCCGTTATGCCGGGCCGGAGCCCTGGCGCTCGCGCGGCGAGCCGCAGGTGGCGCCGCGCGAGATCTCTCGCCAGCCCGCCAATGGCGGCATCGAGTCCATGGCCCGGCTGCCCGACGGCCGCATCATCCTGATCAGCGAGACCGACGAGCGAGCCGCCGGCATGCTGAGGGCATGGATCGGCAGCGCCGGCACCTGGCGCGACGCTATGTACCGGCGCCGCGGCGACTACCGCCCCGTCGACGTCAAGGCTTTGGCCAACGGTGATCTGCTGGTTCT